>DIFQ01000153.1 GCA_002419215.1 Syntrophaceae bacterium UBA5744
TCTTTTTTTATCCATTCCAAGCATTTATCGGTGACAGAGAGAATGAACAGCTTAATGACGACATGACTAGCTGAACAAGGAGGAACAACGAGATATGCCCCAGCAGAAAATCGCAAACAAAGAGAAAATATGGATGCCCACCCCGGTGCAGCAGAAGCTTCGGGACAAGACAATCACCGCGAAGAAATGGGCCGAAATGGTAAAGCCCGGCGAGTGGATCAACCGCGGCGGCCCCGGGTCGGACACGACGGTTCTGATGGAAGCCCTGGCTGCCCGCCTCGGCGGCGGCCCCGGCGACCTGAACAACATCGAAGTCTGGAACCAGGCGGTCATGATCGGCAACGGCTTCTGCGCCGCCGCCGACATGGAGGCGAAGTACCACGTCTGGCACGAGGCCTTCATTCTTCCCACCCTTCGCCCCCTTATGAAAAAGGGATACAAGGGCGTCGACTGGAAACACTGGGGATGGGCCCTCGGTATGGACGCCGAATACGCCCGTTTCTACAGGAAGGAAAAGACCAAACGCGCCATGGACTGGGGCGTCCAGGCCTGCGCAGTGCCCCAGGGCGGATACGTGAACGCCAGCTACGGCGTGAACAACTTCATGATCGTCGCGAAATCCTGCAAGAAGTTCGTCTGCGAGATCCGCTCCGACTACGCCTGGTGCGAGGGCGGCCGCGGTATGTTCCTGCCCATTGACGAGGTGGACTACTTCGTCGAGGTGGACGTGGACGACCCGAAGTACCAGTGGATGTACATCCCCGAGAAGGACATCAAGCCGGATGACGTCCAGAAGGCCATCGCGGCAAACTGCGTCTCCATCATGCGCGACGGCGACTGCATCCAGGTCGGCATCGGCGCCCTCCCCACGGCCGTCGTCATCGGCATGCGGGATCACGGCCTGAAGAACCTCGGCATTCATAGCGAGATGATCGGCGAGTACGCCTTCACGCTCCTCGAGGCGGGCGCCGTCGACAACTCCCGCAAGACCATCGACAAGGGCCGCTGCGGCTGGGCCTACATCATGCCCGTCGACACGCCCCGCTACTACGAGTATCTGCACCGCAACCCGCAGTTCGCCGGGTACGACATCGGCTACACGAACAACATCGTGTCGCTCTCCCAGCTGGACAACATGGTGACCGTCAACAACTTCGCCCAGATGGACCTCAGAGGGGTCAACGCGGCCGGCAACGTCGGCGGGCGGCCCATCTCCTCCACGGGCGGCCAGCTCCAGTTCACCCTCGGCGCCATGATGGCCAAGGGCGGCCGGGCCATTCTCGCGGCGACGTCCCGCGACGCCAAGGGCACGTCCCGCTTTGTCCAGGCGCTGGATTCCGGCAGCGCCGTGACCGTCCCCGACCAGCTCGTCACCTGGATCTGCACGGAGTACGGCATCGTCAACATCATGGGCTGCACCGACGCCGAGAAGGCGACCAAGATCATCTCCATCGCCCACCCGGACGACCGTCCGGCGCTGGAGAAGGCGGCCGTGGAGAAGCTGGGCATCAAGCTGAACCACTGGATGTTCAAGAATGCTCCGGACCGGCGGTTCCCGTCGCCCGAGGAGCTGAAGGAGCACAAGTACGGCTACATGGACCTCACGTTTAGTCCGAAAGAGATCGCCAAGGTCACCGACTGATCCCGTACTGCAGGATCGTAACGAAAAAGGCAAGGTGTTCGCACCTTGCCTTTTTTTTCGTCCGAGAACCCCTCGACGGCCGTCCCCTATTCCGAATGGCGGAAATTGAACGGAAAGTCGTATCGCAAACCCAGCCTTACAAATATTTCGAGCGACCCGAAGGCGTGCAGAATGTTTTCACACTTTTCCGGATTGAGTCTTGTGAACCCGCTGAACTCCTGATCGAGATAACCCAGCATCTGCTCTACGATCGGAACCTCGCCGACGTGCGGTTTATCGAAAAAGCTCATCAATCGAGGCGGCCCTTCCGTTTGGTTGCCCCACAGCGCGATCGCCAGCGAAGGGTGGTCGATCTTCATCAAAACCGTGGCGGCGGATACGATAGAACGGTTGCGATAGCCCAGCACAAGATCATTTTCAGACATGGCATTCCAGGTTGAACGGTTGTCGCCCTGATCCGGAACCCCCCATGCGTAGCATCTTCCATCGGGGTAACAACGCCTCAAGTCTGCAATCTGAACCTCATCACGAATCCACGGCAACACGGTTTCCAGTTCAACCCCTGTTTCAACGGCGGTACGGTAGTGTGCCTTTGCCGCCTCACCCTCTATCGGATAGATAAATACATTTGCCATCGCGTCATCCCTGAATGCGTTCATGCTCGGGCCCTTATGATTTCTCCATTTTTCTCCCCGCTGCCCGGCAAACAAACATTGGGACCCTATTTATCAGAGATGGCACCGAAATTCCATTGCATTTCAGGCAGACATCCCTTGTTGCAGGGCCGGCCTTTTCAGCTAACCCCTTGTTTTTTCTGGCGCGGCAGCCTGGATGGAAGCCCGCCGGGGCTGTGCCTGCCCCCGGTACCCGGATTCGTTTGCATTTCGGGATGAAAAGTGGCAAAAGCATAAGGAAAACAGCTGGCTTGTTATCGAGGCAGAGCAGGTCCCGGCAGGAAAGAACGCCGGACGGGACGGATCATCTCCCGGATCAGGAATGCGGGCGTCGCGATCCGCGACAGGGTACAGATTTAAATGCGGAAGAGGGAAGAAAAAACCGAGACACGGCAGCAGTTCGTCGACGAGATCTCCCTGCTGCGCCGGAGAATCGTGCGGCTGGAGAAATCCGAACTGCAGCGCAGCAAAGCGGAGGAGGCGCTGCGGGAAAGCGAGGAGAAATACCGGAATCTTGTCGAGTCCACCCTGGACCTCATCTTTGTCGTCAACGAGGAGGGGACCTACACGTACGTCAATCCCCGATTTGAAAGCGTCACCGGTTACTCCGCCTGCGAATTGGCCGGACAGCCGTTCACCCGTGTTGTCGCGCCGGAGTACATCGAGTCCACGATCGAGCGGTTCAAGAAAGGGATCCGGGGCCAGGACACCCCGCCCTACGAGGCGGAGCTTCTGCACAAGAACGGCGAGAGGATCCCGGTGGAGTTCCTCGTGACGACCCGATACGATGGCATGGGTCGGGCAACGGGACGATTCGGTATCGGCCGCGACATCACGGAACGCAGAAAAGCGGACGATGCCCTGCGGCAGATCGCCGCGGACCTGGCAAAGGCACAGGAACTGGCCCATGTCGGCAGCTGGCGTTACAGCAGGGACAGGAAGCAGTCCCTGTGGTCCGGGGAAATGGTTCGAATCCTCGGACTGGACCTGCGGCAGGGCGCAGGGTTTGACGGCGACCTCGAAACGTTCGTCCACCCCGATGATTGGCAGCAGTTCCACGCGTCCGTCCGGGCCGCGCTCGACGGAACGCCCTATGGACTGGAGATACGTATCCTGCGTCCCGACGGATCGACGCGCCATGTCTTTGCGATGGGAGAGGCGGAACTCGGGACGGACGGGAAGGTCAAGGGGCTTTTCGGCACCATGCAGGACATCACCGAGCGCAAGCAGGTGGAAAAAACCCTCAGGGAGCAGCAAGAGCAGCTGCGGACGCTCTCGGCAAAACTCTCGGAAGCCGAGGAGGTTGAAAGAAGGAGGATCGCCCGGGAACTGCATGACCAGGTGGGACAGAACCTGACGGTCGTCGGGATCAACCTCAACGTCCTGAGGTCCCTGCTGCCCGCGGACAGCATGAACCCGGTCCCGTCGCGCCTGCTGGAGGATTCCGCGACGCTGGTCGAGCAGACCACGGAGTACACGCGCAGCCTGATGTCCGACTTGAGGCCGCCGGACATGGACGACTACGGTCTCGCCGCTTCCATCCGCTGGTACGGTAAACGGTTCTCCTTGAGGACCGGTGTCGAGGTCGTCATGGAAGGAAAGGATATCCATCCCCGGCCCGCGGCCGCCATTGAAAACAACCTGTTTCGCATCGTCCAGGAAGTGCTGACCAACATCAGCAAGCACGCACGGGCACGCACGGTGAGGATCGGCATCGACGCCGCGGAGGGCCGGCTGAGGCTGCGCATCGAGGACGACGGCGTCGGCTTCGATCCGTCCCGGGTGAAGCAGTCGGGAGAGCATCACGGCTGGGGGCTCATGACCATGGCGGAGCGGGCCGAGATGATCGGCGGCCGTTTTTCCCTCGAATCCCGAACCGGCAGGGGGACCCTGGTGTCGGTGGAGGTTCCCCTTTGAGCATCACGGTATTTCTGGCCGACGACCACACGATCGTCCGGGACGGCCTGCGCTACCTGCTGGAAGCGCAGAAAGACATCCGCGTCGTCGGCGAGGCGGCCGACGGCCGCGATGCGGTCCGGAAGGTGAAGATGCTTCAGCCCGACATCGTCATCATGGACATCTTGATGGCGGAGCTCAACGGGATCGAGGCGACGGGACAGATCTGCCGGGAGTGTCCCTCCACGCGCGTCATCATGCTCTCCATGCAGTCCTCGTCGGAGTCCATCCTGAGAGCCCTGAAAGCCGGTGCGAGCGGCTATCTCCTGAAGGAGTCGGCGGGCCGGGAGCTGGTCAATGCCATCCATGACGTCCACGCGGGCCGCCGCTATCTGAGTCCCAAGGTTTCGGACCAGGTGATCGGCGCGTACCTCAACAAAACGGAAGAAATTTGCGACCCCCTGGCCAGCCTCAGCCGGAGGGAGCGGGAAGTCCTGCAGCTTGTCGTCGAGGGGAAGACCAGCGCCGAGATCGCCGACACCCTCTTCCTTTCCGTCAAGACGATCGAGACCTATCGGAGCCGCCTCATGCAGAAGCTGGGCATCAAGGACATCCCCGGACTGATCAAGTTCGCCATCCAGCACGGCCTGACCTCCCTGGAGTAGGACGAACCTCGAAACGGCCACATTTCCGGCTTCCCCCACACGGACTGTCAAACATCCCCTACAGACGAGTCCCCTCTTTTCGGCTACGGGTAGCACGATGAGCCGGATGCGCGCCGGCCCCGCCGGGCGACGGGGC
>DIFQ01000005.1 GCA_002419215.1 Syntrophaceae bacterium UBA5744
GCGGCTCCGACAAGCGCGGCGGCGCGAACGGCGCCCGCATCCGTCTGGCGCCGCAGAAGGATTGGGAGGTCAACCAGCCTGCCCGGCTGGCGAAGGTGCTCAAGGCCCTGGAGAAGATTCAAAAGGCCTTCAACAGCGCGCAGTCCCGCGGCAAGAAGGTATCACTGGCTGACCTGATCGTCCTGGGCGGATGCGCCGGCATCGAGCAAGCGGCGAAGAACGCCGGTCACAAGGTGACGGTCCCCTTCACGCCGGGGCGCATGGACGCCTCGCAGAAGCAGACCGACGCGGCCTCATTCACCGTGCTCGAGCCGAAGGCCGACGGTTTCCGCAACTATCAGAAGACCCGCTATGCCGTATCGGCCGAAGAGTTGCTGATTGACAAGGCGCAGCTCTTGACGCTGACGGCGCCGGAGATGACCGTTCTCATCGGCGGCATGCGCGTCCTGAATGCCAACTTCGGAGGCTCTCAGCAGGGTGTCTTCACGAAGCGGCCGGAGACGCTGACCAATGACTTCTTCATAAACCTGCTCGACATGGGCACGGAGTGGAAGGCGATATCGGACGCCAAGGACATGTTTGAAGGGCGCGATCGCAAGACGGGCAAAGTCAAGTGGACCGGCACGCGTGTCGATCTCATCTTCGGTTCCAACTCCCAGCTCCGTGCTCTGGCCGAGGTCTACGGAAGCGCGGACGCACAGAAGAAGTTTGTCCAGGACTTCGTGGCGGCATGGAACAAGGTGATGAACCTTGATCGTTTCGACCTCGCCTGATCGCAGCATAAACGCCTTCGAGGGCTTCTGAAAGGGCGGTGAAAAAAGACGGGGCCTCGCAAGTGAGGCCCCGTCTTGCGTTCGGGTTCATGGGCCGATGTCACTGCATCAATCGGGCAAAGGACACAGGGAGTAGACATCGGTGCACTCGCACCCCATGACGCTGCCCGACATCGATGCGATTCGGTCTTCCGCCGGAAAGGGTCTTTTGCACTGAATGCACTGGATCATGGGCCGCCTTTTCTCCTTCGAGTCTCGATCCGCCGCGACTTGAACAGCTCCGACGGCTTGACAAGCGCCAGGATAATGATCCCGATCAGGTAAATCCCCCAGACGCCGAAAACGACGATCTGCTCGTTGGCCTGCAGCCACCCCCTTCCCCGGTGTCTCCGCCCGGACGCTGAGCGAACCTTTCTAAAGCCGGCTGACCCCCGGCAATCCTTTTGGGGACAGGCTCCAACGATTTCCTGATGTACTTCGCAGCTGTGGCGGCTCTTTTCTGCAATGATGCATTTGAAAGGCATCATTGCAAAATTTTTTCTTCCAGGCCAGGCATTCTCGACTCGCCGTCGGAAGTGAAGTTCCCCGCCCACAGGGCGGGGCTTGCGGGACGCGCCCCCGGTCGAACCCGGGGCCGTGCGCAAGAATGGATATTGCATGCCTGAAAAGCATTTACCCGAAAGGGAATGAACGCTGCCGGAGATGCCGCGGCCGACTCCCGGAAACCCGGATGCGATGCCGCAAGAATCTATAATCCCATGAGGTTTTCCTTCACAAAGCCCGCCTTCATCCGGTGCGCCGTCGTTTTCCTGCTTCTCCTCGGCATCCCCGCAGATGCCGCAGGACCGTCCGCAAGGCCTGCGCGGCTGAGCCTTGAGGCGCTCCAGGGCCGCTTCGAGACCGCCCTTGCCCGGCAGGATCGAGCCTCCCTGAACGCCCTTGCCACGGAGAACCAGGACCTGCTGCGTCCACTGGTCGAAACGCTTCTGACCGGCGCATCCAACTCGGTCCTCGAGGGAGATGAGGCCGCCGTCCGGAAGCGACTGGCCCTCGCAACGGCCGTTGCCGAGGCGGCAAAGGACGTCTCGGACGACCCCTTCCCCTTGAGGCAGGTCGGTCTCTGTCGCTCCTGGTCCCGCGAGGAGCACCTTCTCAAGTCCCGGGCCGATTCCCTTTTCGCCCGGGCAAGGACCGCCTTCGACGAGGGGCGTTACGGCGATGTGCTCGCCCCGGGGCGCTCCGCCCTCGAGTGCTACGCAGCCCTCAGGGACGATGCAGGCGCGGGCGATGCTCTCCACGACCTCGGACAGGCCGGGCGCAGGCTTGCCGACTACGAATCCGCCCTGGCATGGCATGAGCAGGCGCTTCAACGGGCCCGTCAGGCCCGGGACCGGCTCCGCCAGGGGCGGGCCCTGATCGACCTGGGCGATGTCCATGAAAGGCGCAAGGAGCTTGCGCAGGCAATGAGCCTCTACCGCCAGGCGCTGCAGGTCCTGAAGCCCCCCGCGGACCGGCAGGAGGCCATCCGGGCGCTGCGGCAGATCGGCGACGTCCACGTGGCGACAGGAAACTTCAAGGCCGCCTACGGGACCTACAACCAGGCCCTCATCCATGCAGAGAGGGGGCAGGATGCCCAACGCGTTTCCGAGATCCACGATTACCTGGGGTTCTGCCACCGCAGGCTGGGGGACTACGGAAAGGCCATCGAACATCATCGCAGGGCCCTCGAAAGCGCGGAAGGCATCGCCGATGCCGACGCGCGCCTGCGGGCCCGCGCCCGCTCCCTGAACCACCTGGGGATCTGCACGGCAAAGCTTGCCGAGGCCGCTGCCGGTGAAAATAACCGGCCCAGGGCGGTGGAGAAGTACCGCGAGGCCATCGGCTGCGAGGAGGAGGCGCTGGATCTCTCCTCGAAAGCACGGGACCGCTGGCGGCAGGGATACATCCTCCGATCCCTCTCCCTCATGCACCGGGAGTTGGGCGGAATCCTTGCCGGCGCGGAGGCGGTCGCCCAGTACGGCCGCTCGCTTGCCTGGGCGGAGGAAGCTCTCGCCCTGGCCGCCGAGATGAAGGAGAAAGAGTGGGAGGGGCTCGCCCTGCACGACCGGGGCCTGGCTCTCGCCCTGCTCGGCCGGGAACGCGAAGGGCTTGCCGCCTTCGACAGGGCGCTCGGCCTGTGGGGGCAGATCGGCGATCTGCAGTCGGCGGGCTTCGCGCACCGCTTCACAGCCCGGCAGTTCCACGAGACGGCGGGACGGTTCGACGAGGCCCTGTCCTCCTACGACCGGGCACTTCAGGCCTTCGGGAAGATCGGCGACGCCGAGTCGGAGGGCATCACCCTCACCGACAAGGCCAGGGTCAACGCCTCCCGCGGGAGGACGGGGGACGCCGCCCGGCTCTACGACGAGGGGCTTGCGAAACTGGAGGGCGTGCGCACGAAGGCGGGCTTCCTGGAGTTCAGAAAGGCCTTCATGGGGAAAATCTACGACCGCTACGAGGAAGCGGCGGTCTTTGCCCTCGGACAGGGTTTCAACGAACGCGCCTTCCGGTATGCCGAGAGCATGAAGGCCCGCACGTTCCTCGATCAGCTGGCCGAGAGCCGCGTCGAGCTGGAAAAGGGCATCGACCCCGAACTGAAGAAAAGGCGCGACGCCCTCGAGCGGGACCTCCAGGCGGCAGGGGCCCGCATCACCGAAGAGCACCGCCGGCCCACACCCGACGAGAGAGTTCTGGCCTCGTCAAGGGCCGAGATGGAAAGGGCGGAGGAGGAACTGGGCCGGGTGAAAAAGCAGATCCGCCTGACGAACCCCCTCTATGCCTCCGTCCAGTATCCCGAGCCCGTTGCCGTGGCCGAACTGCAGAAAAAAATCCTCTCGGATGACGAAACCCTCCTGGAATATTTCCTCACCGCGAAGGGGGTCTTCTGTTTCGTCGTCACGCGGGAGCGCTTCCAGACGGCCCGCCTTGCCGTGAGCGAGGAGAAACTCCGCGAAAAGGTGGAGGCGCTTCTCGACAATCTCGAGTCGGGGCCCGCCAGGGGAGAGGGCTATGACCGGGTTGCGGCGGGGGAGCTCTACGACATCCTGCTCAAACCCATTGAAAAGTCCCTGGAGGGAAGGGCCCTCATCGTCGTGCCGGACGGCATCCTGGCCAGGCTCCCCTTCGAGGCCCTCGTTGTCGCGAAAGACGGCGGGCGCACCTACCTGCTCGAGGAAAACCCGGTGAAATACGTGCAGTCGGCCTCGGTCCTCGCGACCCTGAGGACCTCGTCGCGTCCGGCCGCCGCAACCGGGGGTTTTGTCGGCTTCGGCGATCCCGTCTACGATTTCGACCGTTTCCGGAAGGGTGAGCGGGAAGACGTTCCGCCGGGGGACGGCGGGGCCGCGCTCAGGCGCTACGCAGGGATGGCGGGCCGTCTCAGCCGCCTCGAGGCAAGCGGCGACGAGGTGAGGGGAATCGATCTGCTGTTCCGGGAGGGAAACCGGGAGGGAAAGACCTTTCTGCGCGCGGAGGCGCGGGAGAGCTCCGCCAAAGGGCAGGCGATGGAGCGTTACGGTTACATCCATTTCTCCATGCACGGCATTCTCGCCCCGGGCTATCAGGCGATCGCCTTCAGCCAGATCCCGGGAGAAGGAGAAGACGGCCTGCTCACGCTGGGGGAGATCATGAATCTGCGCTACAACGCCCGCCTCGTCGTCCTTTCGGCCTGCCAGACCGGTCTCGGCAGGGCGGAGAGGGGCGAAGGGGTCACGGGGCTTACCCGGGCGGTGATGTACGCAGGCAGCCCGGCCGCGGTGGTGAGCCTCTGGAGCGTCGACGACCGGGGCACGAGGGAGCTTATGACGCGGTTCTACGAGAACATGATCCGGAAAGAGGCCCCGAAGACCGAAGCCCTGAGAACGGCAAAGCACGAGATGATCAAGACGCGCTGGCGGCACCCCTACTTCTGGGCCGCTTTTGTCATGTACGGCGAGTGAAACAGCCCCGCCGGGGGTGCGGAACTTGCATTCCCAGAGCGGAGAAATCCATATCATACAGGAGGATCACCATGAAGAAAAAGAATCTCGGAAAGGCCCTGATACCGACGCTTCTGGCCACCGTCTACACCATCCCCGCCCTGGCCGGCGCCGATGATCAGCTCAACAAGGGGCAGCAGCCCGTCCGCGAGGCCTCGAAGACCACGATCGCTTCCGAAGCCGTCAGCCAGGAGGTCATCCAGGTGCTGCGCAAGGGCGAAACGGACCTCGTCACCCTCAACATCGCGGGCCAGCCGGGCACCCGCTTCCGCATCCAGTCCAGCGCCACGGGCAAGGACGACAGCTACACCCTGGTGCCGAAAGGCGAAGGGGTGATCGGGGAAAACGGAATCGGCTCGGTCAGCTTCGAGCTCAAAAAACTGGGGAAGGATGAGGTCTACCTGAAGGTGATCACCTCCGACAAGGCCGATTTTTCCCAGGTACGGGTGACGCCCAAGCCCCTCGTCATGGAGGTGGACCCGGTCCAGATCAAGGAGAGAAACTGGGTCGACAAGCTCAAGCGCCCCGCGGTGAGGACCCCGTCGGCCGTCGCCGGCGTTCGCGGGTAGTCAAATCCACGATATCAAGAGGGCCGGCACATGAATGACGATTGCCGCAGCATCCCCATTGTCGGGGCACGGCCGGGGAGCGGAAAAAACGGGAAGCGCCCAAAACCGTCGGGCAACCCGGCAGGCGTCCCGGGGGGAATGCCGCGCCCGGGCGCCCGGGCCGACATCACCCTCGTCAACATGAACCTGCTCTACATCAACCTCGACGGCAGGGTCGACTACGAGGCGCACCCCCCGCTGGGGCTGCTCTACCTGACAGCGGTGCTCGAGCAAAAAGGGGTTTTGGTCGACCTCGTCGATTACCAGGTGCTTCCCCGGGTCAGGCCCGGCGCGGACCCCTTCGAACTCGACACGGCGCTCGATTACATCGGCGAGACGGCGGAAGTCGTCGGGTTTTCCTGCATGGCCAACCTGCTTCCCTTCACGCTCCTCGTCGCAAAGCGCCTCAAGGAGCTTCACCCCGAAAAGACGATCCTCCTCGGCGGGGTAGGCCCCTTCGGGGTGGAATCGCAAATCCTCGAGCATTTCTCCTGGATCGATGTTGTCGCGCGGGGCGAGGCCGAAGCGACCCTCCCCCTTCTCCTGGAGGCGCTGCCCGATTACGAACGTCTCGTACTGGTGCCCGGCATCTTCTTTCGGCTGAGGGACGGGTCGATCCGTCAGACCGCGGAAGCCAGGCGCATCACGGATCTCGACGGGCTGCCGCTTCCGGCCTATCACCGCCTCGACATGGCCGCTTACGACGCCTTCGGCATCGTCTCCTCGAGAGGCTGCCCCTACGGCTGCCGCTTCTGCAGTGTTGCCCCCATCTGGGACCGCAGGACGACCTATCGCAGCCACGACGGCATCATCGCGGAGATCCGGCTGCTCCACGAGACCTGGGGGGTGAAGACCGTTCTCTTCCAGGACGAGTTTTTCTACTCGGGCGAGGCGAAGATCCTCGACTTCTGCGACCGCCTTCAGGCATCGGGCCTCCCGGTGCGCTGGAAGTGTTACGGCAGGGTGAACCTGGTCACAGAAAAAGCCATGAGGCGCATGGCCGAGGCGGGGTGCACGCAGCTGCGGTTCGGGATCGAGTCCGGTTCGGACCGCGTGCTGAAACGGGTGGTCAAGGGATTTCAATTCCGCGATGCCCTGCGGTCCGTGACCCAGGCCCTGGGCATCTTCGAGTCGGTGGAGACCTTTTTCATCTGGGGGTTCCCCTTCGAGGAAATGGAGGACTTCTACGAGACGGCCCTCCAGATGGCCCGCTTCAGGCAGATGGGCGTCACGGTGCTTCCGTCGCTTCTCTCCATGCTGCCCCAGACGGACATTTACCGGGAGTACCGCAAAGGGGGCTACGGCGGGGGGCTTTCGCTGGTGCCTGAGCTCGTGCCGATCTACGTCGTCACGGGGCACGAGGTCGTCGACACCTGGAACCGGGTGCCCGACCGGTATCGCGCCTACTACGACTTTATCGGCGCCCACGAGGACGTCTTCCCCGGCTTCTTCCTCTATAACCACGAGACGAACATCCTGCCGAAATACGATGCCCTGAGGGAGATGGGGTTCGCATGACAGAGGGAATCCGGAAAGCGGCCGTGCTCGGCGGCAGCGGCTTCATCGGCCACGCCATCGTGGAGGAACTCCTGCGGCACGGCTATCGCGTGACCACGGTGAACCGGGGACAGATGCCAGCGGCTTACACGAGCCCCGTCGAGCGCATCACGGCGGACCGCAGCGATGCGCTCCGATTCGCCCGGGCGCTGGCAGCGGTGGATGCCGACTGCGTCATCGACGTGACGGCGTACCGGGCCGACGAAACCCGGATCGCCCTCGACGCCTTCCGGGGCCGCGTCGGGCGCTTCATCCACATCAGCACCCTCAGCGTCTACCGCTGGCCCTTCCCCTGCCCCGTTGCCGAGGACGCACCACTCGAGAACGACCCGTTCAACCATTACGGGTTTCACAAGGCCTGCTGCGAGCGCGCCATCCTGTCGGAGCCCGTCGATGGCCTCCCCTGGACGATCCTGCGGCTGCCTGCCGTCTTCGGGCCGCGGGACCCCTTCTCGCGGGAGGCCCGCCTGTGCCGGCAGATTATCGAAGAGAGGCCCGTCGTCGTGCCGATCGAGCCCTTTCTCTGCCAGAACCTTTATGTTCGCGATGCGGCGCTGGCGGTCCGACTGCTTCTAGAAAGCCCCGGAACGGCCGGGCGCGCCTGCAATGCAGGCGGTCACCCCTTCACGCTCGAGGACTATGTGGGGCTCCTGGCGGGGCTGGTGGGGAGAGAACCCCTGATGATGAGGGCCTCCGCGCAGGTGCTCGCGCAAAGCGGGGCCGATCTTCAAAAGATCCCGTATTTTTTCGAGGGCGATCTCGTTCTAGACACGCGGCGGATCCGCAACGAGGCCGCATTCGAGCCGGTCTTCGGCCTGGAGCAGGCCCTGAGCCGCACCCTGGAGTGGCTGTCCGAAAGCGGGGAAATCGGCGCTGTTGCCTTAGGGGGATTTGCCCGGAAGAGGGCCCTGAGGAGCGCCGCCGAAGGGGGTCGCCTGCCGTGACCGTGAAACGCCATGCCTTCAGCCTGCAGCTCACGGAGCGGTGCAACCTCGCATGCCGCTACTGTTACGTGAGGCGCCGCGAGCCCGATTCGATCGACTGCACGACCGATCTCTGCGAGCAGTTCGTCGACTTCGCGCTGCGCGAGTCGGGCGGGAGGGTCAAGATCACGTTCTTCGGCGGGGAGCCGCTCCTGCGGCCGGACCTCATCCGCCACACCGTTGCCTGCGGAAGGGAGGCGGCCGCCGGAAACGGCGCTAAATCGATCGGCTTTCACCTCGTGACCAATGGAACGCTGCTCGACGACGAGACGGGCGACTTCATCGCCGCCGAGGGAATCGGGCTCGAGGTCAGCCTCGACGGCCCCGAGTCAATCCACGACGCGAACCGGCGCTTCATCGACGGAGCGCCCAGTTTTCGCAGGGTCTACGGGAACCTCCTGCGGTTCGTCGACCGGCACCCCGATCACCCGGTCTCCATCTTTTCGGTCATCACCTCGACGGAAGCGCTCCCCTGGCTGCAGGCCCTCTGCAGGGGGCTGGAGACGGAGGGGTTCACCTTCAACCCCGCCCGGCTGGGCCCGGGGGAGGAAGGAAGGGCAAGCTGCCGCAGGACGGCGGCCCGGGCCCTCGGAAACCGGATCGAAGCGCACCGCGAGGCATTCCTGCGGGGCGAGACGAGCGCCGACGAGACGATGACCGGGCAGATGGCCTGTCTTCTCGGGGCCGAGGAGCCCCACCGGTGCGAGGCGGGGATCAACTCCACCATCATCACCCGGACGGGCGACATCTACCCATGCCCCTTCTTCGTGGGGCACGAAGACCAGGTGATCGGCAACATTGCGAGAGGGTTCGACCCGGACAGGGCAGGGCCCTTCGTCGCAAGGGCGCTCGAGGGGATGAGGCCCTGCGAAAAGTGCCGGGCGCGGCGTGTCTGCGGATCCGGCTGCGCTTTCGATGCCTACGAGCGGAACGGACGTGTGGATATCGTTGCCCGGGATGCCTGCGCGGCAACTCGCGCCTATGCGAGGCGCCTCGAGGCGTCCGCCATGACGCTTGCCGCCCGGGCACCGGAGCGGCTCCTGGAAAAAACGGGCGGAACGGATCGCCACAGGATGACCGCCGCGAGGGCTCAGGGCCGGGAAGCCGCACCGCGCAGTTTCGTGGTCCGCCTGACGGGCCGGTGCAACCTCGCCTGCGATTACTGTTACGAAAACGGAAACGACGGGGCCGGGGATCACCTCGATCGCCCGACGGCGCGCGCCATCGCAAAGACGATCCTGGAGGGCCCGGTGGCGGACCCCCTCGTCTGCCTTTTCGGGGGTGAGCCGCTCGTGAACTGGCAGGAGGGCGAATTCCTTATCGAGGAGATCTCCCGGGGGGCCAGGGCGCTGGGCAAGCGTCCCTGCTTCCACCTCACGACCAACGGGACACTCATAACCCCCGAGATCGCCCGGACTGTAGCCCGCCGCGCAATCACCGTCCAGGTGAGCATCGACGGGCCGAAGGCACTGCACGACCGCCACAGGACGTATCGGGACGGAAGCGGCTCCTACGAGGCCATGCTCCGCGGCGTCGAGATGCTCAGAAATGCAAACCCTGACGCGAAAATAGACGGCCAGGCCGTCCTCACGCCGGGCAACGTGGACATGGTCGCCATCGCAGGGCACCTGAAGTCGATCGGTTTCCGAAGGGTCTCCTTTCTGGTTGCCGGCTGGGAGGACCGAACCGGGATCAGCTGGACCGATGAGGACCTGGAGGCTTTGAAGCGGGCGCGGGAAGCCTTTTTCCCTTTCTTCCTCGAATCGGCGCTTCGCGGCGACGCCGAGGTCGACATGGGGTTTGCGGCCCTCGTGGCGGCCGGGCCTGCGGGCCCGGAGGGCCTCTGCGAGTGCGGTTCGGGCGAGGTCTTCATCGACACGCAGGCCCGCATCCACCGCT
>DIFQ01000029.1 GCA_002419215.1 Syntrophaceae bacterium UBA5744
GTAACGCATTTTTGTTGCAATCAAAGGGTTTACTCGTTGATTGGGTAATTTCCCCAGTCAACCCATCAACCGATTACCCCATTACGGATTGCAAAGGCCAGGTGTCCTATTTCTTTTGCCTCGCTCCTCGAACCTCGAGCCTCGTTCCTTTGGCCTGTTTGCCAAAGACCGGGTGCCTGGCGGCGGCGAGGCGCACGAGCCGGCTGCCCATGTGGCCGTAGGAGTGGCCGGCGAGCTCCGCCGTAAGGGCCAGGCTGGCGTCGGCGCTGATGTCGGGGTTGGGGTTCGGGTCCAGGAGATAGAAGACCCCTTCGCGAAGCCGGAAATCGAATCGGGCGTAATCCCGGATCCCCATGGCCCGGTAGGCGGCCCGTGAGACCTCTTCCAGCAGGCGAAGCTCCTGCGCGGTCAGCGGGGCGGGTGCGACGGTGCGGATCTCGGTGTAGGGACGCGAGCCCGGCGTGAACTTGGCATCCCACGAGCAGAGCCGCTCGCGCAGGTCGGTGAAGGCCGAGAACTCCATCTCGACGGGCGGGAGGACCTCCACGTCCGTGTTACCCCACAGGGTCACCCGGAACTCCCGGCCGTCGATAAACTCCTCCACCAACGCGGGCTGCCGGTAGGTCTCGGTGACGAAGTCGATGCGTCCCCGCAGGGCATGCAGATCCATGACGACGGCTTCGGGCGTGATCCCGATACTGCAGTGCTCGCGAACGGGCTTCACGATGGCGGGGAACCGGTCCCACACCGCTCGCTGCGCCGTCGGGCAGACGCATCCCTCCGGCGTCGGCACGCCGGCTCGATGCAAAATGTCTTTGACCTTTTCCTTGTCCCCGCTGAGTCTCAGGACAGGCGGCGGCGAGCCCGAGTACGTGAACCCCATCTCTTCGAGGGTCTCTGCGGCCAGCGCGTCGCTGTGGGCGATGCCTGGGATGGCTTCGCACCAGTTCAGAACGATGAAATGGTCGGGCCTGTAGGGGGAAAGGAATCTCCGCAGGTCCGGATCGTTGACCTGGACGGGGGTGACGGGATGGCCGACCTGCCGCAAGGCCTCGATCAACTCCTGCGTCGCCGTCACGGCTTCGTCCTGTTCAGGGGGTTCCCACGCGGGGTCGATGTTGTAGAGAAGCAGCACGGGCAGATCCTGCGGTCCCGGCTCATGGCCCGATGCCGGTTTCTTCAGCCCCGGCGATTTTGCGGCCGGCTGCGCGCTCTTTCGCCTTGGCCGGCGGATCGTCTTTCCCGTCTTGTGCTTCTCCGTTGCCATGGGTCCTCTGCATTTCTTGTGTTCGGCTGTCGCTTTCGCGGCTATGAAGTTAGGAAGAGCAGAAGTGAGGAAGAGCGGACAAGAAAAGAAAACAAATCATTCATCCGCTCCGATCCTCCGCTCTTCATAACTTCCTAACTTCCATCTTTTCACTGCGTCATCACGTACTTCTGTTCCTCCAGCGGCACGTACCATCGGATCACGTTGTGGCCGATGCCGATGGGGGCGGGATCGATGCCGCGCACCCGGGCGTTGAAGATGGGCAGCGCGTCGGGCACGTAGAGGAAAATATAAGGCTGATCCTCCGCCAGGATCTCCTGGATGCGGTCGTAGCATCGCTTGCGTTCGGCGCGGTCGAAGGTGCCGCGACCCTTTTCCAGCAGGGCGTCCACCTCTTCATTCCTGTAGGTGACGAAATTCAGCTCGCTCGGCCCCGTCTTGCTCGAGTGCCACACATCATAGAGGTCGGGGTCCATGGGGACCGTCCATCCGAGGATGACGGCGTCGAAGCGCCGCTTGTTGATGAATTCCTTGATGAAGGCGGCCCACTCGATGATGCGGATCTTGACGGAGATGCCCGTCTCGGCGAGCCTTCGCTGCACGATCTCCGCCGTCTTGGCGCGCACCTCGTTGCCCTGGTTGACGAGCAGCTCGAACTCGAATCGCTGTCCGTTTCTGTCGAGGGTGCCGTCGCCGTCCGTGTCCCTCCAGCCCGCCTCGGCGAGGAGTTCCCGCGCTTTCTTCGGGTCGCAGGGGTATCGCTTCACGTCGGCGTTGTACTGCCAGGTGCCCGGCTTGAAGGGACCTGTGGCCTCCTTTCCCAGTCCGAGAAGGATCCCTTCGATGAGCTCTTCCTTGTTGACGGCGTAGGCGAGGGCCTGCCTCACCCTCCGGTCTGCAAACATGGGGTTCTGCAGGTTGAAGCCGAGATACGTGTAGGAAAAGGACAGGTAGCGGTACTTGCGGAAGTGGCTCCGGAAGTAGCGGTTCTCCGTCTGACGCGTGTGCTGCAGGGGCGTCAGCCCCATCTGGTCGATGCCGCGGGCGCGAAGTTCGAGAAACATGGTCGCCATGTCGGGGATGATGCGCATGACGCGGCCGTCGAGGAAGGGCCTGCCCTCGAAATAGTCGGGGTTGTAGACAAGGGCGATCTTCTGGCCCGTCTTCCACTCCTTGAACCGGTACGGGCCCGTCCCGATGGGGTGGCGCGCCAGCGGGCTCTTGGTCACGTCAGTCCCCTCCATGAGATGCTTCGGCATCACGGAGGCGCCCCAGCTCATCAGCGCGGGAGCGAAGGGCCTGTCGTAGGTCACGCGGAAGGTGTGGGAGTCGAGGGCCTCGGCCTTTTTCACCTTCAGGAAGTCGCCGGCATAGGCGGTGGGTGTCTTCGGGTCGATCGTGAGCCGGTAGGTGAACAGGACGTCCTCGGCCGTGAAAGGCTGCCCGTCGTGCCAGCGGACCCCCTTTCGCAGGCGGAAGGTGATGACGAGGCCGTCGTTCGAGATGTCCCAGGATTCGGCCAGGTCGCCGACGATGTTGAGGTCCCTGTCATACTTCACGAGGCCGTTGAAGATGAGACCCGAGATGCTGTGTGAGGCGTTGTCCGTGGCAAGCAAGGGGATGAGGTTGCTGGCATCCCCGATGGAACCCTCCACCAGGATGTCCCCGTACGCGGGCACATCCTGCCCCCCGCGGACGGCGACGGCCCCCTCGTCCCTGTCGGGACCGGAACAGGAAACGATCAGCGCCATAAGGCCCAGGACGAGCGGGATGGCCTTTCCGATAGGTCCTTTCATGGAAAAGGACTCTATCGCAAAGAAGCGTCTTTTTCAACGGAATTGGCATCGAACCGGGCATCCGGATTCGGGAATCGGGCTTCAGGAACGGAGAGCAACAAAAAAAAGGATCGAGAACGGCTGTCTCGATCCTTTTTTCCATTCACAATCCTGAATCCGGATTCCGGATCCTTTTCCCGAGACCCTAGACCCGATACCCGAGCCCCTAGTTCAGCAGCTTCCCGATCCGGTTCCAACGCACGCCGCTGTCGTCGCTGTCCCAGGAGAAGTAGATGATGAAGGCCTTCCCGATGACGTCCTCGAGCTTCACGAAGCCCCAGAAGCGGCTGTCGTAGCTCTGGTCGCGGTTGTCGCCCATGGCGAATAGGGTCCCCTCGGGAACCTTGATGGGCCCCAGGTTGTCCCTTCGCTGGATGGACTTCGGGTAGATGACGTCCTCCACGTGGACCCCGTAAGGGTCGTCGATGGGCTCGCCGTTGATGAAGACCTTCTTGTTCCGGATCTCCACCGTGTCCCCTCCCACTGCGATGACCCGCTTGATGAAGTCCTTCGTCTTGTCCTCGGGGTAGATGAAGACGGCGATGTCGCCCCGCTGGGGCTGGCCGAAGGGGATGAGCGTGTTGCGCAGGAAGGGCATCTTCACGCCGTAGCTGAACTTGTTGACCAGGATGTGATCGCCGATCTCGAGGGTCGGCTTCATGGACCCCGAGGGGATCTTGAAGGCCTGGACGACGAAGGTCCGGATGAAGGCGGCGATCAGGATGGCGATGATGATCGCCTCTGCATACTCCCGGATTTTTGCGGTTTTCGGATTTGAGGTCATGTGTCGTTCGTCTTTCTCAGGAGTAGATGGCCATGAGCGAGATGATCACCATGGCAAGGCCGCAGAGCCCCTTGGCAAAAAAACCCGCCAGGCGGCCCATCAGGGCGCCGAAACCGGCCCGTGCCGCCGGCTTGAGGTCCTTCTGGCCGAGGATCTCGACGACGAAGGCCCCCAGGAGCGCCCCGAGGAAGGACCCGATGAGGGCCCCGAGACCGAGGAAAACAGGAGTCAGGAGAAGGGCCCCGATGAACCCTCCGACGAGCGAGGCCGCAATGCCCCGCTTCGAGGTTCCGTAGCGCTTTGCCCAGGTGATCCCCAGCAGGAACTCGAGGGATTCGGCGATGGCCGAGATCACGACGAGCACAAGCAGGATCTTGAAGCCGATCCTGTCAAAACCCGTCATCAGCGCGTAAACGAGGACATCGAAGAGGATGACGAGCGTCCCGGGCAGCCCCATCAGGATCGAGAAGAACCCGATGAGCAGGACGAGGATAAAAACCGTCAGCCCGGCGTACTCCAGCGGTGTCACGGCACTACTTCCTCTTGCGCTTGGACGGCATGAACCGCTCCATGAACAGCACGAAGGGGCTGGCGATGAAGACGGTGGAATAAGACCCGGCGATCACGCCGACAAAGAGGGCGAAGGCGAAATCGAAGATCACGGGCCCGCCCAGCAGGAGCAGCGCCACGAGCACCAGGAATACGGTGAGCGAGGTGAGGATCGTCCGGCTCAGGGTCTCGTTGACGCTCACGTTGACGATCTGCCTCAGGTCCGCCCGGATTTTTTTGCGCACGTTTTCGCGGATGCGGTCGTAGATGACGATCGTGTCGTTGATGGAAAACCCGATGATGGTGAGCAGCGCCGCCACCGTGTTCAGGGTGAACTCCATGTTGAGAAGCGAGAGCACCCCCACCGTGACGAGCACGTCATGGATCAGGGCCAGGATCCCTCCCACGGCGTAGCGGAACTCGAAACGGAAGCCGATGTAGATCAGCATGGCGGCCCAGGCCAGAGCCAGGGCGAGGATCGCCTTCTGGCTCAGGTCCTTGCCGACCTTCGGGCCCACGGCCTCGACCCGCCGGATCTCGTAGGCTTGCTGGCCGAAGGCCTTCGCCAGGGCGCTGTCGATCCGGTCGGTCAGGAGCTTGAGGTCCGCCGCCGTCTCCGGGGTCCGGATCAGGAACTCCCGGTTCTCGGCAGCGCCGAACTCCTGGATGGTGCTGTTTTCAAGCTGAATGCCGTCCAGGGCCGAACGGAGCGCGTCCGTGGAGGCTTCTTTCTGAAACTTGACCTGCACGACGGCCCCGCCGGCGAAATCGACGCCGAGGTTGAGGCCGCCGTGGAAGACAACGGATGCGATCCCGATCAGGATGAACGCGACGGAGGCGATGACCGCCGGCTTCATCTTGCCGACGAAATCGAATTGGGTGTCCGGCCGTATCAATTCAAACATGGTGTATCCCCGTGTGCGCCAGAGGCGTGTTTTCTTTCGCTGCCCGGAGTCATCAGATGCTCAGTTTCTCGATCTTCCGGGTCGAGGTGAAGTAATCGAAGATGATCCGGGTGACGAAGATGGCCGTGAACATGCTTGCGATGATGCCGATGGTCAGCGTCACGGCGAACCCCTTGACCGGTCCCGACCCGAACTGGAAGAGGAAGACCGCCGCAATGAGCGTCGTCAGGTTCGAGTCGAAGATGGTCAGGAAGGCCTTCGTGTAGCCCGCGTCGACGGCCGCCCGCGGTGTCTTGCCGGTCCGCAGCTCCTCGCGGGTGCGCTCGAAGATGAGCACGTTGGCATCCACGGCCATGCCGACGGTGAGCACGATGCCGGCGATGCCCGGCAGGGTGAGCGTGGCGTCGAAGATCGCCATGGCCCCGAGAAGCAGAACAAGATTCAGCATCAGGGCGATGCAGGCCACGACGCCCGACCACCTGTAGTAGATTACAATGAAGACGAAAACGAGCAGGAAGCCGATGATGGTTGACAGAACGCCCTTGTCGATGGAGTCCTGGCCGAGGGAGGGACCCACGGAGCGCTGCTCGAGGATCTTGACCGGTGCGGGAAGCGAACCGGCCCGCAGCACGATGGCCAGGTCGCGCGCCTCTTCCATGGAGAAGGCCCCCGTGATCTGGGCGTCGCCGCCGGAGATCCTCTCCTTGATGACGGGCGCCGAGTAGACGACGCCGTCGAGGATGATGGCGAGCCTTTTGTTCACGTTCTCGCCGGTGATGCGGTCGAAGTCCTTCGCCCCCTGGGTGTTGAACTTGATGCCCACGTAGGGCTCGCCGAAGCGATCGCTGATCTTCACCTGGGCGTTCTCGAGCGACTGGCCCGTCAGCAGGGTGCGCTCCTTCAGGAGGTACATGGGCTCCCTGCGGTTGCCGGTTCCCTCGCCTTTCTCGCGGGAGCCCTTCATCAGGATGCTCCCCGCCGGGACGTTGCCCCGGAGTGCGTCCTCGAGGCTGTGCTCCTCGTCGACGAGCTTGAACTCGAGCAGGGCTGTCCTGCCGATCAGGTCGACAGCCCGTTTCGGGTCCTTGATCCCGGGCAGCTGGATCAGGATCCGGTCGTCGCCCTGGGGGATGATCTCGGGCTCCGTCACGCCGAACTGGTCGACGCGGTTGCGGATCGTCTCGAGGCTCTGGTCGAGGGTCGTCTTCCTGATGTCGGCGAGCCGCTTTTCCCGGAACTTCAGGGTCACCTTCTCGCGCCCCTCGACGGCCTCGGTGGACTTGATCTCCAGGTCGGGGAACTGATCGGCGAGGATCTTCTCGAGATCGGAGCGCGATTCCCTGGATGGCAGCTCAATGGAGATGCTGTTGTCGGCCTTGCGCTCCACGCTGCGGAAGCGGACCCGCTTCTCCATGAGCCCTTCCCTGAGGGCGTTGGCAAGCCGCTCCACGGTCCCTTCGAGGGCTTTTTCCGTGTCGACTTCGAGTACCAGGTGCATGCCGCCCTGCAGGTCCAGCCCCAAATGGATGCGGTTCTTGGGGAAGTAAGACTTCACCGAAGCCGGCAGGGAAGGGTAAAGGGTGGGCAGAAAGCAGTACACCGCGGCCAGCGTGATCACCAGCGCGATGAGCGTTCTCAATTTAATGCTCTGGAACATGAGGATCCCCTTTCGACCGTTCTTATTCCTCGGCGGGTTTCTGTACGAGGGCCGCGATGTGCGCGCGGTTGATCTTGATCTTCACGTTCGGGGCGATCTCGATGGTCACCACGGCCTCGGTGAGGGCGGCGACTTTGCCCTGGATGCCGCCCGTCGTTTCGACCATGTCGCCGTGCTTCAGGTTTGCGACCATCTCTTTCGCCTCTTTCTGCTTCTTCTGCGCGGGCCGGATCAGCAGGAAGTAGAAGATGAAGAAGATCGCCGTCATCATCAGGATGAAGCCCATATCCCCGCCGGGTGATCCCTGGCCCCCTGCGCCTCCCATGGCATAAGCTATACTCGTCAAGATTCGTCCTCCTCTTCGGTTTTCATGGTTTCGTCCATCCGACCCTCCGGGACCGGTCCCGCGTCTTCGTCGTGCCGCCTCTCCCCGAAGGTCCGCCGGAAGTCCTCGAAGACTCCTCCGGCAATGGCCGTCCGGATGCGCTCCATGAGCGCGAGGTAGAACCGGACGTTGTGGATCGTGTTCAACATTAAAGCCAGGATCTCCCTGGCTATAAAAAGATGCCGGAGATAGGCCCGCGAGAAGTTCCTGCACGTGTAGCAGTCGCACGCCTCGTCGAGCGGAGCCTGATCGTTCCGGTAACGGGCGTTTTTTATAACAACCTTTCCATGATTTGTAAATAGTAATCCGTTCCGTGCGCAACGGGTGGGCATAACGCAGTCGAACAGGTCGATTCCGTGCCGGACTCCCTCGACGAGGTCCTCCGGGGTGCCCACTCCCATCAGGTACCGGGCCTGGCCTGCAGGCAGCAGCGGGACGGTGGCCTCGACGGTTTCCATCATGAGATCCTTGGGCTCGCCGACACTGAGCCCCCCGACGGCATACCCGTCGAAGCCGATTGCGGTGAGCGCCTCGACGGAGGCCTGCCTGAGATCCCGGTGGACCCCCCCCTGGACGATGCCGAAGAGGGCCTGGTCGGGGCTTTTTTTTGCATCCCGGCAGCGCCTGGCCCAACGATGGGTCAGCGCCATGGATTTCTCCACGTAGGCGCGCTCGGCCGGGTAGGGTGTGCAGTCGTCGAAGCACATCATGATGTCCGAGCCGAGGGCCTCCTGGATCTCGATGGCCCGCTCGGGGCTCAGGAAGTGCCGCGAGCCGTCGATGTGGGACTGAAAGTGCACTCCCTCCTCCGTGATCCTCCTCAGGGGCCCGAGGCTGAAGATCTGGAAGCCGCCGCTGTCGGTCAGGATGGGACGGTCCCAGTGCATGAACCGGTGCAGCCCCCCGTGCTCGCGGATCAGCTCGTGGCCCGGTCTCAGGTAGAGGTGGTAGGTGTTGCCCAGGATGATCCCGGCGCCGGCCTCCTTGAGCCAGTCGGGCGTCATGGCCTTCACGGTCCCCTGGGTCCCCACGGGCATGAAGACGGGCGTCCGCACCTCGCCATGGGCGGTGGTCATCCTTCCCCGCCGCGCATTCGACTTCGGGTCTGTCTTCAGCAATTCGAATGAAAAAGCCATAGCCATAAATCGGGTATCGGGTATTGGGTATAGGGTATCGGGCATTGAAGGGGATCATTTTTATGACCCTAGACCCGAGCCCCTATCCCCGAGACCCTACGTTATGAACATACAATCCCCGTAGCTGTAAAACCGGTATCGCTCGTCGATGGCCTTTTGATAGGCCGCAAACATCAGGTCCCTGCCGGCGAAGGCGCATGCGAGCAGGAACAGGGACGACTTCGGGAGGTGAAAGTTCGTGAGCAGCGCCCCTACACGCCTGAACCGGTAGCCGGGGTAGATATAGAGCCCCGTGGAACCCGAAGCCGCCCGGATGTGGCCCCCGTCGTCGGCGATGGACTCGAGGACCCTCGTGGAAGTGGTCCCGACGGCGACGACCCGTTCGGCGGAATTGATCGTATCCGCCGTCTCGTCGCCGATCTCGAAGTACTCTTCGTCCATTTTGTGATCCTCGATCTGTTCGACCTCCACCGGGGTAAATGTCCCGTAGCCCACGTGAAGGGTGACCCTCGCCACGGGAATGCCGCTGCCCTGGATCTGATCCAGGACAGCTTCCGTAAAGTGCAGCCCGGCCGTGGGCGCCGCGACGGACCCGGGGTGTTTGGCATAGACGGTCTGGTACCGGGCGAGATCTTCGGGGGAGGGCCCGCCTGTCTTCTCACGGCGGATGTAGGGCGGCAGCGGGGCCTGTCCCTGTCGCCGCAGGAAGCTTTCGAACGGTTCGCCGGTTTTGAACTCGACGACCCACTTCCGGTCGTCGAGCCTCTCCAGGACCCGGACGCTTGCTCCCCCGTCGAAAGCCAGCGTCGATCCCGCCTTGATGCGCTTTGCCGGCCTGAGCAATGCCTCCCACCGGGGCGATGACGCCCCTTCGCGGCTGCGAAGCAGGAGGATCTCCACGGCGGCGCCCGTTGTCTTGCGGGCGAAAAGCCTCGCCGGGATCACCTTCGAGTCGTTGATGACGAGAACGTCCCCTTTTCGCAGAAATCCCGGGAACTCCTGAAAGACATGGTTCCGGAGAGACCCGGTCTTCCTCTGCACGATCATCATCCGCGAGCGGTCCCGGTCCGGAGCCGGCGACTGGGCGATGAGCTCCTGCGGGAGCGTGTAATTGAAGTCTGTGAGTTTCATATAAAAAAGCTGGAATAATGGAATGTTGAGGCAATGGGTAAAAAAAAGATTCCGACCATCGGAATCCCATTATTCCATCATTCCAAATTTCCATTATTCCGCGACCCGGACTGATGCAGATAACCGGAAATTGAAGGGGAAGTCAAGAGAATTGTTCGAGGTTTTCTGCTGCTCCGGGTCGCATTCTAACTCGTGCCGAGGTACACGAACAGCAAACCAACGACCATGGCCAGGAACCCCAGCACCCTCAGGTTCGTGTCGGATGCCTCCTGGAGCTTCAGGTAGAGGGACTTGAGCTTTTCGGGGAAGGCAAAATAGGGAAGCCCCTCCAGGACAAGGACCATGCCGATGACACAGAGAAAGAATTTGAAATTGATGTTTTCCATGAACTTTCTTGCTTCCCCAGGGACGTTGTTGACTAATTAGACTAACTCGTTCCGGTAGAGGCTCGTTGCAGCTATCGCTTTCATATGCTCAAAAGCGCAAGGATCGGAACTGAGTTAGTCTAATTAGTCAACAACGTCCCTCTTCTTTTTTTTTGCTTCCTCCCACAGCGCGTCCATTTCTTCCAGGGTCGATGATGCCGGGTCCTTGCCCTGCTCGCGAAGCCGCTCCTCTATATAGAGGAAGCGCTCCTCGAATTTGCGGTTCGTGGCCCGTAGCGCCTCCTCGGCATCGACTTCCAGATGCCGGCTGAGGTTGACGATCGAAAAGAGCGTGTCGCCGATCTCGTCGCGGACCCGGCCGGGGTTCCCTTTCGCGAGGGCCTCACGGAATTCCCCCAGTTCCTCTTCGATTTTTGCCATCACGCTTGCGGCACCGTCCCAGTCGAAGCCCACTTTCGCCGCTTCCAAGGTGATCTTCTGGGCCCGCATGAGCGCCGGCATCGTCCGGGGGACCCGGGCCAGAAGGGAGGTCTCGTTCTCTCCCCGCTTCTCCACATCCCGCTTGATCCGGTCCCAGTTGCGCTTCACCTCGGCGGCGTCTTTCACCGTTGCGTCGCCGAAGACGTGGGGGTGGCGGCGTATCATCTTGGCCGTGACGTCATCGAGCACCCCATTGATTCCAAAGAGGTTTTCCTCCTCGGCAATCCGTGTGAGGAAGAGGATCATGAAGAGAAGATCCCCCAGCTCTTCCCGCAGTGCCGCCGGAGAATCCTTGCCGATGGCTTCGAGGACCTCGTACGTCTCGTCCAGGAGGTAGCGGCCCACGTCCTCCTTTTTCTGGCGGATGTCCCAGGGGCACCCGTCTTCGCGGTTTCGAAGCCGCTCGATGAGGGCCAGGAGCTTTTCGAACCGGCCCCCCGCATCTGTGTGTGGTTTTTCCGGCATAATGGCTCGACAATTTGCGATCTGGTTATCACAATCGGCAACCCCTGTCAAAAAACGAACTGCCGCCGTGTTGAAAAATGCCCCCTGGCCCTTCCGATTTCACTTGATTTTTGCGACTTTGAGTGATATGCATTCGCGGTTTCAAAATACATCCGGATCGGCCCGCAGAACCGTTCCGAATGCCATGCCGGGAATCATCGAACCACCCGTTCTTTCACAGCTTTTGCCGACTACAGGCTTTGGTGCCTGTCGTTCTATTCAAGGAGAGAGGAGGAGTCTTATGGCAGAAGAGAAGAAATTGACAAGGGCCGAGAGGCTTGCAGCGGAGAGGGAAAGCAACCTGAAGCACTGGGAAGCGCAGGATGCCGAACTGATGAAGCACCGCGAAGAAGCTTACAACATCGGCGGGGCAGATCAGGTTGCGCGCCTGGCCAAGCAGAACAAGAAGCCCATGCGAGACCTGGTCAAGGATCTTATCGACCCCGGCACGGAGTTCTTCGAAGTCGGTCTCGATGCGGGCTACAACATCGGCAAGGTCAAGCTCTACGGCGGCGAGATCTACGAGTCCGAGAAGCGCGGCCACATCCCCGGCGGCGGTCTCGTGACCGGTGTCGGCACGATCCAGGGCAAAGACTGCATGGTCTTCGCCAACGAAAACCGCTATGCCGCGGGAACCTATTTCCCCATCACCCTGAAGAAACACATGAGGGCCCAGGCGATTGCAGAGCGCTTGAGACTGCCCTGCGTCTACATCGCCGACTCCGGCGGAATCAACCTGCCCCTGCAGCTGGGCTGCTTCGCCGATGACGGCCACTTCGGCAGCATGTTCTACAACATGTGCCGCATGTCCGCCAACGGCATTCGCCAGTACACGCTCTCCACGGGCGGCAACACGGCGGGCGGCGCCTACATCGTCTACCTGGCCTCCGAGTCCATCATGATCGAGAAGATGGCCTATGCGTTCCTGGCGGGCCCCCCCATGGTCAAGTCGGCCATCGGCGAGACGGTCTCCCCCGAGGATCTCGGCGGCGCCTATGTTCACACGAAGCACTCCGGCGGCTGCGACCACATCGTGAAAAGCCAGGCCGAGGGGATCAAGAAGCTCCGCGACATCATCGATTTCGAACCTTCCCAGTCGCTTTACGTCGAGCGCCGCAAGGCCGTCGCGCCCCAGTTCGACTTCAAGGAGATGATGCGCGACACGCCCACCAACACCTATCAGTTCATCGACATCCGCAAGACCCTGAAGTGCCTGGCCGACGACAGCTACATCCACGAGTACAAGCCCACCTACGGTGAAAACCGCGGCGACTCGATCGTGGCCGGCAAGATGTGGCTCGGCGGCCTGCCCGTCGGCTTCATCGCCTCCAACGCCAACGGCGTCATCTACATCGAGGCGGCCCGCAAGGCCACCGAGTGGATGATCCGCTGCGGCAACCAGGGACTCCCGGTCCTCTTCCTCCAGGGCTCGCCCGGCTACATGGTCGGCAAGTCCGAGGAGTGGGGCGGCATCGGCAAGTACGGATCCGACATGGTCCGCACCTGCTCCGTGCTCAACGTTCCCAAGATCCAGTACGTCATCGGCCCCGACCACGGCGCCGCCAACTACGGGATGTGCGGCCGCGCCTTCCGGCCGGTGTTCTGCTTCACCAACATGAGAGGCCGCACGACCGTTATGTCCGGTGACACGGCGGGCTTCATCGTCGAGTCCGTGCGCCGCAAGAACATCATCGACAAGGGACAGCAGGTCAACGAGGACGAGATGGCCAAGTTCCGCCAGATGATGAGAGACCGCTACGACGCCGAAGGGCACCCGTTCCTCACCGGGTCGCTTCTGTTCCACGACGGCGCCATCGCCTTCAGCGAGGTCCGCGGAAAGCTGGCCCGGGCTCTCGAGCTCTGCTACCGCCAGCCCATGGGCAAGACCGATTGGGGTGATCTGAAGGTCTAATCCAGGGATTCTGACACGTCCGGAGAAAGCCCCGGCCCGCCGGGCCGGGGCCTCTCACCGGTTTATAAAACGGAAGAAAAGGGAAAGAGATAGAGAGGGAGGAAGTTATGTCAGAGATTCTGCTTCAACAAAAAACCGATGACGGCATCCTGATTTTGACCCTGAACCGTCCGGATGCCATGAACTGTTTCAACTTCGACCTGCTCTCCGTGCTGGCCGATGTCATCCGCGAGGCCAACTTCGACTTGAGTCTCCGGTGCATCATCATCACGGGCTCCAAGGCCGGCGACGACCCCAAGAAGTGGTCCTTCTCCACGGGCGCAGACCTGAAGGAGAGGCGCACGCTCACGCAGGACCAGGTCCGCCGCTTCATCTTCACGATCCGCAACACCTTCACGGCCGTCGAGAACGTCCGCATCCCCGTCATCGCCGCGATCAACGGCTTTGCCTTCGGCGGCGGCACGGAGCTGGCGCTGGCCTGTGACATCCGCATCTGCTCGTCGAACGTCCTGATGGGCCTCACCGAGACGAGCCTCGCCATCATCCCCGGCGCGGGCGGCACGCAGCGTATGACCCGCGTGGTCGGTGTCGCCAAGGCGAAGGAGCTCATCTTCACGGCCCGCCGCTTCGACGCGAAGACGGCCCTCGAGATCGGCCTGGTGAGCAAGGTTGTCGAGCCCGACAAGCTGATGGATGCGGCCCTCGAACTGGCCCGCGAGATCGCGAAGAACGGCCCCGTCGGCGTGGCGCAGGCGAAGTTCGCCATCAACTACGGCTCCGAGGCGAGCCTCGGTGTGGCGCTGCCGCTCGAGTCGAAGGCCTACGAAGTGACGATCCCCACGAAGGACCGCCTGGAGGCCCTGGCTGCCTTTGCGGAGAAGAGAAAACCGAACTTTACGGGAGAGTGAGACGGACTGGTATCGGCCCGACGTGCCCGCACCGCCGGGAGGCAGCGCGGGAGTTGCCGAGTCGTTCGGCTTGCCCCGAGAGGTAAAGCCGCCCCTGAGGGTGTGCAAAACAACATCGTGTTGCAGATTCAATTTTTAGGGAGGTAGGAGTTTATGACGGAATACGATCTCTGGAAAATTTTCCCAAGAATGCCGAAGAAGGCCATGATCGGCGACATTACGATCCGTGACGGCTTCCAGCACGAGGAGAAGTTCATCTCCACGAAGGCGAAGATCTTCTACGGCCAGGAGAGCATCCTGGCGGGCTGCCGGGAACTGGAAGTGACCAATCTGGCCGCCGGCACGACGCCCCAGTTCGTCGATGCCGACGAAGTGATGAAGGCGATGCGCAGCGACGAGTTCCGGAAGCGGGCCGCCCGGGCGAAGATCGATCTGGACAAGGACGTCACCCTGACCTGTGTCACCATCCGAGAGCCCTCGGTGGACATTGCGATCCGGATGAAGAAGGAGGGCTTTGGCCCCGACCGCATCCTCATGATGGTTTCCACGGACCCCGAGCACCACTTCGCCAACTCCGGCACGACGCTTTCGCAGTACTGGAGAGAGGCCGAGCGCTGCATCAAGAAGGCGACCGATGCCGGCATCAAGATGTGCGGCACCGTTTCGACGATCTGGGGCAGCCCGATCAGCGGCGCCACGAAGCTCGAGGACGCCGTGGAGTTCACGAAGCGCTGGTTCTCGATCGGCGCCTACGACATCGAGCACGCCGACCACGACGGCTCGGCCAACGGGGCCGACGTGTACCGGTACTTCTCGATGGTCCTGGACGCCATGCCGAACCCCGAGGCGCACCTGTGCCACCTGCACGAGACCAAGCGCATCGCCTCGCAGTCGATCCTGGCGGCCCTGCAGGCAGGTCTGTGCCGCTTCGAAGGGACAATGGGCGGCATGGGCGGCCAGCCGGCGAACTTCCTCGATGACTGCCCCATCCGGGGCACGGGCGAGTACTATTACGACGACCCGCGCTACGTGGGCCTGATCTGCCTGGAGGATCTCATCGTGCAGATCGACGAGCTGGGCATCGAGCACGGCTACGACGTGGACCGCATGCTGTGGCTGGGCCGCAAGATGGAGAAGACGATCGGCCGCAGGCTGCGCAGCGAAGCGGTCATCAACGGCCGCACCGAGAAGGCGGGCAAGATGAAGTTCGCCCGCCCGGGCCTCAAGAAGCTCATCGAGAAGGTGGGCGAGAAGCCAGGCCAGCGGGTGCCCGAAGAGTGGCCCGCCGAGGCGAAGCTGGGTGAGAAGTGGGGCCCCACCGCCGCCGCGTGGAAGAAGTAAGTCAGCAAACCGTGGCAGGGGAGGATTTTTTTCATTCCCTGCCGCACATTTTCTGCTAGAACGCGTCACGGTTCCTCGGAACCGTGACGACTTTTTACACCACAAGCAAGAGGAGGATATTGCAATGGCAGATGTCGTAGCCCCCATGCCCGGGACGATCAAGGAGATCATCGTGAAGGTGGGCGATGCCGTGAAGGAAGACGAGGAGCTCATCATCCTCGAGGCCATGAAGATGGAGAACCCCATCGTGGCCCCCTCGAACGGCAGCGTGAAGGAGATCAAGGTGAAGGAAGGCGACAAGGTCAACACGAGCCAGGTTCTCGTGGTTCTCGGATAGCGCCACCTGCAAATGTTTAAACCGGGTGCCGAACTGACCCTCCGGGGTCGGTTCGGCATTCCTTTATCTAAAGACGGGGGATAGGGTCTCGGGTATAGGGTATAGAGGTGGAAGAAAGCTTTGTTACATGAAACGGAGGAGCGTTACAAGTAACATGGTTTTTCTTTCTTTTTTAGCCTGTTGCCTGTAACCTGTCGCCTGATACTGACGAATGATGAGGAAGCAGACTACCATTTTCGTGAGACCAAACATGAAGCTGAGTCTACCGAAAAAAGTGCAAATCCATGAGGTCGTCCTGCGAGACGGGATTCAGAACGAGAAGAAGCTGATCCCGACGGAGGAGAAACTGCGCCTGATTCGGGAACTGGTTGCCTGCGGGGTCCGGCGAATCGAGGTGTCATCCTTCGTAAACCGGTCGCTCGTCCCTCAGATGGCCGATGCCGAGGCGCTCTGGGAGCGGATCGAACGCAGACGAGGTGTCCTCTATTCGGCCCTCATCCTCAGTGAGGGCGGGCTCGAGAGGGCAATCCGCTGCCGGGTCCCTCACGTCGGGATCTTCGTGTCGGCCAGCGAGACCCACAGCCTCAAGAACAGCAACAAGTCCGTCTCAGAGGCCCTGAAAGAGGCCGTTCGGCTTATCGACATGGCACAGGATGCCGGTATGAAGGTCCGGGCAGGCGTCATGAACGCCTTCGGTTGCGCCTACGAAGGCCCTGTGCCCGTGCACCGCGTCCTGAAGCTCGTAAGGGCTTTCAAGAAAAGGGGGGCCGACGAGATCTGCCTTGCCGATTCTTCCGGCCTGGCGAATCCCCTCCGGATGGAAGATGTGCTTGCCCGCGTACGGGGCGAGACGGGAGAGATGGAACTCTCCCTTCACCTTCACAACACGCGGGGCCTGGGGCTGGCCAATGTCTTTTCGGCTCTTCGCCAGGGGGTTGCGATCTTCGATACCTCGCTGGGAGGCCTTGGCGGTTGCCCCTTCATTCCGGGTGCCCGGGGCAACATTGCGACGGAGGACACGGTCTTCATGCTCCACGAGATGGGACTGAAAACCGGGATCGAACTCGACATGCTGATCGAAGCCGGCCTGCCTCTCGAAACACTTCTGGGTAAGGCCTTCCAGGTCTTCGCGTCAAATTTGAAGCGCCCCCCTTCCTGATCTCCCACGGTCCGGGAGGGTCAGGTGTCTTTCCGGCACAGGTAAAGCTGCCTCAGGGCATAGGCATCGTAGTCCTTGAACAGGTGTTTGGGCAGGCTTTTCCGGATGACGGCAAGACCGGCGCAGGTCAGGTCGTCGGCGGTGAGGTGACAGGAAGAATAGCCCGTGATGATGACGTGACCTTGAGGATTGAGCCGTTTGACACCCTGCATCAGGATGTTCCATGCCTTTTCCCTCTCCGTGACCTGCCGGTTGAGGAGGCCGCAGAAAACGATCACATCGAAGGTGACATCCCCGGGAAGGAGACGGTCCATTTCTTCGGCGTCCCCCTCGTAGATGCGCGCCTGTCCTTTTTCCCTGGATGCCTCGACATTATCGGGGTTCATGTCGATGCCGTGGCATTCGGCATCCGGGCAACGTTCTGCGATCCGCTCCAGGAGATTGCCGGAGCCGCATCCCGCGTCGAGAAGACGGTCGAAACGAATACCGGAAAGCGCGTCCAGAATGGCGGGGTAAATGACCGACGCATAGATCTCATATTCTTTTTCCTCGTCGAAGCGCCCCCAGTTCACGGAGGGTGACACGTTGCGAAGAGGGACAATGAGTTCCGCCTCGTTTTCATCGAGGGACGAGATGTAACGGACCAGGAAGGCCTCCTCGATTGCCGTCACCGGATGACCGGTAACCTCGGGCCAGAATCCCCCGATGTCCTCGGGCCCGATACCCTCGACGAGAAGCGCGATATTCCGGGCGCTGCTTTTTCCGTTGTCGGCGTCATAGACCTGTCCCTGGATGAAGTCGCATCCCCCGGCACGTATCAGATTGAACCATTGACCCGTCAGGCTCACCGGCGCCGCGTTCCTTATTTTCTCGACGGTTTTTCCGAACTGTTCTTCATCGTTTCGCATGGGTGACCGGGGGCGCGTCACGCAAGCCCCGCCTTGCAGGAGGGATCAGGGCGCGCAATCCTGTATGGTTCTTTCCTTGCCGGGAGGCCCTGCCTGTGGGCAGGGAGCTTCAAATGATGGCTCCCGCTTGATGGCAGGAAAGAGGGGAACACACCTCGGGCAGGATGTCAAGCCGCACGATCCCGCCGCCGCAAGATTTTTGCCTTATGCCCTGAGCGGCATGCCTGCTGCGAAGCGGCCTTTCGAAGCCTGCAGCATACAGTCTACAGTCCGGATCATAAGCTCTTGGCTGTTAACTGTCGGCTGCCGGCTGTCGGCTCATTGGCTTTCCCTTGAGCCCTAGAACAAGGTATAGATGAACGGCGCGATGGCAGAGCCCTCGGTCAGGACGATGAGCGCCCCGAGGAGCATGAGCACCAGGATGATCGGCGTAAGCCACCATTTCTTGCGGGCCCGGAGGAAGGCCCAGATTTCGGACAGGGTGGAGAAGACACTCATCTAGAACTGCCTTTCGTAGTCGCTTTTTTCACGGGGAGGCCCGGTCCTCCGGACCCAGTAGCTGGGAGTCTCTCCGGAGCGCTTTAATTTCAGTTGCAAGAACTGCTCCCCGAAGGCCCGCCCCAGAAACCCGATCGGTGTCAGCACGAGGTAATAGACCAGCGTCAGGACGACCCTCGTCATGACCCAGCCCAGGATCAGGGCGAGGATCATCCAACCCTTGTAGATCGGCTTCAGGACTGCAGGGGCGGCGAGCCCGATCAGGGCAAGCAGCGCCGCTGCGCCAAGCACCCAGGGCCCGCTCGCCGCCGCTTTCCACCAGAGCCAGCCGCCGACGAGAAGAAGCACGCAAGCCATGAGGAGGCCGAAGCCGCGCAGGGCCCTGCGGTCCATGGGAATTTTCTTTATGTTGTCTTTGAGGAGCATCACTTGCACCGGCGAAAATGGAAGTTAAAAAGCCGGGAAGTTATGAAGTTCGGAAATGCCGTGAGCCTGTGGTGAACCCCCGGCCGATCCAACCTTCTTGCCTTCTTAACTTCTCAACTTCCTCATTTCAAGCAAATGAACGGCTTTAGCCCGTCTGTCAATCCAGCTCGAATTGTTTTTTCCAATCCACATCGGTTGACAGGGGCCTCTGCTTCGACTTGTCCAGCAGGAAAGGCCCCATCACCAGGTAGTCCATGTTCGTCCGCATGAAGCAGAGGTACGCGTCCTCGGGGCTGCAGACGATGGGCTCGCCCCGAACGTTGAAGGACGTGTTGATCACAAGCGGGCAGCCGTGCCTTTGATCCAGGGCCTCGATCGTTTTGTGAAAGAGGGGGTTGACCTCCCGGTCGACGGTCTGGACCCGCGCCGAGTAGTCCACGTGGGTCACGGCCGGCACGCAGGAGCGCACCACGTGGAGCTTGTCGAGACCGAAGCGGGCCTGCTCCTCGCCCGTCATCTCCCGGCAGATTTCCCGCTTCACCGGCGCCACCAGCAGCATGTAGGGGCTTTCCCGGTCGAGATCGAAGTACTCCGAGACCTTTTCCCTCAGCACCGTCGGGGCGAAGGGGCGGAAACTCTCGCGGAACTTGATTTTCAGGTTCATGATTTCCTGCATCTTCGGCGAGCGGGCGTCCCCGAGGATGGAACGGCCCCCGAGCGCCCGGGGTCCGAATTCCATGCGGCCCTGGAACCAGCCGATCACCTTCTCCGAGGCGATCAGATCGGCCACCGTTCCGGGGATCTCCGCCTCCTCGAGCTCGGTGTAGGCGATGTCGTTTTTCTGCAGGTACTCAAGCAGGCTGTCGCGGTCCCAGGCCGGGCCCAGGTAAGAGCCCTCCATCCGGTCCGCCCGATCCGCGGCTTCGCGCCGGTTGCCCAGGACCTGGTGCCACGTGAAAAGGGCCGCGCCCACGGCTCCGCCCGCATCGCCCGCGGCGGGCTGGATCCAGATGTTCTCGAAGGGCCCCTCCCGCAGGATCTTCCCGTTGCCCACGCAGTTCAGGGCGACGCCGCCCGCCAGGCAGAGGTTCTTCATCCCCGTCTCCCGGCGGATCGTTCCGGCCATGCGGAGCATGACCTCCTCCGTCACCTCCTGGACCGAGCGGGCAAGGTCCATGTCCCGCTGCGTCAGCAGGGATTCGGGCTTTCGCGGCGGCCCTCCGAAGAGCTTGTCGAAGCGGCCGTTGGTCATGGTGAAGCCCGTGCAGTAGTCGAAATATTTCATGTTGAGACGGAAGGAGCCGTCCTCCTTGAGGTCCATCAGTTCCGTCAGGATCAGGTCCTTGTATCCCGGCTCTCCGTAGGGGGCCAGGCCCATGACCTTGTACTCGCCGGAGTTGACCTTGAAGCCCGTGTAGTAGGTGAAGGCCGAGTAGAGAAGCCCCAGCGAGTGAGGGAACTGCAGCTCCGCCAGGATCGTCACCTCGTTGTCCCGGCCGACGCCCCAGCTCGTCGTCGTCCATTCGCCCACGCCGTCGATGGTCAGAAATGCCGCCTCCCGGAAGGGCGAGGGGAAGAAGGCCGATGCGGCGTGGGACTCGTGGTGCTCCGGGAAGATGATCTTGCCCGCAAAGCCGAGCTCCTTCCGGATGTTGTCACGCATCCAGAGCTTCTGCCTGATCCAGAGCGGCATGGCCGTGACGAAGGACCGAAGCCCCACGGGGGCGTAGGCCAGGTAGGTCTGCAGCAGGCGCTCGAACTTCAGGAAGGGCTTTTCATAGAAGGCCACGTAATTTAGATCCTGCGAAGTGAGGCCCCCTTCGCGAAGGCAGAAGGACACGGCATGGGAGGGGAAAGAGGGGTCGTGCTTTACGCGCGTGAAGCGCTCCTCCTGGGCTGCCGCGACAATCTTGCCGTCACGGACCAGGCAGGCGGCGCTGTCGTGATAATAAGCGGATATCCCGAGGATATGTAAAGGCTTCATCCGATCCTGTTGTGCTCTGGCATCTTTTTATTTTTTACCGTACTTCCACAAAATATGCCAGCCCGAGGAAGCGCCCATGAACGGGTTTTGCCGCCGGGTCCTCCCTGCCGGGGAAAGACCATGCAAATCGGTTGGTTATCGACGATTTTAATGCTTTTTACCGATTGACAGATCCTCCCCGCTTCTTTATAGTCTGTGCCGCCTTACATCAATCCGTCATTCCGGCCTCGGGGGGAGGCCGCCGGGAGCGAAGTTTGCATGTCCTTTTCGCTTGAGTGAACCCGGCGGGAGGAATTATGTGTCGACGTCAAAGGATCCGGTCCATCCTTGTTGTTTTCCTGTCCCTTTTTGTCTTTTTTTCCTGCGCACCCTCCTACTTCGACCCCGTCAGGATACCGCCCGAACCCCTTCGCATGAAGGGGCTGAACGATCTACCCTACCGTGAGCTCTGGGCGGGGATCGTCTTCAACGGCGAGAAGGTCGGCTTCAGCCACCTGAAGATCGTGCCGCTCGCGGGCGAAGGGCTCTTCCGCCTGGAGTCGGAGGCAAACCTGCGCATCCGTTTCCTCGGCCTCAGCAAGCGGATATCCATGAAAAGCGAGGATCTCATCCGGGCCGATCTCACGTCCCACTCCTTCCGGCACGAGTTGACGATGGACGACAAGACGCTCATCGTCGATGGAAGCGTCCGGGACGGCGTGCTGCGCACCACGCAGAAGTCCGGTCCCGACAAAAAGGAAATCGAGACGAAGCTCCAGGAGCCGCTCTACCCGGCCGGGGCGATCAATCTCTACCCCGTCCTCCGGGGCTTGGCCGTCGGCTCTCAATACCGGTATAACGTCTACGATCCGCAGACCCAGTCCGTCACGGCCGTTTCCCAGACCGTTGCCGCCTTCGAGAGGAGCCGGGAACTCGACATCGAGCCTTCCTGGAAGGTGAAAACCTCCATGATGGGCCAGGACGTGGAGACCTGGATCAACCCAAAGGGAGAGGCCATCTTCGAGCTCGGCATGAAGGGGGTTCTCATCACATACCGGGAAAGTGAGGGGGAGGCCCGCCGCTACCTCTCCCAGGCGAGCCTCAACAAGAAGGACCTCATCCTCGATTTCAGCGTCGTCAAAACCGGGAAATCCCTTGCCTGCCCCCGGGAGGCGACGCTCCTGGAGGTTTCCCTGACGGGGATTGCCGGGGAGCTGCCGTTGCTGCAGGGCCCCGGACAGGAGGCCCTGCAAAATCCGAAAGACCCGGCATCGATCACTTACCGGATTCTCCGCAATCCCGGCTTTCCCGCGAAGATTTCCGGCCCCCGGTACAGCATCGACGGCTATCGCTGGACCCTGCCCGCAAGCCAGATCGAGAGCGACCACCCCGAAATGGTCAACACGGCCAGGGAGGTGACGAAAGGAATCTCCGATCCCCTGGCGAAGGTGCGAAAACTCGCGAAGTGGGTGGCCGACGAGGTGAAGGACGAGCCCGTGGACAGCTTCTCCGCCCTCGAGGTGCTCCATACGAAAAAAGGCGAATGCCAGGCCCACACCATGCTTTACACGGCGCTGGCCAGGGCGGCGGGGATCCCCACGCGGATGGCGGGCGGGATCGTGTACATGGAGGGCGTGGGGTTCCTCTACCACGCCTGGGCGGAAAGCGATGTCGGAGGCTGGGTCTCCGTGGACCCCACCTTCGACCAAGTGGGCGTCGACGCCACCCACATCAAACTCGTCGAAGGCCCCGGCTGGATCTCCATCGTGCCGCTCGGGCGCGTGGTGGGCCGCGTGAAGGCCGCGGTCCTCGACTACAAGGCGGCCTGCCGCCCCTGATCCGATCGAGGTGACATCTCATTCATGGAATTGTGGCGCCGGGTCATTCTGCTGGGTTCCATCTTCGCGGCCATCCTCGTCGCGCTTTTCGCGAGCCTGTCCCCCGTCGTCATTGTCCAGCATGTCGATTTTGCGGATCGGCAGAAGAACGAAGGGTCCTACATGGGCTTTCGTTTGATGACGGAGCGCGCAAAACGCCTTGCCGGCCTGCCGCTTCACGACTACATCGCGGAGACGACGAAGGGGCGTCTCTTCGTTGTCGAGGGGCCGGAGTGGCAGTCGTTGGCGGAGAATGCCCTCGCGGCTGCACGGAAACAGCCTCTCGGGGCAGAGTGGCAGCGTCGTCTTCCCTCGGACAAGCACCCCTCAGGGGTTCTTTTTTTCAAACCCGATGAGCTTCCCGTCAGTCAGCTTGCCTCCCTGTACCCCGGGTCCCGAGAGCCCGCCTACCTTCGCCTCGAAGCGAACGGCACGCCCCTTTACCTGAAGGCGGAGCACCGCGTCTATTCCAACGAGGATTTCCACCTCGGCGGCGGGTTCTCGAGCGCCCCCACACCCCCGACGGAATTCCTCTTCCCGGGTCGCAAGTGGGGCCCCTGGGTCGCTCTGACCGGGCTTGCCCTTTACGTTCTTCTGCCCTGGCCGAAGCGCCCCCCCGGCGCACAGGCCTATCAGCGCTGGAGGGTGGTGCTTACCGATTTCCTGGCCCTGCTCCTGACGGTGCCCTTCTTCGCCTTCCCCTTTTTCATCACCGGCGGGACGGTGCAGGCCTTCACCGAGGGCTGGCCCCTCTTTTTCTTTTTTTGGCCGATCCTGATGATCGGCCTCGTTCTCGTGTGGCTTGCCGCCTGGGTTTCCGCCTTCGCCCTGCAGGTCACACCGGAAGGGCTTCGCATCTGGACGGACCGCGGCGAGCGAAACTTCCTCTTTGGCGACATGGATTTCTTCCAGCCTGTCCTGCAGAGGCCGCCGAAATGGCTCATCGCCCTCTCCTGGCTTGCTGCACTCGCGGGCAAGGGCTCATCCAGGATCGGCGCCACGGGGCGGGCCATGATCCTCGGCTCGTCGGAGTGGGGGAGCCTGGCGATCCGCCTGAAGAACGGCGGGGAGCTCTTTCTCGGCATTACCGACCAGCTGGGGACGGACATGATCGGTGCGGACACGATCGTCAAGGCCCTGAAGAAGGCCGGCGTGCGGGAAGTGGAGGAGGTGAGGGAGATCCGCAGCCTGGGTCTCGAGATGGTCCGGCTGCCGGAGCCGTGAGTCATCGAGAATTTACGGCCCCCGAGGCCGGACGAATAAGAATACCTGAACATCAGAATGCAATCGCAGATCACTAACGCTCTCGGAGGTTCTCCATGCGTCGCATCATTCCGGTCATCGCCGCCATCGTCCTGATCCTCTCCGCATCGCCCGCCCTCGCCCAGAATCAACAGATTCTCGACGCCCTGCGAGCGTTGAACAACATGCCGGAGCGCTTCAGCACGCCGGCGCAGGCGGAAGCAACCGCCAAGGCGTTCTTTGAAACGGTCCAGAGCTCCTCGGGAAACGAAAACGCCATCGAGGTGCTGAAGCAGCTCAAGCGGGGGGTGCCCCAGTCGGAATGGAACGACAACTGCCGGCGTGCGGAAAACCTGCTCATGCACACGGTGCAGCAGGTGCTCGACGGCACCATCGTCGATACCCTGCAGAGCCGTGCCGGGGGTAAAAAACTCGGCTCCATCCACGGCTACGGGTACAGCGGCAAGTGGCCCATCAAGCCCGAGACGCAGCTCACCTTCGACGGCGACTTCGACGCATCCTTTTTTGGCACGGAGCTCGCCGATACCAATCCCAAGAACAATGAAGGCATCATCCAGGACGTGAGCAACCGAGTGAAAACACGGCTCGGTACGGGACCCGAGGGGCTCGGCATCGTCCTCAACGGCTACGGCTGGGAGGGACACGCAGATGTGTACGTGACCTCCGCGGGCAAGCAGTGGGCCATCCGGGAGTCCATGACGCGGCTCTACCTCATCGACCCGGTGACGGGCCGGCCCGTCACCATCACGGCCACTCCCGGCGCCCTCTTCGCCGAGACGCAACTGCGGCTTCTCAACAAGTATTATCCGGGTCTCTTCGAGAACGGCAGGCTCCGCGAAAATTTGACCAGCGAGCAGATTCGCCGGATCCTCATGGACGACCCTCGCGTGGGCGAAGTCTGGAAAGTCTGGCTCTCGGGTACGCGTTACGGGACAGGCCAGGCCGCCGCGGGCGTCATCGACTTCACCTGCCACGTCTCGGAGGTGGCTGAAGCGACCACCACGCTGGAGCAGCGCACCAAGGTGGCCAAGCAGGTTGCCCGTGCCGCCAACGTGTTCGTCAATGCCATGGATGGCGCCAAGCTGCCTTGGCGGGAATTCTTCTCGGAGGGCGAGATGCAGTTCATGCGCGATTGCGCCACCCTCGACCGCGCGAAGATCACCTATGCGGAGGCCGCGGAGCGGCGCGTGAACCTCCTGAAGCGCCTGAAGGGCCGCGGATGGAGTGCCGCCGATATCGAGGCCTACGACCGGGCCGTGACGGAATCGCAGAGCGCGCTCAACGACCTGAAGGCAGCCGAGGGACGCGTGATGTCCGCGGCCGGCGGAGAGGCGGCGTTCGTGGACAACGCCGTCAAGATCATGCGTCGCCAGGCGCAGGTCGCCCACCGCGAGTTCGTGCTCGACGTCATGGGCAGGCCGGCGGCGGAGCGGGCCCGCTTGCTGCAGCAGTACGAGTCCGACCTGCGGGCGCTCCTGGACCACTACAGCAAGAAGAAGAACGTACCCCGGGAGGCCATCCAGTGGGCCAACGAGGCCCTTGAATCCGTGAAGGAGCTGAACCGTATCGCCAACGAGCGGGCGGCTCAGCTCGAGGGGTTCGGCGGGAAGTTCAGGCGCATCTGGGAGATGTTCAACGAACCCGTCAATACCCGCGAGAACGTGCGCAAACTCCTGGGGGAAACGCCGATCGGAGAGGCCCTTCTCGGCAAAATCCCCGAGTGGGCCTTCGCATCCACACGGCCACCGGCCCTGACCGACATTGCCTTCGCAAGCCCGTCCAAGCTCGTCGCCGAGACGGTCTGGACCCAGGTGAATCAGCCCGTCAACGCCCTCATGATGCTCGATTTGCTCTGGCAGCTCACCGACATCTGGGGCGACAACAGGACGACGGAGGTGCAGAAGCTCACCTCCTCGGGCGGCATCGTGGCCATGCTGGTCGTCCCGCACCTCTATCTCGTGCCCATGGTCTACCACGCGAGCCTCCAGGGCGACCCGAGGCAGCTCACCTACGTGATGGCCTGTTACATCTGCCCGCCCGCCATGCTCCCCATGCTCGTCGAGTCGATGGGCGGCCGCATCGTCGCGGGCGCGAAGCAGGCGCTTTTTCAGAGCGAGCTGGAGGCCATGTTCCAGGCGTCGAGCTTCAAACCCGAGCCGGGCACGGAGCCGAAGGAGTGGGCTGAGAACCGCGACGCGATCCGCTACACGTGGATCGCCCTCCATACCGAGCTGGATACCTACGGCCGCGAGGGCGAGCGGAACCTCGCCGCGTACATCCGCATCCTCGCCTCGGACACGCGCTCGGAGATCCCGCTTTCCCAGCCGAAGAAGATGTCGGGGCTCCAGGCGATCTATCTGCCCGGTGGTGTGGCCAAGTCGTTCCGGGCCATGATCCAGGACGGCGACCACAAGCTGTTCCGGGAGAACGCCGCGCTCGGCAACGCGCTGGCGGAACTGCAGAAGTTCAACTGCGACCGTCTCGTCCCCTATATGGACAAGGCACCCGCCTACTGCAGGTATGCGTGGGCCGAGAGCAGGAGCGGCATCCGGCTCGATCTGATCAACAACATGTTCGCAGAGGGGGAAGCGGAGCGGCTGAAAGCCGAGGGCAAGTCGGGGGAGAACATGGTCCGCATCGTGAGCGCCATGCTCGCCCAGCGGGCAAAGCTCCAGGACGCCGTGATCACGGAGCTGGCCGAGGCCATCATCCTCTCCTTCGAGGAAGAGATGCGCGCTCGCAAGCTCGTCGAACTGGGCCTGCTGGACGAAATCCTGAAGGAGCTTCTGGCCATCGGCGAGGAACTCGGCATCAAGGAAGAGCTGCTGAGCGCCTTTCAAGACGCGCTCCGGCAGCAGGAGGGCGTGAAGGTCAGCACCGACGAGCTGAAAAAGCCGGAAGGTCCTGAAAACCGGACCGCGAAGACGAAGGAGCAGATCGCGAAGCTCGCCGATACCTGGCTCAAGAGCTACCGGCAGGTCAGCACGACCCGTCGCTTCCTCGTGGGTCTTGCCGGTGGCTACGGCGTGCCGGACTCCGATCTGGGTCGCTTCATGCACGGCAAGCCGCCCCTCGCCGTGGAACCCGCCAAGGACTCCGAGATCGCGCGGGTGAGCCAGGAAGTCGTCATGTCCGCCTCCCGGGACGTCTCCACGATTCTCTTCAATTTCAAGGGACAGTCCCGCGCGGCGCATCCGCTAGACACGGAGGCGGAGGGCATCCTCCTGCAGTACCTCTACACCGCGCGGATCATCGAGCTCACGTCGGGAATCACCTACGGCATGGTCCCCCTCTGGACGGGCGGCCCGGCAGACAAAGAGACCCCGTCGGCATTCGCCGACCGGGCCCGTGCGGAGCTGAAGCGGCAGCTAGACATGAAGAACAAGACCCCGTTCGGCAGCCCGCCTGACTTCACCGCCGTACTGGACCGTTACTGGACGCTGGCGCGCGGCTATGCGGAGAAGTTTGCCGCGCTCCGGGAGGCCTATGGGGGCTCGTTTCAGATCTCCGTCGAGGGGCCGGCCGAAGTGGAGGCGATGAAGGACGTCACCCTGAAGATCGTCGCAAAGCGCCAGGGCAAACCCGTGGACGATGCGCTGCGAGACGCGCGGATCGAATGGACGGTGGATCGGACGCTCAAGAACACCGGCGCCACCTGGTGGTTCTCCCCGCTGGAAGAGGCCGTGATGAACATCACCGTTACGGTTACCCGGGAGATCGCGGGCAAGAAAGTCTCGGCGAGCACGACCCACCGGCTCAACGTAAGGAAACCCAAGGACGACAAGAAGGACGGCAAGGACGAGAAAGGCGACGGCAAGAAGGACGACGCCAAGCTCGCCGCGACCTGTTCATTCGAATACTCCGACTGGGGCGAATGCGTCAGGGCGACGAAGAAACAGACCCGAACCGTGAAAGCGAAAACACCCGCGGGCTGCGTCGAGCGTTACAAGCCCGAACTGGAGCGGGGCTGCACGCCGCCGCCGACCGAGGAAGACAAGAGAAACCAGTACTTCAACTGTCTCTGCCGGTGTTCCAGCGGGTGGGCGGGACACATCGGCGTCTGGTACGACCCCGAGGGCAAATCCGTCCCGGAATGCAAGAGCAGCGGCCCCTGCTTCGGGGGGGCGGGAGCGTTCGGCTGCACGAGAAGACACTTCTTCGGCGGTCCGAGCGACTGCGCGAAAGGCTGCTGGGAGGGCGCCTTCGGAAAGGGTTCCTACGACCCGAACAAGGCGGACAAGCTGAGGAAGGACGAAAACAAGAAATACAAGAAGCCGCTCAAGGTCACGATCAAAGCCTCCAAGAACCCCGCCGACTTCGGGGACATCGTCGAGCTGACGGCGGAGACCGCGGAAGGGTCAGGCGGATACAAATGGACCTGGGGCGGCTGTGCGCAGGACGCCAAGGACGATCGGGCCAAGGTGCTGAACTCGAGGCAGTGCAAGCCCTGCACCGCGACCGTCACCGCGACCGACCAGGACGGCGACAGCGCCTCGGCCTCTCTCGAGGTGAAGTGCACCGCGCTCAAGGTGAAGTTGACCAAGGAAACCCCGAAGGAAAGCACCATCCCGATCGGCGGCAAGGCCACGTTCCTCGCCGAGGTCTTCTCCGGGGACAAGCCGGCCTCCGGGAGCTTTTCGTACATCTGGGAGCACAACCCCGACGCCCTGTTCGGCGACCCGAAGAACCCGACCTATGAAACGAAGGGCGGCTCGCAGTCACGGAACACGGCCACGTTCAAGAAGATGGGGACTACGCCCGTCTGGGTGTCCGTCCTCAAGGAGGTCGACGGCCGGAAGATGACCGTCGGCGAGTCCGAGCAGATCCCCATCCAGGCGGTCAGCCCGAAGCTCAAACTGAGCGTCAACAAGAAGGAGCCGCTCATCGGCGAAAAGGTGGTCATCACGGTGCACGAAGAGCCCGCGATGAGCAACGACATCATCACCTTCTGGTGGGAGATCAAGGGCGATGCGGCCAACCCCGGCCCCGAGCCCAACATCCCCAATCAGCGTTCCTACTCGTTCAAGCCGAAGAGCGTAAAGCCCGTGACGGTCACCGTTCACGCGAAGGCGAAGGAGGACGGAAGCGACTTGGGCCAGGCGGACGTCACCGTCAATCCCAAGGGCTACACCGTCACAATCGGCGAGCCCCGCTATCTCGGTCCCAAGCCGAAGATCTGGAAGTGCGACACGCAGCTGGGAGGCGCCTGCCCCGGCCTCGTGGACGTGGGGGACCAGCAGTTTGCCGTCCATCACGACGTGTTCATGAAAGCCGCGGTTGCCCCGGCGCTCTCGGGCGCCAGGTACCGGTGGGCGATCGATCCGGCGGGTACCTGCGGCAGCCCCGGCGCCGGCGACGAGATCAAGATGAACTGCGGCGACACGGGGACCTTCACGGCGTCGCTCAAGGTCGCGAACAGCGACGGCGACCAGGTGGGCGAGGCCTCCCGCTCGGTGACCATCAGCGTCTCGCAGAAGGACCTGGACGGCTCGAAGAAGGCCAAAGAAGCCCGGGAGAAGCTCCAGAAGGCAAAGGGGCTGGTGGCCGAGGGCAAGCTGGACGAGGCCATCGCCCTGGCCAACGAAGCGGCGGGCCTCGACCCCAAGAATGCGGAAGCCAAGAGCCTCGTCCAGAAATGGGGCAACGAGAAGCAGACCGTTACCCAGCAGCTCGACAAGACAAAAAAGCTCATCACGGAGAACCGGTTCGAACAGGCGGAAAAGGAATTCGCCCCGGCCCAGAAGCTCCATCCCAGGTATCCGCCGGTCGTTGAAACGGACAAGCTCCTGAAGACGAAAAAGGAAGAGTACAAAAAGAATGTCGCAGGCAAGCTTGCCGGCGCGAAGGACAAGGCGCGCAAGGGCG
>DIFQ01000042.1 GCA_002419215.1 Syntrophaceae bacterium UBA5744
TCCGGATCGCCGTACCGAGGGCGGCCTCCCGGGAACCCCTGGGGATGCCGATGTTCAGGATGCGCCGTTCGACCAGGTCGGCCGCGAGGGGCCGGGCGATGGCGGCGTCGACGAGATTGGCCTCCGCGGCCGCCCGGTATCCGCTGATCCTGTGCCGCGACCCGACGAGCCGGGCCATGACGTTCAGGAAAAAGACCAGGTCGCTCACGACGAGACAGGTGGGGGGCGACGTCTCGAACTGGATGGGGACGAACGCCTCGAGGGTGGCGATCCTGTCGGCCTCGGTGCCCCCGTCGTAGTTCCCGGGCTGGAGAATGGAATCGCCGATCGCGGCCGCATTCGAGTTGGCCAGCACGTGGTTGTTGCTCAGGATGAAAAGCTCGCTTCCCCGGGTGACGAGGCAGCCCAGCGTGCCGGCGGTAATGTTGAAGTGCCCGATGGACACGCCGCCGGGGGCGGGCCGCCACCGGTCCGTGGGGGCCTGCAGGGCCCGGATGACACCGGTTTCAATGATGTCGGTCGGCATGGTGCCGACGACACGGGGGATGATCTCATCCATGGCGAGGGCCTCGGGGGGGAGCTTCTTGATCACCGAGACCACCACCGACGGTTCCCGGGTGACCTGCCCCCCGATGCGCTTGTATCCCACGCCGCAGGCCACGACGTTCTTGTTTTTCATCAGGATGTCGACATACTCCCGCTTGGCCGCGCGTGCTTTTTCCAGCGCCATGGCACCCTCCTTTTACGTGACGGTTGTGATGTCTATCCCCGGGGAAGGGCTTCGATCTTCCCGACGTCCTTCACATCCGTGGGGATCCCCTCGATCAGGGGCGGGATCAGGTCCCTCGCGTCGAGAGTCTCCGCCGGGAGCTTTCTCTCGACCATGACGACGATGCTCATCCGGTCTGTTGTCTTGCCGGCGGATTCCTTGAACCCGATGCCGACGCCGACGACGTTTTTCCTGGCGAGGAGTTCTTTCTCGTGCCGCCGCTTGATTATCCGGATTCGGTCGATGTCTGGCATGGATTCGTCCTCAGGTTGAGAATACGGGATGGAAATGAAGATCGTGTGGAGCAGGGCAGCAGGGGATGGGGTCGCTTTGCTTGAATAAAAATTACCCCTCGGAACCGGGTTTGTCAATACGAACATGAACCCTCTCCGAACGATGGGGATCAATCGTGATGGAGGGTTGGCCGGTTATTTTGCGGGAGGCGTCCGGACCGGCTCGAGACTGAGGATCCGGTCGACGTTGAAGACCCGCTTCTCCCGCCGCATCAGGCACAGGGCCTCGAGACCCAGGAAGGGACGCCCGGCGTATTCCATCTCGCCCAGGCGAAGGGGCCTCACGGTCCTGCGGCTCTTGACGTCCGAGCCTTTCAGGTAAACCATCTCCAGGGGGTCTTTGCGCCCGATGGCCGCCTCGAGGATCCGGAGCTTTTCTTCGCGGGAGAGTGCCTTCGCGGCCTGGTCGTACTGGCTTCGGGTCAGGTAACGGACCACCGCCCAGTCCAGCAGGATGTGCTTCCTGCCCAGGGCCTTGCGCAGCACGATGCCCTCGAGGCTCGTGCACCGGGAGAGTGCCACGTAGAGCTGGCCGGGGGCGAAGGTCCCTCTGCCCACATCCAGGATCACCCGCTCGAAGGTCTTGCCCTGGCTCTTGTGGATCGTCACGGCGAAGGCAAGCCTCAGGGGGAACTGGGTGAACATGCCCACCGCCTCCGAGTCCAGGCGCCCGTCCTTCAGGAAGAACCGGAAGATTTCCCAGGTGTTGGGCCCGACCTCCACCAGCCGCCCGTCGTTCAGGCGGACGCGCACCAGGGGGCCGCCCCCCGGGTCTTTCCCGAACCCGGTGACCCTGCCGATGGTCCCATTCACCCAGCGGCCGCCCGGATCGTTGTTCAGCATCATGACCTGGGCGCCCCTCTTGAGCTTCAGCGCCACCGCCGTCGGGAGATACTCCCTGCCGAATTCACCCTCCAGGATTCCCTCCGACGTCCACGTTCTGCCCTTGAGCTTCTTCAACTGATCCTCGTTGTAGCCGTCGGCCAGGTCGTTCGTGCTGGTCAGGTGGATGTAGTACTCGTCGGCAGGGGGCTCGAAGTCCGGATCGAGGCGCGAGTTGAGGAGCTCCAGGTCCTCCGCGGTGACGGTGCGGTTGCGGATGGCGTTGAGCAGGTCGATGAATCGGTCGTCCTGCTGGCGGTAGATCTTCTCCAGCTCCACAAATTCCATCCCCAGGCCCTGGAAGGCCAGGGCGCTGAAGAAATAGGGGCTCGCGTAGAGGGTCTTGAAGAGCATCTTCTCGGCCGCGGTTACTACGGGGGGAAGCTGGTAGAGATCGCCGATGAAGATCATCTGCAGGCCGCCGAAGGGGGCGCCGGGCTCGGGGCCGTTGAGGCGCAGGAAGGCATCCACGCAGTCCAGCAGGTCCGCCCGGACCATGGAGACCTCGTCGATCACGATGGCGTCGAGCCGGCGGTAGATCCCGGCGCCGTCGCCGCGGATGCGCTTGCGCGCCGATTCGGGTGTCACGTCGGGCTTGAACCCGAAAAAGGAATGGATCGTCTGCCCCCCCACGTTCAAGGCCGCAACGCCCGTGGGCGCCAGGACCGCCACCTGCCTGGCGGTGTTTGCCTTGAAGTACTGGAGCAGGGTGGACTTGCCGGTGCCGGCGCGGCCCGTGACGAAGACGTGCCGGTGCGTTTCCTCCATGAGCCTGAGGGCGCGCTCGAAGGGCTCCGTGAACTCGATCGGGGGCAGGGCGGGTTCCGGTTTATGCGCCTGCCCCGGCTTCTTCCCGGAGCTGTCGTTCCTGGTTTTTGCTGATCCCATCCTGTACGTCCTGCCTTCTGTCACCCGCTATCCGTCATCCCGCCATGCCGATGGACATGTCATCGATCCTTCTTCGCCTGTCTCAATCGGGACATTTCCAGCATTATCGGGGTTCGATCGAAGTAGACCTCGTTGCGCCTGATCTTCCCCCCGTCGTCGAACTGCACGAAACAGACGCCGACGCACTCGATGAGGTTTGGCCCGATGGGTATCCGGGCCAGCCATTTGTTCAGAAACCCGCCTTCCATCGGGATCGCCTCGAGCTGGGTCCAGACCCAGTCCGGGTTCTGGGCAAGGAGCTTCCGGAAGTAGGCAAGCAGATTGTCCTTCCCCTGGATCCCCCCGGGCACGGCGGGGTCGAGGTAAAACGCGTCATCGGAATAGAAATCAACCAGCTTCCCGGGATCGTTGCCCGTCCACGCGGGCAGCCATCGGGAGGCAAACTCCCTCGCTTTCTCTTTGGTCGTCATTCGCCGTCACCTCACTTGACGAAGCACGCAAAGCGCGGATCGTACGAGCCGGGAGTGAATTCGATGAACTGGTACTCCGAAGCCCCATGAATCGTGAAGGGGTCCTTTTTCATGATCTCCCGCGCCTCGTCGATGCCGACATTGGCGATGATCGCTCCCCCGACCCGCGGGTTCTGGGGCCCGGAGCAGATGAACTTCGACTGGCTGTAATACTCCTTCAGGAACTTGCGATGATCGGCCAGCAGCGAATCGATCACGTCCAGCGGTTTCACATACTTGCTCGTAATGATGACCATGACCTGGCTCCTCCTTCAAGGTTGATTCAACAACCGGGCAATGCCTTCCGGAGTTCCGGGAGCAGCGTTTTCAAATCGCGATTTACGGCCATATCCCGCTGTTTGACGGCCCCTCGCCTCCTAATCGGCACTGCGGGTCCCGCAGGGGCAGGATTCGCCCCCGGCCTTCTCGAAGGCCTCCCGGCCCCGCGCTTCGGGGGTGGATCGCCTACTTGACCCGGATCGACTCGATGATCACCAAGTCGCGGGGGACGTCCGAAGAGAACGGACCCTTCGGCCCGGTCGGCACGGCGGAGATGGCGTCTACCACGTCCATGCCGCGGGTGACCTTGCCGAAGACTGCGTATCCATAATCGCGGGCCCCGTGGTTGAGGGGGGCGTTGTCCGTCACGTTGATGAAAAACTGTGCCGTGGCGGAATCCACGACATCGGTGCGCGCCATGGCCAGCGTTCCGCGTTCGTTCTTGAGACCGTTGGCTGCCTCGTTCTTGATGGGAGGCCGGGTGGGCTTCTGGGTGAAGTAGCGGTTAAATCCTCCGCCCTGGATCATGAAGTTGGGGATCACCCGGTGAAAGATCGTCCCGGTGTAAAACCCCGCATCGACATACTTCATGAAATTATCAACCGTAATGGGCGCCTTGTCCCTGTAGAGAACGGCTTCGATCTCCCCCTTGTTGGTTTTGATCACGACGGTCGGGTTTCCCTTGCCGGCTTCCTGCGCAAGCGCCGGGCCTGCGCACAGCGACAGCAACAATACGATCCACATCCATTTTTTCATGTGTCTGCGCCTTTCCTGATTTTCCTCTTTTGGGCCAGCCCCTGGCATTTACACATCGAAGCGGGGTAAATGTCAAGACTCCAGCCCGACCGCGCCGGTTGCCGGCAGGATCCTTACGGGTTGACAAGTTATGATGGACACCAAACAGGCGTTGTCATTCCTGCGAAGGCAGGAATCCACTGAAATACCGGATTCCGGATCGAGTCCGGAATGACAGCGACTCTTTTCTGAAAGATTCATGGGCAAGCTGTTTCATGACCCCCTAAATCAGCACAATCGCTTGCCCGCCCGATCGGTTCAGGTCATGACCTTTTTCTTGATCCGGGGACGGCGCTGCGCGGCTGTCAGAGCCGCCAGCTTCCTGTTTTTCGGGAGCCGCTTGATCCGGTATTCCAGGCGGAAGGCCTCGGCCTTTCCCAGGGCCCTGCTTGTCGCCAGCAGCGTCACGGGCAGCCTCGCCCGGGTGAACCGGGAGGCGATGCCCCGGTTGTGGGCATCGAGCCTTTTTCCCATGTCGTTGGTGACGCCGCAGTAGAGCTTTCCGTCGGCGCAGAGGAGGAGATAGGTCAGCCACGATTCACGCATGGGTCAATCCCGCCGTCAGCCCGGCTCGCCGCTTAACTTTGCCGCGAGGCTCTCCAGTTCGTCCCAGCGCCCGTAGGCTCCGTCCAGTTCCTCTTCCAGGGCATTCAGCCGGTCGCTGGCACGTTTGATTTCGTCGGCGTTCCTCCCGGCATAGAACGCGGGAGAATTCAGGGTCTCCATCAGGCGCTCCTTCTCCTGCTCCAGGGCTTCGATCTGCAGCGGCAGCTCCGCCAGTTCCCGCGTCTCCTTGTAGGAGAGCTTCTGCTTTTCTCTCGGGGGCTTGCCCTTCTTCGGCTTCTGCTCCCCCGGCGCCGCCTTCAGGGGCTCCTCGTGCACCGTCCGCTGCCGCAGCCAGTCGTCATAGCCGCCCACGTATTCCTGCAGCCGCCCCCTGCCTTCGAATACAATCGTCGAGGTCACCACGTTGTTGAGGAACGCACGGTCGTGGCTGACCATCAGGATCGTGCCGCTGTATTCCATGAGCCGGTCTTCGAGGAGCTCGAGCGTTTCCGTGTCGAGATCGTTGGTCGGCTCGTCCAGGACCAGGACATTGGAGGGGAGGATGAAGAGCTTTGCCAGCAGGAGGCGATTGCGTTCGCCGCCCGACAGGGAGCTGACCGGCGACAGGATGCGGTCCGGGGGGAAGAGGAAATCCTGGAGATATCCCATCACGTGCCGGGAGGCGCCGCCCACGGCGATCATGTCGTTGCCGTCGCCGATATTGTCCTTCAGGGTGCCGTTCTCGTCGAGCTGGGCGCGCAGCTGATCGAAGTAGGCGACCCGGATCCCGCTTCCCAGGCGGATCCTGCCCCGCTGCGGCTCCAGTTCGCCGAGAAGGATCTTGAGGAGCGTGGTCTTGCCGGAGCCGTTGGGCCCGATGATGCCCACCTTGTCGCCGCGGATGATCGTGGTGGAAAAGTCTTCCACGATCTTGTGGTCGCCGAAGGCGAAGTGAATCTTGTCCGCTTCCGCAACCAGCCGGCCGCTGCGTTCGGCCTCCTGGATCGTCAGCCGCACATTGCCCGTCTGCTCCTGCCGCTGTGCCCGCTCCCGGCGCATCGTTACCAGCGCGCGCACCCGGCCCTCGTTGCGTGTGCGGCGGGCCTTGATCCCTTGCCGGACCCACGTCTCCTCCCGGGCCAGTTTCTTGTCAAACTCCTGCCACTGCCTGTCCTGTGCCTCCAGCAGGGCCTGGCGGCGTTCGAGGTACGTACCGTAATCGCAGGCAAACGACATCAGGCGGCCCCGGTCGATCTCCACGATGCGTGTCGCCAGCCGCTGCAGAAACGCCCGGTCGTGGGTTACGACCATGAGGGTCTTCTCGAACTTCAGGAGGAAATCCTCGAGCCAGAGGATGGCGTTGATGTCGAGGTGGTTCGTGGGCTCGTCCAGGAGCAGCAGGTCCGGGTCGCTCACCAGGGCCTTGGCCAGGAAGACCCGGCGTTTCATGCCCGCCGACAGGGTACGGAACTCGGCGTTCTCATCGAGCTCGGTTCGGGCGATGACCGTTTCCACCCGCTGATGATAATGCCAGGCGCCGGAGGTCTCCAGCCGGTGCTGCACCTGTTCGAGCTTTTTCAGCTGGCCCTCGTCGCCGCTGCGGGACATCCGCAGGGTCAGGTCGTGGTATTCCCTGAGCAGATCCAGGTGCTCCCGGCCGCCGGAGGCCACGACATCGTAGATCGTCCCCGGAAGGTCGTCGGGAACATCCTGGGGCAGCATGGCGATCCGGACCTCGCCGCTTCGGATGATTTCACCGCTATCCGGGCTGATGTCGCCCGTCAGCAATTTCATGAGGGTCGACTTGCCCGAACCGTTCCGGCCCAGAAGACCGATCCGTTCGCCCGCTTCGATCTGGAGCGCAGCGCCGTCCAGCAGGCGCGGCCCGCCGAAGCTGACCGAAACCTCGTTGATCCAGATGATTCCCATATCCAGCCCGAGTGCACGCCTTTCCGTTCGGGGCGCCGCCGGGCCAGGTCCAAACGGGTACCCGGAGAAAACCCCGCCCTCTGCCTACCGGCAATGACCGCTTTTGTAAAGGATAAGTTGCCTCCGCTGCCGCACCGCCGTCGTATTGACCGGAAGCCTTTCTTCCGGCGCATCGTTTCCGGGCAATAAAATAGCTTGCATTTCCATAAAAGATCATATAGTGTGACTTCCAACTTGATGTGCAGTGCGTTTTTGTTACCGGAAAAGTACAGAAAAGTAGACCGCACAAACCAGCAATCATGGCAAGTGCGGTTTTTTTGTGCGCAAAGAGAGTACCCGCCGAAGGTTTCGGCATAATTTAAAGGTTCCCTGGAGGAGCCGAATACAAAGGAGCAGTAAAGATGTTTGAAGGAAAAGTAAAGTGGTTCAATGATTCGAAGGGTTTTGGCTTTATCGAGCAGGACGGTGGCAAGGACGTGTTCGTTCATCATTCCGCCATCCAGGCAGAGGGTTTCAAATCGCTGTCCGAGGGTGATCGGGTGAGCTTCGAAGTGGTCGCCGGGCCCAAGGGACCCGCTGCGGCGAATGTTCGCAAGATCTAAAACCTGAATTCATATTGCCCGAAAAAGCTCCCCCGGAAACGGGGGAGCTTTTTTTGTGCGGAAAACGGATTCCTGACCGCACCGCGGGCGCCGCTCCGCTTACGCCTTGCCGTTTTCGGTTTTCAAATGCCGGGTCAGGAAGCTGTCCAGCCGGTTCGCAAACGTCTGGCGGTCCAGCCTGCCGAATGCCGCCGGGCCGCCCGAAATCATGCCTCCGTCCCGCAGCTCTTTGAACAGCCCGCGCAGGGCCAGGCTGTTCTTGATGTTTTCCTGCGTGTAAAGCTTGCCCCGGGGGTCGAGCGCGAAAGCGCCCTTGGTGACCACCCGGTCGGCAAGCGGGATATCGGCGGTGATCACCAGGTCGCCCGGCTGCACGAGCTCGGCGATGCGATCATCGGCCACATCGAGGCCGGCAGGAACCTCGATGATGGAAATGTTTGCCTTCCCCTCGACCCTCACCGGCTTATTGGCCACAAAACACAGGGGCACATTGAGGCGCACCGAGGCCCTGATCAATACGTCCTTGATCACATTCGGAAAGGCATCGGCATCGATGAATATCCGCATTCTATTCCTTTCCTGCGGGTTCATTTCCACGAAGCTCGCTTCACGCGAGCGTTATTCCCGCGGAGGCGAAAATCCACGGGGCGCCCGTCATCCATCCAGGATTTCCTTGACCCGGCCGACAATGCCGCTTTCCAGGCGCACCTTGATGCCGTGCGGGTGCAGGCCCGATTTCGTTAGGATGTCCCGGACGACGCCTTCGGTCAGCCTGCCCGAACGCTGATCCTGCTTTTGGACGACCTTCACGCGGGCCCCCACTTTGATCTCTGCGCGATTGGTTCCCTGCATGCCTGTACTTCATCCTCTCGACTTGCGTCCTGGATTCACGATACAGGACTAACGGGGCCGTGTCAAAGCAAGTCCCGACGGCAATCGCGATCTGCTGTTGTTTAACGCAAGCAGGTCAGGCATAAAAAAAGGCAGAGCCGCATGACCCTGCCTTTGAGATACTCTTTACAACGTATTCAGCCTCTATTTTCTCCAGATCCCCGCCAGCCCGACAAGGCCGAGGCCAGGAAGCAGCATGGTGACGGGTTAGCGAAGCACGCGGCCCCGTGCATGATGATTACTTGAGCTTCAACGATATGCCGCTGGGGGCAAGCTTCAGGTTGAGGCCTTTGGTCGTTGAGAACAAGTCGATCATCACTCCTTTCTGGTTTTTCATCTTCGTGGCGCCCGCGCCTCCGCCAAGAGTGCCTTCCGCGGTGGCGGAGGTGTAGTTGCCGTTGAAGTCTTCGAGCTTCTTGAGACCATACACCTTGCCGAACGCCGTGGCCTTGGTGACGCCTACATCAATCACGGAAAGTCCCTTGACTTCCACGGGGTACTTCTTTCCCTGGTAGGTCAGGGTACCGCTGCCCCAGCTGTATCCGATTCCAACGGCTACCGACCCCTCGCTCAGTTCGAGGTAGGCGTCGGGCTCTCTGTCCTGGGCCGCCGCCATTCCGGCAAGACAGAGAAAAAGGGACAGAACGACCATCAATGCGAAATACTTCTTCATTGGTTGTTATCTCCTTTTTTGAGAATTAACGTACGTCGTCTGACAAAAGAGTAAATCCGCTTCCGTCGTGGCCATTCAATACATCTCTTGATGCCGGAGGGGAATGGGACCTTGGTCCTATCCGTACGGGACCTTGGTGCATTCCGCATTTTCCGCCCCCGACATCGAAGTCTTTTAAAAACGAATCGAATTCCCTGGTCCAGATGGGGATTCCATCCCTGGAGTTGAACAGGGTGTGACCGTCATTGCCGAAGGGGGGCTGGATGACCAGGCGGCCTTTGCCGCCTGCTTTCTCGAATGCCGAGAACCATTCCCTGACATACCTGGGAGAGAAGAATTTATCGTTTTCCGCATAGTGCCACAGGACGGGCACCTTGATGGTCTGGGAAAATTTCGCGATCGTGGCCGACATGGACTGCGGGACGCAGGGTTCCCCCGGGCGGGTGGCCGGATCGCCGCCCCTGCCTCCGGAGAAGTTCACGACCCCTATCACCCCCGGCGGTTCGAAACTGGCTGCCGCCATCGATGCAAAGCCACCGGTTGATTGTCCGACAAGGAGGATGCATTCCGAATTGACGAAGGGTAGCCGTGCAGCGAAGTCACGGGCCGCAAGCACATCACGGGCCGATTCTCGTCCCGACTGGTAGTAGACAGGCGCACTGCATTTTCCGGAATCCTCGGCAAAATCGCCGCCCGTTACACCATGTCCGCGCCGGATCGGCACGATGACGGCAAAACCCCGTTTGAGGAACTCACGGGTCTGTGGGATTCTGCGGAACCGGCCGATTTTTACCCGCTCCAGCGCATTGGCCGGCGTTCCGTGGCTCAGCACAACGAGGGGGAAAGGGCCGTCGCCGCTTGGTCGGAATATCGTCGCTGCCAGATTCACATCTTTTGCGCCGAACAGACCTTCAACACGGACAGGCACCTGAACCACCTGTTCATGCAGATCGGCGAGTATCACCTCGTCGGCGGCATGCGACAGGGCGGGAGAGACGACGAGAAGCAGTAAACACACCAACCGCAATATCATCATTGATTGCCCCCTCATTCCGCTTTCCTGTCCTGGCCCCTGCAATAGTACCATTGGCCGCAGTTCCGGACCATTGGAAAAGGTATGGCCTGAAGCAGACCCCCGGTCACGATCCGGGAGCCGATGACGCAATGCGCCTGAACAGGCTGACCGCGTCCTCCTCTTCCACATCCTCCCAGAGCGCATAGGCGGAAGCGACGGCAAAGCTCATGCCGCCGCGGATATTGGCGCAGTAAAGGGATTCCACGGCAGGGGCGACGCGCTCGACGGCCGATGTGCCCGCCGTGGGCACGGCGACGACGACATCACGGCCACCGAGCCGGCGCAGGGCTTTGATTGCCGCCAGCATCGTGAATCCGGAAGCAAGGCCGTCGTCGACCAGGATGGCTTTCGTTGCCTCCAGATCCGGCAGGGGCCTGTCCCCGCGGAATTTCCGCAGCCGCCTCTGAACCTTTTCCAGCGTGGTCCGCCGACCCTCCTCGATCTGCCCGTTCGTAAGCCCGATCCGGGCGAGAATGTCCTTGTTGAGTAGGACGCTTCCGTCGAAGGCAACGGCGCCGTAACCGGCCTCGGTGTTCCAGGGCATGGTGATCTTGCTCACGACAGCCACCTCAAGCCGAAGGCGGAGCCTCTCCGCCATGGCGGCGGCGACAGGGACTCCCCCCGCCGGCACGGCGAAAAGGATGGCACGGGAACCCTCGTAGCGAGCCAGCATCCCTGCAAGGATTTCCCCGGCGTGCTCGCGGTCGCGGAATACGGTAACACGATCCCGCAACTCCGCCATCTCGATCACGTTCTGAGGCAGTCGGGTCTTCATGGATGCTCCCCGCGATTCCGGGCTCCGCGCCGGTTCCTGGCAGTGTGTTGAAAAACACCTTGTCACACAGGCTGTTCAAAAATGCTTGGATGCAAGGCGCGCAAATCCTGAGGAATGAGGCGTACTTTCGCGTACGCCGCAGTGACGAAGGATGCAGCGCAACGCAGCAGATAAGCGTTTTTCAACAGCCTGCTAGGGCTTAAAGCGGAAGATCGTGTAGGGAGCCTGCGAATGCATGTGGCTCCTGGTCTGCAGCGTCAGGTGCGGAAGGGCGCTGTCGGCAAGGTAGATGGTTCCGTCCGGCCCGAGGCTCAGGCCGTCGGCCCAGCGGATCCGGCTCGAACGGATGACTGTCTGCAGCTTCTTGTCCGGCCCCACACGCATGACGGAGCCGTGCTCGACATCGGTGATGTAGAGGGTTCCGGTCCTGTCGGCCAGGAGACCGTCGCTAAGGGGCTTCCTGCTGAAGAGCTCGATCCGTCCGGACAGCTCCGCCGGGCTCAGCTGCCGGTTTCTCAGGTCCGCCGTTCTCACCCGGTAAAGCCCCCCGTGCGCCATGGCGGCGTAATAGAGCCACTCGTCCTGCCTGTCCAGCGCGATCCCGTCGACCCCGGGCTTCAGGGCGATCAGCCCCTCGAAGAAGACCATCTCCTTGATCGGGTTCCGGATGATCCAGTCCTGGGGATAGACGGAGGGATCCGATTCGAGCACGCGATGGGCGGTTTTCTTCTCTACGTCGTACACCACGATGGCCGGGTTTCTCCGTATGATGCTCGCATCGGCGATGTAGACGGTACCCCCTTTTGAGTCCACCTGGAGGTCCTGCAGAAACGAGCCGGGCTGCGCAATCTCGGAAGGAAAGACGTAGTCGTGGACCAGCCTGCCGGATCCCAGGTCGAAGGCCGACAGACGGGCGGTCCCCAGGCCGTGGATGCCGTGGTCAATCGTCCACAGGCGGTTCTGCTGATCGACGACAAGACCCAGGACGGCCTGGAAGAGGGTCTTCTGCATCTGCGCGCTCGGGTAGGGTACGGCGGCGTTGCCTTTCCATTCCATCAGCTTGTTCTGATCCGGCCGGGATTCGGGATGGATCGTGAAGAAGATCCGGCCGTCCCGGCTGACGGCGACATTCCCGATGGGCTCGTTGGACTGGAGGGCCACCTCGAGCCTGTCTTCACTCAGCAGGGGAGTCGTCGAAAGGTCAGGGTAATAGCTGCCGCCTCCGTAAAGGAGCCGGAGGATCGTCGCGAAAATCAGGATCAGGGGAACCAGAGTAAAAATGAGCGCCCGCAATAGAGCCGCCATATTTCACCCCCGTTAGTCTTCTCTGTTTATCGCCCCATTCTCCGTTCGTAGGCTCGGTAGATCTGGTCGGCCAGTGCGGGATCCTGCCCGTAGGGCCCGCTCGCATGGAATTCTACCCTGACGCGCCCGTCGGCCTGCCCCTGGATCCTGACAGTGGCGTCGACGCCGTTCCGGGTTCCCCGGATGATCCCGCCGTTATAGTCGGTCGATACGATGCCGACACCCGTATCCCGCATTGCATCCAGTGCAGCGTTCCAGGAACGATCGTAGGTACTCGGTCCGTAGTAGTATGGGTATGGTCCAGGCGGCGGACCGTAAACATAGCAACCGGCCAAAATGACCAGGGCGAGCAAGACACCGATGCCCAATGTTGATTTTCCCACTTCGGCCTCCTCAAGCGCACATCTACATTAATAATACATGACCGGGGGCGTGTCCCGCAAGCCCTGCCTTGCAGGCGGGTTCAGGGCGCGTCCATCGACAAGCTCATGGCACGCAAACTGATATAAGTAACTTAATTCGTTACCGAAGGTCTGTCCAACCACCATTACCAGGAAGTCCTCCCGAGGGCGAGGCACTTCATTGTTCAGATGGTGTCAAGGCAAGTCACGAAGGAGCACTTCACCTATTGGTTTATCATCTTAAAAAAATGGGGATTTACGAAATTACGATAAAATCTTTGAACCGATATTGCATCTGACAATTAATTAATCAATAAAAAGTATGACATCGTAGGAATATTTTACAAGTGACCAGTATTAACAAAATGAGCATCATATCGGATGGTTGTATGCCTCTTTTGGCTTTTCAGATCTCCTGTTTGTAAAGAAACTTTACAAAAAAGATGCGCCCAAAAGACTCGTCAATGAAATTTCGTTGTAAATTCAGATGTATAAGCAATGGTATTTTATTTGCATAATTAAATTTATCATTCATTTCATTTCGTTCTACTCCGCTCGATCTCATCTTGGCATCGGAAATCAGATCATCACCGTCAACCTAACGTAATGCAGTCAGGGGTAAGAAGATTTAGAAAGTGAGCTTTCGCACAAAAAGGGAGGGGATATGTGATGAAAAAGCATTTTATTTTATCAATAGTCGTCGTTTGCCTGGGGATGTCATTAACGGCGTCGGGCGTTTACGCCGATCCCATAGACCTTTCAGGTTGGACACCGGTAACGCTTGATTTTGCGGGAGGGCAGGGTGCCGCTAACTGGCAATTGGGGTCAGGCAATACCGCTGTCACGCAGACGATCAATGCAGACCCGTCATTCTATTTAAATAACGTAAATCAAACCGGTTATACGATGCAGGGTTCGTGGCAGGTAGTGACGACATCCGATGACGATTACATGGGTTTCGCCTTTGGTTACCAGAACTCGAGCAATTTCTACCTGTTTGACTGGAAACAGGCGTCACAGAATTACGAGGGAGGTAGCGCGAACGAAGGCATGACCATAAAGAAATTCCAGGGTGCAACCGGCAACGGTCTCGTGGATTTGTCTTTGGGGGAACTCTGGGAAAACGTCGTCAATTTTGGGGACATGACCGTTCTTGCGACGAATCATGGAACTGATAAAGGCTGGGCGGATAACGTTCAGTATGATTTCTATCTGGACTATAAGACGACCAGCGGAGTAATTCGTGTGGTCGTTAAGCAAGGCACTACGGAGTTGTGGAATGTCACGGTCAACGACGCAACGTTCGGTTCGGGGCAGTTCGGGTTCTACAACTACTCTCAGGAACAAGTGAATTACGCGGGATTTGAGCAAACGACCACTGTACCGGAGCCTGTATCCCTCCTGCTCGTCGGTCTTGGTCTGGTCGGGCTGGCCGGGGTGAAAAGATTTAGATAATAAGATTTACTGAAGACATGCAACATGAAGGCAGGGTCACTTGGCTCTGCCTTCTGGTTTTTACCGATCTATAAATTATATCTTCTATCTGAATAAAATCCCATTTTATCGAGTACAGTACTGCTCATCTTAGACAGGATGTATGAACGATACTGTATTTTTCATGACCTGCAAGTCCCCGGCCCGGCGGGATGATCCCGGATGCAGATCTGCCGTTGAAGTGAATAAGAAAAAGGGGGCCATTGCCGGCCCCCCCATAAACCGATGCTGACCGGTGTCTCAAAAGTGATAGTTCACACCAACCGTTATCATGTTTGTCGTATAATCAACATCACCGCCCTGGATTTCCGGATCTGTCGCAAACCATCGATAGGTCAGATCTGCCGACCAGTTCTTGTTGATCTCGAAATTTACCCCGAGCATGATCTGGTACGCAAAGGATGTGTCGCTGTCATCCAGCGGCTGCGTAACGGTGCTGCCGAGGATCTGCTGCGTTCTGGTGCCGGAGACGTCAACCGAGGAGACGCCCAGACCGAAGCCCAGGTAGGGGTGAATCCGCCCCTGGGGGTATTTGACCAGGAAATTCACCATAAAATTGTTCAGCGTTGCATCGCCGCTTGCAACGCTCACGGAAGATCCCGCCGACCGGTCGATATCGTGCTGCAGGTAAAAATACTCCAGCTCCACGGCGAAGTATTGAAACGCAGGCGGCGTATAGCCGAACTTCGCCCCCAGGACCCAGGTTTCCTGGAGATCCGCGTCGAACTGGTCGTAAGAGACAAAAGTCCACGTCGCGTCCGAGCTAAACGTATAACCCCCGAAGACGCCTGCGTAAAACGGACCCGTCTCAGCAGCCTCCGAATGGACGGGAGCCAGGAATAGGAGAACAGACAGAAACAACACCGCCGCTGAACCGAATCGTTTTTTCATTTTTCCCTCCCCAGGATGTGAACAAAATAAAACCCCGCCTTCAACCGAAAGCAGGGTTCATCATTGGCTCGAGTCCCCCGTGATGTCAGGGCTGGTTTGTTGGATAGGATAGGGCCGACGGGACAACGCGTCTTTTTTAATGGATCGGAAAGAGGATGTCAAGGGTTTCTCAGGAGGAAACCCCTGAGGTCACAATAAACATGAACGAGGGCCACAGCATCACGCTGAGGCCCTCGTTGATTTCATGGCGGGCGATCCGGGATACAGCTTATTCAATGTGTGATTTGGCGGTCTTGATGGCGAGGTTCTTGTCCCTCGTGAAGAACTTCCACTCCATCCCGGTTGCGTGAATGCCGGCTTTCTTGTCCTGGCCCCTGCAAGAGTACCAGTGCCCGAAGCGCTCGACGGTCGAGAAGGGGTGCTCCTTTGCGCAGAGGATGCTGCAGGGGTTGTAGGTCTTGAAAAAAATGGTCTCGTCGGGGACGGCATCGAACAGAAGCTCCTCGGGCAATTCGATTTGCGAGACGTCGATGCCTTCCGCCTCTTTCTTATCCAGCCAATCGGAAATATCCATAAAAATCTATCCTTTCCTCTTCTTTGCCTTCTTGTCCCACTTCTCCGCTTTCTCGATTTCCTCCATCACCGCCTGCAATTTGTCCGTGTGGTCCCTGTGGAGGATCAGGGTTTCGTTGTATTCGTTCTTGCCGATGGAGAGCACCGTGACCGGTTTACCCAGGAAACTCTCGATTTCTTCGAGGACGGGTTTTTCTTCCGGGCTGCAGAAAGACACCGCCAGGCCTTTCTTGTCGCCGCGGCCCGTGCGGCCCACGCGGTGGACGTAGTTTTCGGCCACCTCGGGGAGGTCGTAATTCACCACCTGGTCCACGTCGGGGATATCGATGCCCCGGGCGCTCACGTCGGTGGCAATCAGGATCTTCACGGACCCCTCGCGGAACTGTTTCATCACGTCCAGGCGGTCGAGCTGGTCCTTGTCGCCGTGGATGGTGAGGCTCCGGATCCCTTCGCGTTCGAGGGCCTTGCTCACGCGTTCGGCCCGGACCTTGGTGCGGACGAATATCAGGATCTTGCTGTCGGGGTTCTCCTTGATCAGGCGGGCAAGGAAGAATCGCTTGTCGTCCATCTCGATGAAGGCCACGGAGTGAGTGATATTCCTGGCGACGGGGTCGTCCGGCGCAATCTGGATGCGAATCGGGTTTTTGACCAGCGAATAGGCCAGTTTCTTGATCTTCTCGTTGATCGTGGCCGAAAAAAACAGGGTCTGCCGCTTGCGGGGAAGAAAGCGGATCAGGTCCCGGATGTCTTTGATAAACCCCAGGTCGAGCATGTGATCGGCCTCGTCGAGCACCAGCATCTGCACCCGGTTGAGGTGAATGTGGCCCTGGCTCACGAGGTCGAACATCCGGCCCGGTGTGGCGACGAGGATATCGACTCCTTTTTCCAGCCGGGCAATCTGCGGGTCCTGTTCCACGCCGCCGAACACGCAGAGGGTTTTCACCCTGGTGTGCTTGCCGATGGAGTCGAACACTTCCGTGATCTGCAGGGCGAGTTCGCGGGTGGGCTCCATCACCACGCATTGAATGCCTTCCGTGCGGCGGGATCTCTTCTGCTCGTGAAGCATGTGCACAATCGGTATCGCAAAGGCCGCTGTTTTCCCTGTGCCGGTCTGCGCAATGGCCAGCACATCCTCCCCGTTCAGGATGGGCGGAATGGATTTGAACTGGATGTCGGTCGGTCGCCTGAAACCCAGGGCCGCCAGGTTCCGCTTTATTTCGGGTTCAATGCGATAATCGTCGAATTTCATGGGTTTCCTTTTAACGCGGCAAAGCCCACCTTATTGGTTCCCTCTCCTTCTGGTAACCCCGTCCCAGGTCCCCTCTCCCTGTGGGGTTAATTACCTTATAGGTTCCCTCTCCCTTGAGGGGAGAGGGTCAGGGTGAGGGTGAGGGTGAATAATCTCTTTCCTTTTAAATAATTATATCACGTAAAGTCGAGGAAATGATACCAGGCAGGTATGATGGAAGTCCACGGGCAATGATCAGCCGAAGGCAAAAAGCAAGACCTGACCACGGTTCTTCGCCAAATCTTATCTTATCCGGAGTCCCTTGATGTTCAGGGCAAAGGTCGCGAGTGCCAGCAGCGCGAGGATGAAAAAGCCCCAGGTGAAAGAACCCGTCACATCTTTCATGAATCCGAACATCAGCGTGAACAGGATGGCCCCCAGGTTGGCGAGAAAATTGATGAAACCGAAAAGCGTGGCATAGGAATCCGAAACCGTTGCTTTCGCTGCAAGATGAAATATGGCGCCGAAATTGATTGAGGCGAACCATGAGGCCAGGAGAGCAAGACCCAGTGCAAGCATCGGAGAGTGGATCAGGAAGAGCCCCAGGAAAAGGGCCGAGAGTATCGCCAGGGAGCCTGTGACAACCTGGAATGGCGAACTTCTCATGAGGAGAAACCCGCCGGACAGCCTCCCCACACCGCTTGTAAGCATCACGAGGGCGCCGCCCCAGGCGAACCCGATCGCCAGCCCTTCCTTCGAAATCTCCGCCATGAGGGAGGGGACCCAGTTGCCCAGATTGAGCATGGATCCGAATGAAAGGGCGTGGCAGAGCCCGAGAAGCCATCCTGCCCGCAAGCGCAATACACGACCCAGATCAAGAGACGAATATGCATTCGATGCGTCCGTCCCGAGCCGGAGCGCGGGGATCAACGCCAGAAGAGGCAAGGAGAGCACTCCGGGCAGAATGTAGATCCACTGCCATCCCGAGGCTGCAAGATGGGGGATGACGAGGTAGGAGATGATGCTTCCCAGAGAAAAGAAGCCTCCAAAGAAGGACTGGTACATGCCGATCCTTCCTCCCGGTGCATGGAGGGCCACCAGCTTCATGGTTGAGGAGACGCTGAGACCCGTCCCGATCCCCGTAGCCACACGACCGAAGATCGCGAGCTCGAAATTCGGAAGGAAAGCGGGGAGAACATTTCCGATGCTCATAAAGAGCAGACTTGCGACGAGGGTGCGTTTTGTACCGAAACGATCGGTCATCATCCCGGCGGGAATCTGCATCAGGGCATGAAACCAGAGGAGAGCGCTCAAGAGGATTGAAATGCGGGTATAGGAGATGCCGTAAAGAAGCATCAAACCATCCATGGCCGGGGGGATATTCATGAAGATCACCCCAAGATTCAGGCCCATGAGGATGGAAAAGAACATTTTCAAATTCATTCAAATTCCTTACCGCATGTCGGTTGCCTGCCAGAACCGGATCTTCGTGATCCGTGCATGAATAGAAAGCCTTTTTCCCAGATGGAGGAGTTGAATCCCGACTCGTATTCTCACGGGGCCTTTGCACTGACGAACTGGATGATTTTCGCCAACGCGGTGCCCGGTCCGAAAATTTCGGCGATCCCTTCCGCCTTCAATTTCGGGATGTCATCGGGCGGGATCGTGCCCCCCAGCACCACCGTCATGTCCCCTGCGCCTTTCTCCCTGAGCAGCCTTACGACCTCAGGGGCCAGGATCATGTGATTGCCCGAGAGGGTGCTCAGGCCGACGACGTCCACGTCCTCCTCCATGGCCGATTTTGCGATGGTTTCCGGGTTCTGGTTTCCCAGGTAGATGACTTCCATACCGGCATCGCGCAGCGCGCGTGCGACAACGATGCTTCCTCTCCAGTGTGCGTCCAGCCCAAGGCGTGCTATCAGGATCCTGGTCTTTCGGCTCATTCTGACCTCCATGGTTCGCTTTAAAAAATCCCTGATCTTTCCCTCTCCCTGTGGGGATCATTCCCTTATAGGTTCCCTCTCCCTTGAGGGGAGAGGGCAAGGGTGAGGGTGACTGACCTCTTCCTCTTGCGGGAGAGGGTCAGGGTGAGGGTGAATCATTCCATTTCCTCACGTATTCCGATGCGCAACCGTATTCAAAAGAGGGGTGGGTTCCACGTGCCGTAATGCCGTTTCAGGACTCCCGTTATCTCTCCCTCGGTCATGCGGGCCGGGACGGCGTCCACGATCACATCCATGAGGTTTTTCCCCTGCTCGCAGGCACGGGCGATATCGGAAAGCGCCTTCTCGACGCTTGCGGCATCCCGCTCTTTTTTGATCCTGGCGAGCTTTGCCTCCTGGATCGCGAGGGTCTCCGGCACTTCGAAGAGGGCTATGGGAAGGACCTCGTCCTCGATCTGGAAGCAGTTGACCCCGACGATGAGTTGCTCGCCCGACTCGACCGTTCGCTGGAAGGCATAGGCGGCGTCGGCAATCTCCCGGTGGATCCACCCTTTGTCCGTGGCCTTGACGATGCCGCCGATCCGGTCGATCTCCTCGAGGAGGCTCTCCATTTTCTTTTCCAGGTCAAAGGTCAGGCTCTCGAGGAAATACGAGCCGCCGAGCGGGTCCACCGTGTGGGTGACTCGGGTCTCGTGCTGAAGGATCTGCTGGGTCCGCAGGGCCGTAAGCGAGGACAGCTCGGTGGGGACGCAGAGCGCCTCGTCATAGGCGTCGGCGTGGATCGACTGGGCGCCGCCCAGCACGGCCGACAGGACCTGGTAGGATACCCGGGCGACGTTATTCAGCGGCTGCTGGGCCGTGAGCGAAACACCGGCTGTCTGGACATGGAATCTCAGGATGAGCGAACGGGGGTTCTTCGCACCGAACCGGCTCTTCATGACTTTTGTCCAGAGCCTTCTGGCGGCCCTGTACTTGGCGATCTCCTAGAAGAAGTCGCTGTGGGAGGAGAAGAAGAAACTCAGGCGGGGGGCGAAGCTGTCGATGTTGTACCCGCGCCGGATCATCTCCTCGGCGCAGGCGATGGCATTGGCCATGGTGAAGACCACTTCCTGGACAGCCGTGCAGCCGGACTCCCGGTAGTTGTACCCCGCGAAGCTGATGGGGTTCCAGCGGGGGGCATATTTCGCGCAGTACTCGATGCCGTCGCAACTCAACTTGAAAGACGCCTCGGGCGGCAGGACGCCGGGCGCCACCGTGATGGCCGTCTCCATGAGAAAATCGTTCTGGCTCGTGCCGGTCAGGGCCTCGAGGGGAATCCCCCGGGCCTTCGCATTCGCGAAGTACATGGACTGGACGGTGATGTTGCAGATGGGCTGGCAGGTGACCAAAGAGGTGCTGACCTTGTCGATGGGGATGCCGTCGAAGAGGGCCCGCATGTCATCGATCGTGTCGATGGAAACGCCGCCCTTGCCGGCATCGGCGCGGGCATCGGGGTCGGTGGAATCGTAGCCCCGCAGGGTAGGGTAGTCGAAGACGCCGTTGATGCCCGTTGCGCCCTGCCCGAGAAGGAACTTATAGCGCTTGTTGGTTTCTTCCGGAGGGCCGAAGCCTGCCAACTGCCGCTGTGTCCAGGTGCGCCCACGGTACATGGTCGGGTGGGCGCCCCGGATGAAGGGCTCTTCGCCGGGAAAGCCCAGGTCCTGAAGGTAGTTCAGGTGTTCCAAATCGGCCGGTGTGTAAAGCGGCTTGACCGGGAGACCCGAGAGCGTGCTGTAATTCCGGTTCTGTTCTTTCTGCGCCGCGTAGCATTTCGATTGCCACCGCTCCGCATTCTTGCACACATCCCGAATCGCCGTTTTCCGGAACAGCTCCACTGGCATGCTGGCTCCCTCCTTATCTGATCATTGCAGGAATGATGAAGACCAACGGGCAGTAATCTGCCTGTAGAAAAAAGCAACACCTGATGCCAATACTTCCCTGTCCATCGATCTACACGTTTCTATTTCGACCCTTTCCCCTGGACGATCCACGCGGCAATCCTGCTCACCACCTGCTGCTCGATCCCGTTGAAGCCGTGATAGGCCATCGCGTGACAGGGATCCCCCTTGCTCTGCCCCCCTTCGAATGGGATCATCTCCTTGCGGGGAGAGGCGGTCAAACCGTCCATCAGTCTCGGCATGTCGTCGTATTGGCAAAGCTTGCACCCGTCCCATTTGTGATGGACGACGAGGGTCGGGATGCGGATCTTTCCCAGCGGCATTGCCGGGACAGGTCGCGATCCCCTGTCGTCCCTCAGGATGGTCGACGTCAGGACGAGACCGTCCGGACCGCCCTCGGCCGGCGGCAGCTCCGTGGCGATGTATGCGGCGGATTGCGTTCCCCGGCTTGTGCCGACGAGCCAGACAGGGACCCCGGCCTGCTTCTTCAGCCACGCGATGACGGCCTTGATGTCCGCCGCGTGTTCCTGCGTCTGTCGGAAGCCCGTCAGGTAGGGTGGGCTCTGGCGGTCGGAAGGCGCATCCACCACGGCGACGGCAAGGCCGCCGGCGGCAAACATCTGCCTCGTGCGGACGACGAAATTGTTGTCGCCCCATTTCATGGACCCCTCGGGGGAGATCTGCAGGCCCCCATGTCCCCCCGCGAGAAGCACGACGGCGGCAGCCGGGGTTTCGGGCATGAGCACGATCATCCGCTGGGTGACGCCGGGTCGCGTCGGGATGTCGACGACGCGCTGCGCCTGCGCCCACAGCGGAGCTGCGCACAGCAGCAGTCCAAGCTGCAGCAGGAGGATGATTCGAGTCATACGGCATCTCCTTCGGCCGTGTCTGAAAGTTCACATTCCCGGTGGACCCGTTGCCGATCCTGATGCGCGCATATGACGCTGTGCAGGAGTGACCAACAAGACTGCGCCATATGAAAACTGCAAATGGGAGGGGCGTTTCCTGAATTACTTCAAAGTGATGTCTGATCTGCCGCCTTGCGTCTACATTCCGCCCGCCAGGGCTGCCACTGCGGCCATTGATCCTATCAGAAGAAAGAATGCCGTGCCCACCTCGCCGGCGGGTGTCGGTATCCTGTCTTTTTTCACGATATAGCCTTTTTGTGATAGTTTGGCGCAGATCTCGTCTATCTGACCGGGCTGCAGCTTGGAAAGGGCTTCCCCCAAATCATGCCGGTTGGGTTCCACGCAGGAATACCGATAGATGTCCCTTCTTGCATCCTCCGGCAGCCCTTCCGTCGCCGCGTCGAGGTCTCCGCATACCTGTTTTTGCAGGGAGAGCCAATCGCCGACTTCCACAGCATTGCCGAGCCGGAATTCGATGGTCTGACCCTGAGCAGTCGGTTCCTTTTGCGAGATCAGGATGCCGGGCAGGCAGCCATTCAGCAGGAACAGGATGGCAAGGAGCAAGCCGATCTTTGTGGCAACCCGTTGCTTCACTATCCTCCGCCTTCCCCTGCCGTGATTACCAGAAATGATAATTGAGGCCCAGGGTGAACATGTGCGCCTGGTAGCGGATGTCGAAATCGCCTACCTTGGGTTCCGTGATGAAGTACCGGTACCCGGCATCGACGCTGAAAAGCCGGTCGATTCGGTAGTTCAGCCCCGCCAGGACCTGGAAGGCGAAGGCGTCGTCCTGCGCATCGAAGGGGAGATTGGTTGTCGTGCCGCCGATGACGGCCCGAAACGTTCCGCCGACCTCGAACCGGCTCCATCCGATGCCCGCCCCGAGGTACGGCCTGAAATTGCCGGCCGGATACCTCAGCACGAGATTGAACATCAGGTTGTTCATATCGATGTCCCCCTGCACCTGAAGACTGTTCGCACCGGAACCCGCTATCGTCTGCAGGGGAGCATCGTGACTAAAGATGTGGTTGTACTCGATTTCCAGGTTGCAGAAGGGGGCCGAAGGGATGTTGGCGCCGAACTTGATGCCCATCATCCAGGTGTCATCCAGGTCTGTTTTGAACGACTCACCGGCGATCTGCACTTTCGCCTTGTCGGTCAGGACGTAGGCTCCGAAGACGCCGGCATAGAACGGGCTTTCCTCATACCGGGTCCTCGGAGCAGGCTTGAGGCTTTCCCCCGTCTTGATGAAATTATCGACGTCGCTGAATTTACGCGTGACGATCTGGCCGTCTTTTGTCCGGATCGTGACGACCTCCGCAGTGGCCTTGATGACCGCGCCTTCGATGACGGAGCCATCCGTCATCCGCACGCCGATGACATCCGGCATTTCCTGCGCAAGCGCGGCGGTGAATGTGAAGGGATAAAGAAGAAGTGCAGCCAGGATTAGAAGCAGACCATTCCGGGACAGGACAACGCGTTTAATCTTCATTTTCTCCCCCTTTTGAGAAATGTTTAATGAAGACGTAATCGCTGTTTCGTTGTTATGTTAACCGGGATTTCGGTGTGAACTTAACATGATGGACGTGAAAATGCAATCAAAGTGGAAACTGCAGATCTGAGGGGCATCTGCTCATACGTTAATTAGATGGAATGTTGAAATACAAGACCCTGGGTCTTCACCAATGCCTGTGAGATTGCATTTTACTTCTTTTTCATCTGTTTCTTTACTGATTTAATGAAACGTCCAAAGTCCCTGTCCTTCTTCCGTTTATCCAGATAGGACATCTCGTAGTACTCAGACTCTTTCTTTAGCTTGATATAGTTGGAATAGCGATCATTACTCAATTCACCGCTTTCGACCGCAGCGCGTACGGCGCATCCAGGCTCGCGTTCATGGCTGCAGTCGGGGTAGCGACAACGGGTAGAAAGACTGACAAGGTCTTCAAACCCGCTGCTGACTCCATCACCGGCCCCGAGAAGGCCGAGTTCTCGCATGCCGGGTGTATCAATTAACATGGCACCTTCGGCAAGAACGATAAGCTGACGACGTGAAGTCGTATGCGTGCCTTCCCCTGTGCCACTGACGGCCTTTGTGTCAAAAACATCCCGGCCCAAGAGGCGATTGATCAAGGTCGTTTTGCCGACGCCGGATGACCCGAGCAGACAATAGGTCTTTCCGGGGCGGAGTGTCTGCTGAAACCGGTCAAACCCAACACCGCTGATGTTGCTGAGGGCGAGCACTCTCGCATGGGCGACAGAACTGACGATCGCAACTTTCTGCTCCAATTCATTCAGGGGGATCAAATCGGTCTTCGTGAGAATGACGATCGGTTCCACATGACCGTCCGCCGCCATGATGAGGTATCGATCCAAACGTCGGGGATTGAAGTCAAAATGGCATGACTGAACAATGAAAGCTGTGTCGATGTTGGCTGCTATCATCTGGATATCGATCTTGTCGCCTGCGGTTTTGCGGCGCAAGAACGTCTTTCGTGGAAACACGTTATGGATGATTGCTGCAGTATTATTGTTGTAGTATTGCGCCGTGACCCAATCGCCGACACAGGGTATGTCGACTGAACTTTCAATCCGATAGGAAAACTTCCCTGCGAGTTCAGCCGGGACTTCTCTCGATTCGTTTCTTATCAGGTAGCCGCCGCGATCAACTGCCGATATGCGAGCAATGCCTGTAACTTCCTCGTGGAGATCACCCCTATGCGAGGCAAACCAATCGTCAAAACCTAAATCGCTCAACTCCATAACGTCACCGAATGATTGATATGCACACTGCGTCTTTACTGAAAAGTTGCGATCAAGATACAATACTCAAAAGAAGACTGGCGTCAAGTCATGCAATATCGGTTACGTATCAGAGGTCAATTACAAACTTGGAATTCAAGACCTCATCGTCCCTCGCAGCCCGGGAAGCTAGCCGAAAACCATCTTCCTGAGAACCCCAAACACGGCGCGTACAGGCCCCATCCTGGGGAAACGACTGTTGGCGAGCAACGTACGCAGCCTTTGGGCATCGTTGTCTATCGGTCCCCTTTCCAGAACCAGGCCTGTTGTCAATTGACCGGAAAGGAGCGCCATGCCCACACCGCTCCCGCCCCCATATCCGATATTCAGAATGACATTCGGGTTGCTTTTCGAGCGTCGTACGATCGGCGCGTCCGAAGGGGTCTGCTGCACCGCCCCGCCCCACGCCCCTGCCAGGGAGACGGATTCTAGAAAGGGAAACCGCCGCAGCATTTCCCTGTGCAGCTTGACAAAGGACGGTAAATGGCGATCGTCCTCCGGCGTGGCCCGGGAGGCTCTATCTATGCCATTGAATATCAGCCGATTCTCAAAAATGCGGCCGATGTAGAAAGACAGGGCCGGGTCGCCGAATGGCGTGCGAGTTTGCGAGATACGATCAAGCATGTCGGGTTTCAGCGGTTCGGTTGCCAGCATATAAGTATGCTGGGTTGAGGTCGCTGGAATTTCCGCGTCAAGCATCAGAGAGTTGGTGTAGGCATTTGTGGCCAGGATCACCTTCTCGGCAGTCAGCGTGGCGCCATCGGCAGCGATCAGTTGCACGCCCCGGCTTGTGGAACGAATCGTTTGGATGGGTGTGTTCTCGTAGATCCGTACATCCTGGTCAAGGCAGCGCTGTCGCAACCCTCGTGCAAGCCGGTAGGGCTGAACGCTCACAAACTCATAAGCCATGCCGGCGATGGCCGGGTAACCGACAAGCCGGGTCATCTTTTCCTTCTCGAAGAACTCGCAGTGCTGGCCAATCGCTTCGTAGCGCTGCATGATCCAACGAAGGGCGGCCACTTCCAGGAGGTTCCGAGCGGCAAGGAGATGTCGTGATGGAGTCCACGCGCAATCGATCGCTTCGTTCGCGACCCATCTGCCCAGTTGAACGATGTTGTTTCTGCAGAATTGAGAAGTCCACCGGATGTCGCCCAGGCGCCGGGGATCGTCGAAATCATCCAGCAGCCAATGGACCGGGGGCAAACTCAACACCCAGCCGGCATTGCGGCCGCTTGCTCCAAACCCGATGTGTTTCGCCTCGACAAGCGCGACGCTCAGGTCGGGCTTGCTGGACTTGAGATGGTGTGCAGACGAAAGCCCCGCAAACCCACCGCCAACAACAGCCACATCGGCGAATTGCGCTCCAGACAACGATGGCGATGTCGCGATCTGTGAATCGAACCAGTATGAGGTATTGAACGGGAAATCGGTCATTCGTTGATTCCGTCTTGCCCGGTGGGCTGACGCCGGGCGTCAGGCGCGCCTGGGAGCGGGAGCGGAGCGGTCGCAAAAAGGCGTCGCCGGGGGAAATGAGGGCCGGGTCTTGACCGCGGGCGCCTCAGAAAGATCACGACCCCTGATCTCCCTCTTCCTTGAGGGGAGAGGGTTGGGGTGAGGGTGAATGGTCCTTCTCCTCCAGTATCATGGGGCGCAACCATGTCTGGTCATTTCCTTGCCGGGAAGTCCCGCCCTGTGGGCGGGGAGCTTCAAATATCAGTTATGCGTCGTCAGCGATCATCATAATCTTATAAGGGTCTTCCGGGTTTGTTGTGC
>DIFQ01000049.1 GCA_002419215.1 Syntrophaceae bacterium UBA5744
GTTGAAATCGGCATCGGCTCGGGGAAGTTCGCAGGTCCGCTGGGCATCCCCGTCGGCGTGGAGCCTTCGCCCCGCATGGCGGAGCTGGCGCGCCGGCGAGTCCTGCGCGTGCTCGAGGCGACGGCCGAGGCCCTCCCGTTTGCCGACGGCGAGTTCGACTTCGCCCTGATGGTGACGGTGATCTGTTTTCTCGACGACGTGGAGCGGGCGTTCCGGGAGGCGCATCGCATTCTCAGGCCCGGGGGCGTCCTCGTCATCGGCTTCATCGACAGGGAGAGCGCATTGGGGCGGGAATACAGCCGGAAAAAGGATCGAAGCATGTTTTATCGGGATGCCGTCTTTTTTTCCGTTCGTGACGTGGAAATCCTCTTGTCGCGCGCCGGGTTTTCGAATTTCGAATACAGGCAGACGCTCTTCAACGCCTCCGGAAGCGGCCTGTCCGTTGAAAGGGGTCACGGCAGGGGGAGCTTTGTCGTGGTCAGAGGTGCCAAAAACACAGGCGAGCAATGATCCTGCACCGGGCCGGCATATCGGGAAGGATCGGGATATCAAGGCGGAAAGGGAGGAAAACTTCGTGGTGAAGCTGCTTGTCTTCCACTCGGGGAACCCCGGCTGAAGGAGTTGTGCCGTCGCAACGGGCGTTGCGAAAAAGATGAAGGACCGATTCGGAGACAGGATCGACCTGCAGATTCATCTGACCAGCTCGGAAGAGGCGATGAAGTACCGGATCCGGAGCGCCACCAGCGTGTTGGCGGATGGCGAATGGGTGCCGCTCGATATCGCCCTTTCGGATGAGAAAATGTACGCTTTCCTGGATGGAAAGCTGAAGGGACCTTGACGGGCTTGACACCACAGCATTTGTGCAAAGCTTGGGTCCGGCGGATTCCTGCAGACGGATGAAAAAGGTCAGGATGCGAGGCGCCCTGAAAAGATGGAAGGTAAGAAGTTATGAAGCGAAGAAGATCGGAGTCGATGTTGCTTTTTTGTATTTTCCGCTCTTCCTCACTTCTGCTCTTCCGCTCTTCGCGAGCTCGAAGCCGGCACGTGAAGATGGATCGGGGGATAAGTCTCGGTCAGCGGCTTTCGGGCCGCCGGTGCCGCTCGTCGAGCAGCTCGTTGATGCTGTCCATGACAACCCGGGTGACGCCCTCGAACCGGGCCCGGTATTTCTGCTGGCTCTCGCGCGAGAAGAGCTTGAAGGGCTCCGTGATGCGGAACTCCTTCAGCCTGTCGTCCACGGTGAGCGGCTCTCCGATCCGGTAGGTGATGGCGCCCGTTTTCGCGAAGGGCGAATGGCCCGTGTAGACCGTGTCGGAGTTGTTGCAGCCCACGGGAACGATCTTCTTTCCCGAGTACAGGGCGATCTGGGCAATCCCGATTCTCCCCGTGCCCAGCCTGATCGACCGGGTTCCCTCGGGGAAGATGATCAGGCTCAGGCCCCACTCCATGAGGGCCCGCGTGCTCAGTTCGGCCACTTTCTCCATCAGGGCCTGGTGATATTCCCTGAGATACTCGACGTAGCTTTCCGTGAAAAGGGTTGTCGTCTCGGCATTGAGTTTCGACAGCGAGAACGCCTCGTCGTGCTTTTCGTCGATCCAGTCCTTGATGACGCGATACTCTTCCCTCCCGATCTTCCTGTCGAAGCGTTGCTTGTAGTACTCCTCCACGAGATATCCCATGGAAGGCACGGGGATGACGTTGCACGAGTCGAGTAATTTCCCGACCACCTTGCTCCGGTAGTACTTGCCCTTGGCCCAGACCGTCGTGAACGGGTAGTGCATCCGCCAGAGCTTGTACTGGAATGGCCAGTAGTTGTAGCGGTCCGTGTGGTTCATGGCGAAGATGACCGTCTCGTCGCGGGGAATCTTCTCGAGATTCTCGAGACGGATATCCACGTTCTGGAAGACGGTGTAATTCAGTCCCAGGACGAAACGTCCCACGATTCTCTGCCCGAGAGGGTTCGACGAGAGGGAAATGCTGTTGAGATGTTCCATGTCGATCACGACGAGATCACCTTGCCGCGCTGTGAATTCGGGATTTTTTTATCACAAGGGCCTATTTGCGCAAGGAATTTTTCGTGGGGGCTCCCGCCGCTTTACAGTCGGCCGAACCTGTGGTTAACTGCCGCCAGTGCTCTGGCCAAGGAGGAATACCCCGTGTCGTTGTGGACGGAAAAAAGAAGAATTCTCATCACCTGCGCCCGCGGGACCCCGGCAATCCTTGCAGGGGAGCTCCAGTCGCTTCGCTTCCCGGTCCGCTCGTCCCTGGAGACGGCCGTCGAGACGGGGGGGACCCTCGCGGACACCCTGCGCCTGAATCTCTCACTGCGCACGGCCCAGCGGATTCTCTGTCTTTTCGATGCCTTCCCGGCCGGGCAGGCCCAGGATCTCTACCGGCGCCTCGTGAAGCTGCCCTGGGAAGAGGTCATCGCCGCAGACGGGTATCTTTCCATCACCTCGAGCGTGAACACCGCCGCCGTCAACGACACCCGGTTTGCCAACGTGAAGACGAAGGACGCCATCGTGGACCGCATCCGCGAAAAGGAGGGCCGCCGCCCCGACTCGGGCCCGGGCCGCCACGGGGCCGTCGTTCACCTGCACTGGGAGCAGGACCGTTGCGAGGTCTGGCTCGACACTTCGGGCGAGCCCCTCTCCCGCAGGGGGTACCGGAAGATCCCGCTGGAGGCGCCCATGCAGGAGACGCTGGCTGCCGCCGTCATCCTGGCGACGGGCTGGGACGGAAAGGCTCCCCTGGTCAACCCCATGTGCGGAAGCGGCACCCTGGCCATCGAGGGGGCCCTCATCGCCTTGAAACGGGCTCCTGGTGTCCTGAGACAGAACTTCGGATTCATGCACCTGCTGGGGTTTGACCGGTCGGTCTTCGAGAAACAGAGGGAAGATCTCAAGAAGGCCGCTTTGCGAAAGACTGCCGGACCCATCGTCGCCACGGACATCCGGCCCGAGGCCGTCGAGGCAGCCAGGCAGAACGCCAGGACGGCGGGCGTGGAGCACCTCATCGAATTTCGGGCCTGTGATTTCCGGGAGACTGCCGTTCCCGATGGCGAGGGGGTCGTGATCCTGAACCCCGAATACGGCGAACGAATGGGAAATGTGCGGGCACTCGAAGAAATCTATAAGGAAATCGGGGATTTCTTCAAATCCCGGTGCATGGGATACCGGGGGTATATCTTTACGGGAAACCTCGATCTGGCCAAAAAGGTCGGGTTGCGGACGAAGCGCAGAATCCCCTTTTACAACGGGCCCATCGAGTGCCGCCTGCTGGAGTACGAGCTCTACAGGGGAAGCCGCAAGGTGAGCACCGAAGGGTGACCGGGGGCGCGTCCCTCGAGAGCCGTCCTGCGGGCGGCGAGATTCACCTCTTCCGGACTGGATTTTGCAAGCCTCCAGGACAGGGCAAGGTCAACCGATCTGCCCGTGGGGCGTTTTGATTCAGCGAGAGGTGCGGATTTCAGGGAGGTAGCCATGAAAAAGATCATCATCCTGTTCATCGTTGCAATTTTCTTGATGCCTGCGGCGAGCGTTTCGGCCCAGGGCGTGAGCACGGGGATATCCATCTCCAACGGAGAGCTGCAGAGTTTCTATCTGGCCGTCGGCGATTATTACCGGGTGCCCGAGGCCCGCGTTGCATACATGAAACAGCATTACCACGTCCACGACGAGGAGCTTCCCGTGGTGTTCTTCCTGGCATCCCGGGCCCACGTGGACCCGCAAGTCATTATTGACCTTCGCTACCGCCAGCGGATGAGCTGGCTCAATATCACCTTCCACTATGGGCTGACACCCGAGATCTACTATGTGCCCGTGCAGCGCGTGGGGCCTCCCTACGGCAATGCTTACGGCCACTACAAGAAGCACGGAAAAGACTACAGGAAGGTCAGGCTGGCCGATTCCGACGTGGTCAACCTCGTCAACCTGCGCTTCATGTCCGAGTATCACGGCGTCGCCGCCGAGGTGGTCATGGACCGAAGAGGGAAGGGCGAAAGATTCGTTGCCATGAACGATCGTTATCACAAGGAAAAGGGAAAGCATCGCGATTACGACGACAAGGGCAAGGGCAAGGGTAAGGACAAGGACGACAAGTGGGACAAGAAGGACAAAAAGGATAAGAACGACAAACACGATAAGAACAAGGGGAAAGGCCACGGGAAGGGCAAGGACGATTAAAAGACAGGGTACAGGGTACAGGGTTCAGGTTGAAATCGAAGGGGCGCTGTCCAACTTGGGCAGCGCCCCTTTTGTTGCTTCACGGATTCCTGCTTACGCAGGAACGACATCCCTGAAAATCTTCCTGTCAGGCCTCCCCCTTTTATAAAGGGGGATCGAGGGGGATTTTATACGAAGGGATTCTGTCATTCCGGGCCTGACCTGGAATCCAGTCCTTACACGGATTCCCGCCCTTTCGACAGGCTCAGGGCCGTGAGCTTGCCGAACGGCCTCCGCAGGAATCACCCTCTGCTTATTTTCTTCGCTCGACGGACCGCAGGGCCTCGTCCAGCTTCTTCATCTCCTCGCCGTAGGCGGCCCAGTTGCCCTGTTTCATGTATTCCTGGGCCCTCCGGTAGTGGCCGAGGGCCTCCAGGGCCAGCTCCCGGTCCGCTTTCTCCCTCGCCGCCGGCGTCGTTGCCGCCGCTCCCGCGGGTCGTGCCCCCCTGTCGCGGATCAGCTCACCGCCGAAGATGCGCTGCAGCGACTGCTCGAGCGTCTCCTCCATGGCAATCATGTTGCCGAAGGCCACGATGACCCGCTTGAGCTCGGGCAGCTGCCCCTTCTCGGCCGATAGATAGAGGGGCTGGACGTAGAGGATCGACTTCTCGATGGGGATCGCCAGCAGGCTTCCCCGGATCGCCGTCGAGCCGCGCTGGTTCCAGAGCGCGAGCTGCTTGGAGATCTCGGCCTCCTGGTTGATGCGGGCGTCGATCTGCTGCGGCCCGTAGACGAGCTTCTGCTTCGGGAACTGGTAGGCGATCAGCTTGCCGTAGTTCGGCATGTCGCAGCGGACGGCCATCCAGGCGGCCATGTTGTCCTTTCGGCTCGGCGTGAAGGGGACGAGCATGATGAACTCCTCCTTCTTCTCGCCGGGCAGCTTCATGATCGTGTAGTAGGGGTCCATCTCCTGCTCGCCGCTGCGCCCCGGCCTCCCCGGGATGGCCCAGAGATCCTCCTTGTTGTAGAAGACCTGGGGGTCCTGCATGTGGTAGGCCCGGAACATGTGGGCCTGGATGCCGAGCATCCCGCCGGGGTATCGGATGTGTTTCTGCAGAGGCTCGGGCATCTCGGCCAGGGGCTTGAAGACCCCCGGGAAGATCTTTGCGTAGGTCTGCAGGATGGGGTCCATCGCATCGCTCACGTAGAGCTGCACCGTGCCGTCGTAGGCGTCGACGAGCGCTTTGAAGGAGTTTCGGACGTAGTTGCCGACGCCCTTCATGGGCTCCGAGTAGGGGAAACGGTCCGTCATGGTGTAGCCGTCGACGAACCAGACGAGCCGCCCCTCGGGGGTAATGACGAGATAGGGGTCACCCTCGAGACGGGCGAACGGGACAATACGGGCGACGCGCTCCCGCACCTGCCGGTAGTACATGATGCGGCTCTCGTCGGTGATCTCGTTGGCCAGCAGCATGGTGACGGAACCGAACCGGGCCGCGAAGAGCAGCTTGCGCAAGAAGGACAGGGGCACGCCGCCCTTGCCCTCGTACGTCGAATACACGTTCTTGTCCCCCACGGGGTAGTCGAACTCGGGCGCCTTGGTGCGCACGAAGACGTAGTCGTTCGACGTTTCCCCGTAGTAGATCTCCGGCCGGGTGACCTTAAGATTCGCCGTGGAGACGGGCGGGATGTCCTTGATGAAGAACTCGGGAAGCCCCTCCGGTGTGACGCGGTTGACGGGGCCCACGACGATCCCATAGCCGTGGGTGTAGGTCAGGTGCTCATTCACCCAGGTTTTGGACGGCAGCGAGGGGTAGTGCATCTCGCGGGGAGATATCATCACCTGGCGGTACTCGCCGTTGACCATGTAGCGGTCGTTGTCCACGTCGATGAACTTGTAGTATGTCCGGATTTCCTGGAGCTGGCCGTAGGTCTGCAGCAGCGGCGCGTCGTTCCAGAGGCGGATGTTCTTGATCGTGAGGTCGTTTCGGCGCAAATCCTCGCGGGTCAGGTTCTCCTCGGCGGGGAAGTCCCGCTCCTCGATGTTGTCGAGCTGGTAGGCCAGGCGCGTGTACTTGATGTTCCACTCGACATAGGGCCGCTCCAGGACGATTTCGTTGGGGATGACCTGGAACTTCTGGACCATGGACGGGTAAACCCCCCGGCCGAGAATGAAGAGGGCCGCGAAGACGCCGACGGCCACGATGGGGATCAGCACCTTCCCGATGAAGGCATAGGCGACGATTGCCGCCCCGCAGAGCGCGGAGACCCCCATGAGGGCCTTGAGGACCCAGAGCTGTGTCGTCACATCCGTGTAGCCGGGGCCGAAGACGACGCCGCGCTTGGTGAAGAGGATCTCGTTGAGCGACAGCCACGAGCCGAAAACACCCCAGAAGAAAAAGAGCGATGCCAGGATCAGGAGGTGCCTCTTTGCCGCCGGGGCGAGGCTGAAGATTTGCGGCGGCCGGATCAGCACGGCCTTGCGGATGACATAGACGACGGCCGTGGCGACGAGGGTGAAGAGGTTCAGGCTCACGAACCAGCCGAAGATGTGGTTGAGAAGGGGCAGCTGGAAGACGTAAAAGCCGATGTCCTTCCCGAAGAGGGGGTCGTTCGCCCCGAAGGGAACGCCATTGAAGAACAGCAGCAGGTTCTCCCACTGGTTGGCCCCCGCCAGCGCGGCAAACAGGCCGAGGAGAAGAGAGACCGCCAGGATCAATAGCTGAAAAGGCAATTTCCCCGGGACCGGGGGATTCAGGTCAATGGTGTCGCTTCCCTCGTGCACCTGGAATTGCGGGGCCAATCGGTTTGCAAGGGTGAGGTTCAGGAAGAAAAAGAGGAAATAGGGGATGCCGAAAAAGGCGGCCGCCTTCAACTGCGCGAAAAGGCTGACCGTGAAGACGCTCTCGTAGCCCACTTCCTGGAACCAGAGCCAGTCCGCGACAAGTCCCGTCGTTCGCCAGAAGCCCATGAACAGGACGGCCAGGAGGATGATCACCAGGAGACCCTTTGGATTTTTAATCGTCGGAGGGCGGAATGTGCGGATGTCGGCCATGCTGTTGCAACCCCTTTTGGTGTACTTTCCGGCTCTTGCGGGCAGGTACCGAGCACTATAGGGGATCGTCCCCGGGCTGTCAAGGCGCGTGCCGCCGCGGTGCCCTTGACGGGGAGTGTATAATGCGGCATGAATAAATCAATGTAAGCCACGGACCCCGACTTCGTCCGGGGTTATCGACGGGAGAGACACCCTCTCCCCTCGCAGGAGAGCCCTTCGACAGGCTCAGGGCTGTGAGCACCTGTTCTGAGTCTGCCGAAGGATGTCGAATGGGAGCAGGGGTGAGGGGGAATCAACAAAGGGGGGACAACGCGATATGGAAGCCTACAGGATCGGCGATCATGTCATCGCCGCCGACACGGAAGAGGATGCCCGGCATTTCTACAAGGATGAGGTGGGGAAAGATCCACCGGCTGCCGTCGAGGAGTTGATCGTATCCGTCGAGGTGCCGGCCGGGGAGGGGAAAACGGCCACCATCCGGGATCTGATCAACAAGATCATGGACGAACGCAATGACTGGTTGCGTATGGGCGTGCCCTGTGATTTGCATTACCCGTTCATCGTCGCCAAGCTGTGAGTGGGTGCAGGGTAGAGGGGCACGAGCCCCTTTCATGTCCTGTACATGAATCCTGACAAAATATAGAAAATGAGTCATTGCGAGAGAAGCGCGGCAATCTTCGATATTTATATTTAAATCGTGGATTACCACACCTCGCGACCCTTCGACAGGCTCAGAACAGGTGCTCGGCTCGTAATGACCCATTTCTGGTGATGCGAAATTTTTCAATTTCGTCAACATCTGTCCTTGAGGTGTTCCGTTGATTCGCTACCGCCCGCTTCTCTTCCTGCTCATCGTCCTGATCCTCGCCGGTTGCGCCAGGCGGGAGGCGCCGTCCGAGCCGATACGGCCGGCGGGCAAGGGGCCCATGCCTGCGAAGATGGGCTTCACCATCCAGGCTGGCGCCTTCTCCAAGGCCGAAAACGCGGCAAGTCTCACCGGCAAGCTGAATCGCGAGGGCCTTTCAGCCTATTACTTCGTTTACAAGACCGGTCTCTACAAGGTGCGTTTCGGAAACTTCAAGACGGCCGAGGCCGCTGCGGAGCGGGCCAGGCGCCTGGCGGACAAGGGCATCATCGAGGAGTACTGGATCGTCAACCCCCGCGAGTATGCCATCGCCCTCAAGGAGAAAAAGGGCGAGGAGTATGTGCGCGACGAGATCGTCAGAACGGCAGGGAGCTTCATCGGCGTCCCCTACCTGTGGGGCGGCGACTCGGCGGACGAGGGATTCGACTGCAGCGGGTTCACCATGGCCGTCTACCAGTACAACGGCCTCATGCTGCCCCACTCGTCGCGGGACCAGTCCGGGATGGGCACCCCGGTCAGCAGGGGGAATCTCGAGAAGGGCGATCTGGTTTTCTTCAACACGAACAATTCGGGGAAGGTCTCCCACGTGGGGGTCTACATCGGCAGCGGGCGCTTTATCCACGCACCCGGACGCGGAAAGAAGATCGGCATCGAATCACTCGACGGCAAGTACTACAGCACGCACTACGCGGGCGGGCGTTCGCTGTTGTGAGGAAATCACGCGGCGGTGTGGCGCTCGACGACCCTGCCGAAAGCGGCCAGGGCCTCCTCCAGGGTGCCCGTGTTCACGATGTACTCGTCGGCCAGCGCGATGGGGACGGAAAGGCCGTATTCGATCTCCCGCCGGTCGCGCCCATCAAAGGCCGCAGCCGAGTCGTCCGAGCGGCCCCGGGCGAGAACCCGCTGTTTGCGCAGCGCTCTCGGGGCGAGAAATGCGACAACGACAGTCTCGGCCTGCTCCCCGATGAGCTCGATCTCCTGCTTCGAGCGGATCCCTTCCATGAACACAACAGGCGCTCCTGATTCCACGGCCGTCTTCAGGGCGAGCCTCGTCACCCCCAACCCGTCGCTGCCCCTGAGTTCCGTCGAGAGCCTGGCCATGCTCTCGGCATCGGGCGACACGTGCCTCCGGGCCGCTTCCGCCCGGACGATGTCGCCGGTGGCAAAATAGGGATACCCCCTGGCTCGGGCAACCTGCCGGGCGATGTCCTTTCCGGCAGCCGGCATTCCAATGACAATGAAGCACTTCATTTCTCTCTCCTCGATCAAGCGCTGATGCATGTGCGAGATTTCCGCTGCCGCCTCTGCGTCCCGCTGCTTTTTCTGTTGACTGTCGGCTGATGGCTGTCGGCTTCTTTTCGGAATCCCTATACCCGATACCCTGTCTCCCGTGCAAGGGTTGACCGGTGTTTCCCTTTCGTCTATATAAAAAAACGGACTGCGTCGGCTGATCCATGCCTTTTCCGGATACCCCTTCTGTGAGGGATGCACCTTATAGGCTCCCTCTCCCTTGAGGGGAGAGGGCAGGGGTGAGGGTGAATGATGTCTGCCAACGAAACTGTCTGAGGGAGTGAGACATGCAAGGAAAGAAAGTCAAGGAAAGCAGCATCCTGCTGGCCCAGGTCATGAACCCCCAGGACGCAAACCCCGCCGGGAATGTTCACGGTGGAGTCATCATGAAGCTCATCGACACGGCGGCGGGGGCGGCCGCGGTGAAGCACTCGCGGTCGAACTGCGTGACGGCCTCCATCGACCGTCTCGATTTTCATCATCCCGTATTCATCGGCGACCTGGTCACCCTGAAGGCGGGCGTCACCTACACGGGCAAAAGCTCCATGGAAGTCGGCGTTCGCGTCGAGTCGCAGAATCTCCTGACCGGGGAGACCCGCCACACCGTCTCGGCCTACATGACCTTTGTGGCACTGGACAGGAACGGCAAGCCGGTCGCGATCCCGCCGCTCATCCTGGAGACGCCCGAAGAGCAGCGGCGCAACCGCGAGGCGCAGTCCAGGAGGGAGACGCGACTTCGGGAAAAGACAAAAGAGAAGGCATGCCAGCTCTACGCAGAGAGCTGCGACTGAACACTCCCCATCTTGCCCCCCTCTCCCCTGGCGGGAGAGCA
>DIFQ01000083.1 GCA_002419215.1 Syntrophaceae bacterium UBA5744
CAAGGACATGACCGTGTTCGACAACGTGCTGGTGGGCGCGTTTCTGCACGGCGCCGGCGGCGCGCAGGCCCGCGAGGCGGCCGAGAGCTGCATCGAGCTGTGCGGCCTGGCCGAGTATGCCGACAAATCCGCCGGGGAGCTGCCGATAGGCGGCAAGAAGCGCCTCGAACTCGCCCGGGCCCTGGCTACAAGGCCCAAACTGCTGATGCTCGACGAAGTCATGGCGGGACTCACCTCCACCGAGGTCAAGGCCGCACTGGAGCTGATCCGGCACATTCGCGAAAAAGGCATCACCCTGCTGATCGTCGAGCACGTCATGGAGGCCATCATGCCGATCGCCGACAGGGTGGTGGTGCTCGACGGCGGCATCAAGATCGCCGAGGGCCCCCCCGATCGGATCATCGACGACGAGCGCGTGATCTCCGCCTACCTGGGCGCGAAGTTCAGCCGCCGCCTGCAGGCCAAGAGGGAGGAACGCACCCATGCCTGAGCCGATCCTGAGCCTAGTTGACGTTCATGCCGGCTACGACGGGGTGCCGGTCGTGTTCGGCGTGTCCCTGGAGGTGATGCCGGGCGAACTGGTGGCCGTCGTCGGGGCCAACGGGGCCGGCAAGTCGACCACCATGCGCGCCATCGCGGGCCTCAACAACCCCCTGAAGGGCGCCATCCGCTTCGAGGGCCGGGATATCTCTCGGCTGCGCGCCCATCAGACCCTGGCTCTCGGCATCAGCTACGTGCCCGAGGGGCGGCGGCTGTTCGCCAAGCTCTCCGTCGAGGAAAACCTCTCGCTGGGCGCATATACCGAAAAATCGCCCGCCGAGATCAAGCGGCGCCTCGACGAGATGCTGGAACTCTTCCCGATCCTGCGTGATCGAGCGCGCCAGACCGCGGAGACCTTGAGCGGCGGCGAGCAGCAGATGCTCGCCATCGCCCGGGGCCTGATGTCGCGGCCCAAGCTGCTGATGCTCGACGAGATGTCTCTGGGCCTGATGCCGACGCTCGTGGAGAAGATGATGGAGACCATCGTCGCCATCAACCGCGGCGGGGTCACCGTGCTGCTCGTGGAGCAGATGGTCCAGGAGGCCCTGGAGATCGCCCATCGCGGCTACGTGCTTCAGACCGGGCGCATTGTTCAATCGGGCGCCGCGCAGGAGCTTCTGGACTCCGAGGAGATCCGCAGGGCCTACATGGGGATGTAGGACAAAACATTTCGCAAAAATCATACTTTCGTCGTATTCAAAAACCTTCTCCGTTCATATATAATCCCTTCGTATTTGTTTCTGCGAGGACCCGCATCCGGGATACTCATCAGATTGCCGGAAGTACAACCGCTCCCGTCCCGAATCGAATCAACCTCTGCGGCGAACCCATAACCCGGCACGTGCAGCCGTGACTGCAAGTCCGTGTCTGCCGTGCGTTGAAGAACCGTCGGACCTGCCTTTACAAAAAAGGAATACCCTCACGGAAGGCCGTCATGAACGTGCTCGTTGTGGAATCGAATCCGGGCATCGCGCAGCTGCTGTCGTCTTTTCTGAGGCGTTGCGGCCATGTCGTGGACGAGGCAAGCTATGGCAGAGAAGCAATCCGCAAGCTCCAGGACAGTCGATACGACATCGTGATCACGGATTCGGAAATCATCGGTGTGGACGGCGCCGAACTTTGCAAGTACGTGAAGTCGCACTTTCAAGACATCTATGTCATCGGCATCAGCGGCTACTTGTCGGCCCTCAAGGATCTCGCGGACGCAGGGGCCGATGTCTGCTTTTCCAAGCCTTTCGACATCGATCAAGTAAGAAAGGCGATTGACTGCAGGACAGCCCTTCGGAATCCGTCCGTTCGAATGCCGAATCAGAACCCGTCCAGCCCGGGGAAATTGTCTGAATTTTTTCCCCTGGTCATCTGACCCTCCCCTTTCCGGAAGCGCGACATATCGGGCGAGGATGCAGCGCATCCGCGCTCAGAGGCCTCTTGCCGCGTAGTAGCCGCACAGGCCGTGGACGCCTCCGCCGGGAGGCGTCGAGGACGAGCAGATGTAGATGTTTTTCTTCGAGGTCCGGTAGGGGAAAAACGAGAGGACCGGACGGCTGTAGAGCTGCGAGAGATCCTGCAGGCCGCCGTTGATGTCCCCCCCGACGTAGTTCGGGTTGTGTCGCTCCATGGCCGCAGGGGAGAGGCTTCTCTTTGCCAGGATGAGCCCCCGGAACCCCGGCGCGCAGCGCTCGATCCTCTCTTCGATGAGATCCGCCACATCCTCCCCCGATCCGTGCGGCGCATGGCAGTAGGCCCAGGCGGTGTGCCCGCCGCCGGGTGCGCGCGTGGGATCGAAGAGGCTCGGCTGGGCAAGGACGACGTAGGGCGAAAGGCACCTCCTGCCTTCGTGCGCGTCCCGGATCGCGGCGTCGATCTCGTCGAAGGAGCCTCCCAGGTGCACGGTGCCGGCCTTCCTGCACGCCTCGGCCTTCCACGGGATGGGGGCGCTGAGGGCCCAGTCCACCTTGCAGACGCCGGGGCCGTAGCGGAACCGGGAAAGCCGCCTGCGGTAACCTTCCGCGAGATCGAGCCCCCCGATGTTTAACAGCTGGCGCGGAGTGACGTCGAAGAAATACTGATCCGCCCCCGGCAGATCGCCCAGCGAGCCGACGCTTGTGCCGGTCCGGATCTCCCCCCCCTTTTCCCGGAAGCAATCCGCCAGCGCATCGGCGAGCTTCTGGGAGCCGCCTTTGACGATCGGCCAGCCCACGCCGTGGGCCAGCACGGCCAGGAGGATACCGAAGGCGGCCGTTGCGGTCTGGTCCAGGGGGATCATGGCGTGGGCCGCAAGCCCCGCGAAGAGGGCGCGCACCCGGGCGCTTCGGAATTTCGCTTCGGCTAGATTTTGGGCCGAGCGGAGGGCCTGCAGGCCGAAACGGGCCATGAGGATCGGGTGTTCGGGAATCGGGAGGGGCTTGAGGACATCCGAAAGGAGCCGCTCGTGATTCTCCACGAAGGGCTGCAGCATCTCCCTGTAGGCCTTTCCGTCGGGGCCGAGCGCGTAGGCCGTCGCCTCGAGCGATCGGTGAAGGCACAGGCACTCCCCGTCGCCGAAGGGGTGGGCCAGCGGGATTTCGGGATGGATCCATTCGAGGCCGTGGCGGTGAAGTTCGAGCTGCCGGAAAAAAGGGGATGAGAGGGCCAGCGGCTGGACGGCGGAGCAGACGTCGTGGATGAAACCGGGAAGAGTGAGCTCGGCCGAGCGGGCGCCGCCGCCGACGGTTTCTTTTGCCTCCACGAGAAGGACCGATCTGAATTTTCGCGCGAGCGTGATGGCCGCAGCCAGCCCGTTGGGCCCCGCGCCCACGACGACGGCATCGTAATGATCTCGCTCATAGGACACGGGCCTTCGACCTCCGATGAAACAGATCAAATCGATTCAAAGAAAATCCCCCTCGATCCCCCCTGAGAAAACCCCATTCCCTAATCTTCCTCTCCCCGCCGAGGGAGAGGATTGAGGTGAGGGGGAATGATCCCATACCTTTTTTCACCCTCACCCTGACCCTCTCCAACAAGAGGAAGGAGAGGCATTCACCCTCACCCCGACCCTCTCCCCTCAAGGGAGAGGGAGAATAGGGAAACGGCCTCCAGAGGGAGAGGGAAAATGAGGTAATATTCTCCATAGGAGCGTTGGGGAGGATTTTATAAGCATGTTTCCTCCATCGATAATCCCGTGTCGGGATCAGGGGCTCCTCAGAAACAGCTCAAAAATGGGTCATTACGAGCCGAACCGCGTGAGGCGTGGTAATCCACGATTTAGAATCAAATAACGAAGATTGCCGCGCTTCGCTCGCAATGACTTTTTTATATTTTTCTGCTGTTTCTTTTATCGATAACCCCGCGTCGGTGCAGGGGCTCGCAATCGCATCTCAGCGCCGCAGCGCTTTTTTCAGCACATAAAACGGCATATAGAAGGAAGAGCGGACGGGCGCGCTGAGCATGATGTTTCCCGCCTCGCCCCACTTTAAACGATCATCGACGAGAACGCCCTTCTGCTCGATTGCCCCCCGGACGCCGAGCCGCGAAGCCAGGCTTCCCAGCGTCTGGTGCCAGAAACGGTCTTCCTGCGTGCCCGCGCCAAGGCGGAAGGATAGCTCCATGAGCGGGTCGCCCGGCCTGAAGAGGGGGTGCACCTGGATGATCGTGGCGGGGCCTTCCCGGAAGCTGCTGAAGGTGATCCAACCCGAGATGATGTGCCCCTGGATGCTGATGAAGCTGAAGCAGGTGTCGGCGACGTAGTGGACCATCAACCCCGTCGCAACCACGAGTCCCCCGGGAAGGCGCAGGTTGAGAACGGCCACCGTGCCGGGGGCAATCGCTGCGCCATCGGCGGGGAAGAAACGGTTCCCTCCCGGCCAGAAATCGGGGAACTCCGACTTCCACAGGGAGACGATCTCGCCAGGCCCGGGCGCCCCGCTCTCGATGCGCAGGCGGTANNTCCCAGAGCCGTCCGAAGCCCCTGACGGGGCCTGTGGGCTCCCGTCCCTGGACGTTGATGTTCATCGCCTCATCGGGGATCCAGCCTGTCGTGAGCCGCTCGACGGACCGTGCCCAGCCGGGCTGAGGAGGTCCCTGGTAAGGATAGGCGGGGAGGTTTCCCCCCGAAAAGCCCGGAGCGCCAAGGGCCTGCGCCTCACCGTCGAAAACCGCGATCGCCTCGTCG
>DIFQ01000123.1 GCA_002419215.1 Syntrophaceae bacterium UBA5744
TGCTCTCCCGCCAGGGGAGAGGGGGAAAGCGGGAATGCTCTCCCGCCTAGGTAGAGGGAGAATCAATAACCATTCGTTGGTTCGGAGGGGATCCGATGGAATGGATCATGGGGGCAGCGGCGGTTTACGCGATCATCGCGCTTTTCAGCATGCTCGCCGATTCGAAGAGGCGGAACCGGGCCGAAAAGCAGGCGCTGATCGACTGGAAGGCGGGACATGACGGCACATCAAGGGGGAGCAATGGCAATCGAAGGGGCGGCGCAGCTCGAGAAGATCATTCCGTGTCCGGTATGCAAGGAGCCCAAGATATTCGTTGACGGTAACCTGGACGTCGAAGGGCAATTCTCTTTTTATTGCGACAGCAGGATCTGCAAAGGAAAAAAAAGATTCATAAACAAAAATCATCTCAAAAAATTATTGAATTCTGCTTAAATTCGATGTTATAGAAAAACCTGATTTGAAAATGCGCTTATCCTGAGCGAAGTGCCCCTGGGTGGGCCCCTCTCCGATACGGAGGGGGAGCGCAGCATACAAGGCCCTGAGCGGCCGTTGGTCTTGAGAGACCGGCGGCCGTTTTTTATTTTGCGGGCCAGGAGATAGCGGTGCTCGACACTTCCCGCCTGAACAACTTCGAATACGCCTTCCAGAAAACCTACGATCTGGAGAAGGGCTATGTCCCGCCCAGCGACGCCGACCCGGAGACGCTCGACGGCATTACGATCAACTTCTTCAACGAGGCCGTGAAGCGCGGGATCGTCCCGGACCGGGGAGGCCTGCGGGCCATGACCTTCGAGGACAACAAAACGATTTCGCGCATTTTGATCTGGATGGAGCACCGCCTCGGCGAACTTAACGACCGGGAGATCGCGGCCGAGGTGTACGACACGATCTTCAATGCCGGCGCGGGCGCGGGGACAAGGATCGCCCAGAAGGCCTGCAACTTTCTCGGTGAGGGACTCCGGGAAGACGGGATCATGGGCCTGGCCACCCTGGGGGCCCTGAACCGCTGGAGCGCGAAGGATTCCCGGGCCCTCTTCAAGGCCCTGAACGGATTCCAGTTCATCTACTTTGTGGCCGTGAGCTCCAGGAACCCGAAAAAGAGGAAATTCAATTTCGGCTGGATGAAGCGGATACAGGACTACCGGGAGGAATCAAAGTGAAGAAGGAATCGAACCCGAAACCACCTTCTATCGAGAAAAGGCCAACTCCGCCACCGGGGCCTCCGCCCCCGCGGAAGCATATATGAATTTCAAGCAGCCACCCGGCGTACCGAACTGAGACGCCGCCGGGAAAGGACCACTGCTTCAAGTGGCCCCGGGGCCTGCGGACGAGGATCCGCAGGCCCACAGGGGCATGAAAAGGGAGGACGCCATGTTCAAGAAGCTGAACCAGAAAGGCATCCTGGTCATCGAATGGCTGGTGATCATGGCGATCATCGCGGGGATCGGCGCGGGCTACATGCTGGCCGACCAGGACACGGTGATCATCGAGAAGCCGGCGCAGGTAGAGAAACAATGATCGAGCTTCTGCCAGGCGACTGCTTCGTCGTCAGGACCGACAGCCCCCTCGCGGGCCTCATCAACTGGGGCCAGGCCTTGTGGTCGCAGGACAGCCGCGCGGAGTTCAATCATTCGGGCTTCGTCGTGAGCGGCGACGGCACCACCTTCGAGAGCCTCTCCCGGCTGGGTCATTATGACATCAACCAGTATCGGGGCTGCCCGATCCTGATCGTGCGCTACGCGGAGATGACGCCGCAGCGCTTCCAGGCGGCCTACGAGGCCGTGAAAAAATACGACGGCATGCCATACCCCTGGTGGCGGTTCCCCCTGCACCTGGTGGGGCTGGCGAAGCATATCCACTGGTCCTTCCCGGTCTGCTCGGAGCTGACGGGCAGGATGCTGAACAAGGCGGGGTTCACCGACTCGACGGGCTGGGGGACGACGCCCGACTACTGGGCGGACAAGTGGCGCGAGCTGCTCCGCTACGAGGCGAAGAAGCTGACCAAAGTGTGGGACCAGGTCCTGCCGGCGAGGGAGTGAATCATGGACTGGTCGGTCGAGCTGGCCGAGTGGATCCGGAAGATGTACACGGAGTACCGCATTGTGGACGTGGATCCCGTCATCCGCGCCGCCGCAGAATGGTTCACCACGGCCTGGGGCGGGTGGCTCGCGCGCAATGTCCTGGCCGTCTCGATTGTGGGCCACGTGCTGGCCTGGCTGAAGATCCGGGCGATCCGGACGCCGTCGGTTGCCGACGACAAGATTGTCACGTACCTGCAGTGGGTGTTTACGGGCCCCTGGAGAAAGCGCTGATGGACGAATGCGACGTGGCCGCCGAGCTTCAGCAGCGGGATCGCGAAGGCGGCCTGCGGGTTGCCCTGCAGGCGGCCCATCGGGAAACGGTTCCCCTGGTCATTAACGGGGAGCGCTGCTGCCTGGAGTGCGAGGAGCCGATCGACCCGGAACGGCTCAGGGCCAACCCCGGGGCCGTCCGGTGCGTGGCCTGCCAGGAAAAGATGGAACGGAGGTAGCTGATGGAGCAGCTCGTCACGTTCGTGAAGGTGCTCGGAGAGTTCGGCCAGCTCGGTCTCGTCGGAATCATCGTCTTTATCTGGTGGAAGGACCAGGCCGTCCAGAGAAAACTGTTCGAGACCTACCGCGCCGACATCACGAAGATACTGTCCTCTTACGAAAAGGACATGGCCGAGCAGCGCGAGATGTACCGCTCGAATGTCTCCCTGGTGCGCGACTACCAAAGCGTGGCGGGGGACCTCAAGGACATCGTCATCCTGGCCACGCAGACGATGACAACCCTGCATGCCGACGTGAACAACAACCGCTTCTGCCCGATGGTGCGGGTGGAATCCGGAAAGACCCGCTTCGAGGTGAGCCCGAAATGAGCACCGAGCGACTTCAAAACATGGGGAGGCTTCAGGAGCAGGAGCTGAAGGCCAAGGAGCTGCGGCTGCGGATCGGCGCGCTGATCGAGCAGATCCGGCTCAGGCTGGACCCCTTCGAGGACATCGAGGAGCTGGACATCGAGACCTCGACGACGCTGATGATCGAGCTGGGCCGCCTGGTGATCGAGTACAAGGGCCTGCTCGAGCAGAACAAGGCCATCAAGAAAGCCCTGGGGAAAAGCTGATGGGGCAGGAATACGATTTCGAGACCCGCGAGCAGGCCGAGGAGCTCTACGTCGTCGACGGTTTGACGTTCGAGCAGGTCGCCCAGCGCACGGGCGTCTCGGCAACGCAGCTCAAGACCTGGTCGGCCGTTGAGAAGTGGCGCGAGAAGCGCCAGGAGTACCGGGCCTCGCTGAAGGACATCAAGAGCAACATGGCCAAGATGCGCAGCGCCCTGGCCCGGAAAGCCGTCCAGAGCCTCGATCCGCAAGACATCTACGCCTTCGTCCGCCTCGAGAAGATCGCGGGCAAGGGTGACAGGACCGCCCTCGACGGGGCGCAGATCGACAAGCCGGCGTTCTTCCTGGAGAGTCTGGAGTTCATCGCGGCGATCCTGAAGGAAAAAGACCCCGAGGGCCTCAAGGTGCTGGCCCGCAACTTCGACGACCTGGTGGGCGCGTTCAAGGCAAGGTATGCAGAAGCGACCTAAAATAACGGAACTTCGCTTCGATCGCTGGTCGGACGAGCTTCGCGAGTGGATCAAGAAGTCCGTCTCGCCCTTCGAGGACGATACGCCGGAGAAGCAGAAAGAGCGCGTCTCCCGGGCTGAGTGGGACCGCCTGTTCTTCCTGAAGACCTACCTGCCCCACTACTTCTCGCTGGCCTTCGAGGACTTCCACGAGGAGTGGTCGGAGCTGGCCGACATCGAGAACGACGTCGTTCCCCTGGCGGCCCCCCGCGAGCACGCCAAGAGCACCTTCTTCACCTTCGGCGTGCCCATTCACGACATCGCGTACGCCCGCAAGCACTTCATCATGATCGTCTCGGACACCAACGACCAGGCCAAAGGCTTCACCCTGCCCATCCGGGTCGAGCTGGAGGAAAACGTGCGATTGCTGCACGACTTCGGCGAGTTCAGGGGCCGCAAGTGGACCGACAGCGACTTCACCACGGCAAACGGCGTGCGCGTGCTGGCCCGGGGCCGCGGCGAGAAGGTGCGCGGCCTGAAGAACATGCAGTGGCGCCCCGACCGGGTGATCGTGGACGACTTCGAGAACGACGAGAACGTACGCAACCCGCGCCTGGTCAAGCAGGGCATGGACTGGCTGCTGCAGGCCGTCCTGGGATCGCTGGGCGAGGGCTACAGCTTCACGATGGTGGGCAACAAGTTCGCCTCGCGATCCATCCTGGCGCAGTTCCTGGCCGCCAAGGACGAGGAGGGAAAGCCGCTCTACCCCGGCCGGGAGTACGACGCGATCCGCGAGGACGGCTCGCCCCTGTGGCCCGAGCTGTGGCCCCTGGAGCGCCTCGAGAAGCGCAAGCGCCAGATGGGCACGGTGCGCTTCAACCGCGAGATGCGAAACCGCGTGGGCGCCGAGGAGAGCCCGATCAAGGAGAGCTGGGTGATCTACGTCCCCCAGGAGGAGCTCGTCAAACCCCGGGAGCTGCGCGTCTCGGCCTTCCTGGACCCCTCCGGCAAGGGCACGGAAACGTCGGACTTCAAGGCGATCGTCGTCGTGGGGCGGTGCGAGGAGACCGGTGTCACCGACGTCCTGTACGCAGCGATCCGACACAGCACCGTCAACGAGATGTGGGCGAAGGTCTGGGAGGTCGATGCCGAGTTCGGCTGCGGGATGGGCGTGGAGATCAACATGTTCCAGGACTTCCTGGTGGATTCCTACACGAACTACGCGGAGAAGGCCGGCCGCTACGTCAACCTGCACAAGGTGACGCACAAGACCGAGAAGATCGCCCGCATCGTCAACCGGATCTCGCCCCTCATGGAGTTCGGCAAGCTGCGGTTCATCAAGGGGCACAGCGACCAGGACCTGCTCGTCGAGCAGCTCATCTACATCATGGACGCAAACGTCAACGACGACGGGCCCGACGCCCTCGAGGGGGCGCTCTCGCTGAACGCATCCGGGGCGATCGTCGATCTGTCCAGGGCCGTCGAGCGGCGCGAGGCCATCATGCGGCGCGACGGCGTGCGGCCCAGGGAGGGTTTCTTCGGGCGGTTCCGCAACCGGCCGCAGATGCGCGAGGCGGTGAGGCCGTGAAAAGCAAGTGAGGCTGGTTTGCGGTGTGCCGGGCGGCGCCGCACATCCGGTGCGAATTCATGAAGCCGCACGAATGCGGCCACGACCACCGGCCGCAATGGTGCGAAACGCTCTGCCGGGCGGTCAGCTGCTTCGAGACGGAAAAAGAGGAAGAAGGGGCGACATGAACTGGAGAGAGAAAGCCGCGAGGATCCTGGCGCCGCGCCTCCGCACGGAGGACGAGGTCCGGGCCTCCATCGCCGCCGAGCTGGGCCCCGTCTGGAGCCGGGAGAGCGAGCGGCAGAGGGCCACGGCCGATATCCCGATCTCGCTGGGCTCCGACGGATACCGCAGGCTGTCCGGCCAGTCCATTTCGGAGCGCGATCTGCCCCCGATGACGCAGGGGCGGATGCTCGAGATCGCCTACTACATGTACGACACCTCGGGCTTCCTGCGCCGCTCGGCCCACATGGACCGCAGCTTCCTCTTCTCGGAGCCGATCCGCCTGGAGAGCGATGAGCCGGCGGTTCTCGAGATCCTGCAGCGATTCTGGGACGACACGGAGAACCAGATGGATCTCACCTTCCCGGAGTGGAGCATGTGGCTGGGGATCCTGGGCGAGCAGCTCTGGCCCGTCGACGTGAACGCCCAGAACGGGCGCGTGCGGCTCCTGTACCGCGACCCATCGGAGATCAGGGAAGTCTGGGTGAGCCCGCTCAACGTGCTGCAGCGCATGCAGGTGGAGACGATGGGCGCCGCCGGCAGGCCCGGCCCCAAGTACGCCGTCATCCGGCCCGACGGGGATATCCGCTCGAAGACCTACGGACGGCTCGTGGGCGAGTGCTTCTTCTTCACGCTCAACCACCCGCCCAACGCCCAGCGGGGACGCTCGGACTACCTGACGCTCTTCGACTGGTTCGATGCCCTGGAGCGCTACGCCTTCAACTACCTGGAGCGCGCCGAGTTCATGCTCAACTTCGTGTGGGACGTCATGCTGAAGGGCATGAACGAGGAGCAGATCCGCAACTGGCTGCGGGAGAACCCGCCGCCGGATCCCGGCTCCATCCGGGCCCACAACGAGAATGTCGAGTGGAACGCCGTGAGCCCCGAGCTGAAGGCCCCGGACTTCGCGAGCGGGTACAACCTGGGCAAATCCTACATCATGGGTTGCCTGGGGCGGCCCGACTCGTGGTTCGGCGAGGGCGGGAAGGCCTACCAGACCGAGGCGGACATCTTCGGGCAGGTGCCCATCAAGGACATGGACCAGCGCCAGCTCTACCTGAAGCACAAGCTCACCTTCGTGCTGAAGTTCGTCCTGGACCAGGCGGTCATTGCCGGGATGATCTCCCCCGAGAAAGCCGACAAGGGGTTCACCGTGCAGATGCCGGAGATCTCGAAGCGGGACCTCACGAAGCTCGTCAACGGGATCCCGCAGCTCAGCTCCGCCCTCTCGGTGGCGAGCCAGGAAGGGTGGATGAGCCGGGAGACGACGGCCATGATGTGGGCCTACATCAGCTCCTACCTCGGCTACGCGATCGACGCGAAGGCGGAGATCGAAAAGACGAAGGACGAGCAGAAGGACCGGGACATGGAGGACTACCTCGCGCGCGAAAGAGCGAAGAAGACGCTGGAGAAGGAACAGCCGGAGAAAGAATAAAACGAAGATTGCCACACCTCGCAAGGCTCGGCTCGCAATGACTATTTTAGGGGCTAATGCCACGGCAAGCAGGGACGGCAACGGTTTCAGGACATACGAAGCACACAAACATTTGAGTGCATAAGATATGCGGAGCAGGGAAGAAAAGGAATTCGAGAAGAAAATCCGCGAGCTGATCCGGAAGGCCCGCGACCTGGAGGAGGACTCCGTTCAGCGCGCCCTCTCCCTGCTCGCCCAGGCCCGCACCGAGGTGGCCGCCCAGGTGGCGCAGACCGAGTGGCAGGCCTACCGGCTGCCGCAGCTCAAGGGGGCCATCGACCGCACCATGCGCGAGCTGGGGGCGAAGATGGGCGCGGATCTCAGGCAGGCGCAGCTCGACATGTGGGAGCAGGGCGTTGCCATGACGGATCTGCCCCTGCGCTCCGCGGGCATCTATCAGGCCATGCCGCTCATCGACACGCAGCTGCTGCTCGTGATGCAGGACTACTCGGTGGATCTCGTGACGGGACTCACCCGCGACGCCTCGCGCAAGATCGGCCTCGAGATCTCGCGGGGCCTGCTGGGGCAGAAGACGCCCTACGACGTGTTGCAGGCCGTGGGCGAGAGCCTGGACGACAGGGGGATCTTCCCCTCCATCGCCCGGCGGGCCGAGACGATCGTGCGCACCGAGGCGGGCCGGGCCCTGGAGACGGCCGCGCAGGCGCGCAGGGAGAGAGCCGCGGAGG
>DIFQ01000075.1 GCA_002419215.1 Syntrophaceae bacterium UBA5744
ACGATTCAGAATGAAATAACGAAGATCGCCACGCTGCCCCCCACGCTGCGCTCGGGGCTTCGGCTCACCGCGATGACCCATGGTTTAGATTCCGCCGGCTGTTTCTTCCATTGATAACCCCGTTCCCAAACGGGGTCGGTCGCTCGCAATGACGAGGTTGATGAAGACACAGTTTCTGAACGAGACGGGGGAGATTTTTCTTGACAAGAAGGCCCCCGTGGCGGGAAATCGGGGGAACGAAATTACCTGAGATGCCTGACCCCGTGGTTGCTGCCATACACCGGATGACCGATGACGAGGACGTGAAAGCGGTCCTGCTGTGCCAGAAGGGCGATTCGGAGGCCTTCGAGGTCCTCGTCGAGCGGCATCAGAAACGCATGTTGAACGTTGCCTACCGGATGCTGGGGGACTATGACGAGGCCTGCGATGTCGTGCAGGAGGCCTTTCTGGCGGCGTACAGGGCGATTGGGAAGTTCCGGCGCGAGGCGAAGTTCTCCACCTGGCTCTTCGGGATCGTCGTGAATCATGCCCGGAACCGGATCAGGCAGGTGGAGGGTCGATCGCGGCACGAAGCCCGCTCGATCGACGACCCCGTCGAGTCGAATGAAGGAAGCCTGCCGCGCGAACTGCCCGACTGCGGGGAATCGGCCGTCGAGCGGCTGGAGAAAAAGGAAATCGAAGCCAGGGTGCAGGAATGCATCGGCACCCTGGAGGCGGACCAGCGGGAAGTCCTGATCCTGAGGGACATCCAGGGATTTTCCTATGAAGAGATCGGCGGGTTGCTGAAACTGGCCGATGGGACCGTGAAATCGAGGCTCTTCAGGGCGAGGGCCGCCCTGAAAGATTGTCTCGTCAACGTTCTGGGTGATTGGCCATGACGTGCAAAGAGATGGAAGATCTGCTTCCCGGCATGATCGACGGAGCGCTTCCCGAGACGGAGATAAAGCGCATCGAGGCGCATCTGGAGACGTGCGCGTCCTGCCGCAAAGCCCTTGCGGACATGAGAATCGCCGACGAGCGGGTGAAGAACCTCGAGGAGGTGGAGCCGCCGCCCTGGCTCAAGACACGGGTCATGGCACGTGTGCGGGAAGAGGCGCAGCGGAAGGAGAGCATCTTCCGAAAACTCTTTTATCCGATTCACATCAAGGTACCCGTCCAGGCCCTTGCCACGGTCCTCATCGCCGTCGTTGCATGGAACGTGTACAAGACGGGAGAACCAGAGTTCAGGCAGCTCGCGCCGCCCCCGGCCGCGGTGAAGGAGGCTACGAAGGCCCAGGCTCCGCCGGAGCGCGCGCATGACGCAGGACTCGCCAAAACAGAGGAAAGCCCTGTGACCCGGGAGAAAAGGGCCTTCGCACCGCAACCCCCGGCGGCTGAAGATCGCAGGGGAAGAAATGCTGAGACTGTTCGGGAAGCGGCGAAAGCCGACATCGAAAGAGCAGCAGGACCCTCGGAAGCGGCAAGGCCTGCGGGCGATCACCTGAAGGACGAAGAGACCATGAAGGGCGCCGGAGCAGCGCTTCGCCAGGAAACGGACCGTGCCTTGCCGGCGCCTGCGGTGGAGCATAAACAGAAAACTCTAAAGGCCCCTGCAGGTTCTGTGGCGAAGGAATCGTGGAAACGGGAAGCGGCTTCTCCCGCATCGCCCATGCTGTCGACGGCCGTCGCGTCCCGTTCCGATCTGGAAATGACTCTCCGCTCGGCCGATCCGGCAGCTGCCGCAGTCAGGGCGGAGACCATTCTTCGCCAGTTCAGTGCGCAGAGCGTTGACAGGCAGACTCTGGAGACGGCAGTGATCCTCACCGCGACAATCAGGCCGGAGAATCTCGACGCCCTGCGGGAAAAACTGAAGTCTGTAGGCCCAATCCGGGAACGCGCTTCCGCTGCCCCGCGAACGGAATCCGATCTTAAGGTCCGGTTGGAAATCCGACCCGAGTAGACAACTCGCCATACATCCATCCCCGGCGTAAGGACGCCCAAGTGTGTGCGTACCCGACCCAGATCCTCCGATACCCTTGAGCAGCACCGTTCCCGGGACATCGTAATGTGGTGCCAAAGTACATCTTGTGTGGTCTGGAATTTGCATGGGGCTATAAGGGATTTATTTTGTTTTTTCACCTTCCCGGGAAGAGTCGAAGGATCGGGAGTTCACCACTCCTTTGTGATATCCAGTCGTTGGACAGCACCGCACCGGCCTGAGCCGCTCACCGCCGCAAGCCCGGCTGTGTGCGCTGTTCCACGGGGATCGCGAATCTTTCGACATCGTCCTGTCTCTGTGCGTTATCCGGAAACATTCTGTTGAAAGATTGCCGAGATCGATGAACCTGCCGGTATCATGGGGGCGTGATCCTGTCCGAGGGGTAGCCTGCTTGGGGACCTTGATGCCGGTCGGGCAGAACCCCGGCCGCAGGCGCCGGTTACCTGGCAACGAGACTTCAAAAAGGGCATTCGGAATCAGAGGAGGCGGTTGGAATCAACAAGGGAAAAGCAAACCAGCTAACAGAGAACAGGAGGAACGAGAAGATGAAGAAAGTATGGATCGGGCTGTTGATCATCGTTTTGACCGCAGGCTTTGCATTCGCCCAGGCGAAGGGAACCCCCAAGGAGGCCCAGGCGATGCTGGCCAAGGGCGTCGAGTTTTACAAGGCTAACGGGCAAGCCAAGGCCTTCGCGGCTTTCGATGATCCGAAGGGCAAGTTTGTCGATCGGGATCTTTACATTTATGTGAGCGACCTGAATGCGAAGATCCTCTCGCACGGGGCGAACAAGGCGCTCATCGGGAAGACGCTGATCGAACTCAAGGACTCGGACGGCAAGCTGTTCATGAAGGAGCTGGTCGACAAGGCGAAGAGCTCGAACAGTGGGTCGATCGATTACAAGTGGACGAACCCGACGAGCAAGAAGGTTGAGGCAAAGACGGTTTTCTTCCAGAGAATAGGCGATGTCGTGCTCGTCTGCGGCGCTTATAAGTAATCAACGGGACAGCAGGGCCGGACGGGGCACTCCCCGTCCGGCCCATCGATCACCAAAGGGGACGGGAAAAATGAACAAGATCCTTCGCAACCTGAAGCTGGCAAAAAAACTCCTGATCGGCCCCGTCGCAGTTTCCCTTTTCCTGCTGCTTCTGGCCGGCGGCACCTATCATGGCCTGACCAGCCAGAAGGATGCCCTGGACGACATCTACAACAACCGGTTCCAGGGCTACCAGAACAGCTCCGAGATCAGCCGCACGATCGCCAACGTCCATGCCAATCTCTACAAGGTCGTCAGCTGGGCCGGCGCGAATTACGAGGCCGCCAAGGTGGACGCTCTGGGAAAGGAGCAGAAGACCTCCATCGAGAAGAGCATCGCCTTTGTGCAGAATCTTCAGAAGAACGCTCAGATCACCCCGGAGGAAAAGAAGCTCTACGAAACCACCCTGGCGCAGCTCAAGGCGTATCAGGAACCGGCGCTGGGCCTGCTCGACATCGCCGCGGCGGACGTGAACGGGGCCGCCCTGTTCATGACCGTGACCGATGAAAAATACCAGGCGCTCGGCAAGACCCTGTCGGATCTCATGGCCCTGGAGAACAGGCTGAGCAAGGAAAATTACGAGGGCTCCATCCGGAATTCCAACCAGCTGATGAGCGTCTTTGCCGTGGTGCTCGTCATCGTGATCGTGTCGGCCATCGCCATCAACCTGATCATGGCCCGGCTGATCACGAAACCGGTGAAAGAGTCGGTGGAGGTCATCAAGAAGGTTGCCGAAGGGGATCTGACACAGGACATCCGGGTGCTTTCGAAGGATGAGATCGGGGAGCTGGCCGAATCGGTCAACGCCATGCGCAAAAAGATGGGGGAAGCGGTAGGGCAGTCCATGGCCATCTCCAGCGTGCTCTCCGATTCGTCGTCTCAGCAGGCGGCCTCCATCGAGGAAACGTCGGCATCCCTGGACGAGATGGCTTCCATGACGAAGCAGAATGCGGAGAATACCACGACGGCAAACCATCTCATGATGTCGGTCCGGGAGGCCATCGAGAAGGCCAACCAGGCCATGACGGAACTGACGCGGTCCATGACGGAGATTGCCAGGGCGAGCGAACAGACCCAGAAGATCATCAAGAACATCGACGAGGTGGCGTTCCAGACGAATCTGCTGGCCCTCAACGCGGCCGTCGAAGCGGCCCGGGCGGGGGAAGCCGGTGCGGGGTTTGCCGTGGTGGCAGACGAGGTGCGGAACCTGGCGCTCAGGGCCACCGATTCGGCCAAGGACACGGCCAACCTCATCCAGGATATCGTCAACAAGGTCCGCGGCGGGGAGAAGCTGGTCACGGCGACCAACGACGCCTTCGGCAGCGTGATCGGCAGCTCCAGGAAGGTGCAGGAGCTGATGGAGGAGATCGCTGCGGCTTCCCGGGAGCAGTCCGACGGGATCCACCAGATCAACAGCGCCGTTGCGGACATGAATCAGGTCACCCAGCAGAACGCGGCGAATGCGGAGGAACTGGCATCGGTCATGTCGATGTTCAGGGTGGAAAACGGCCACACGCAGGCCGGGGTGCGTTCCCGGAAGTCGGGCAGGGGGATCGAGGAGGCCGCAAAGCCGGCCCCGTTCACAAGCCCGGATCCCGAGACGGTCATCCCCATGCAGGTCTCCGGTAAATTCTGAGCACGCACAATGGAAGAATGATTCCGAAAGCGCGAGAAAGGCAGGGACGGCTACCCTGCCTTTTCATTTCCAGGTCTGGAGAATCCCTCGCGGGGGGGGCTCTCAATGCGCGGCGTCAAAATAGCGATGAAGCGCCGAGAGGATCGAAGACTCCATCTGACTGCCGGGCGATAGCCGACCGGTCTCGGATTTCTCGAAATACCGGATCACGGACTTGACGATGAAGGCTTCTTCCTTTTTTTTCTCCGACCGGGTCTCTGCAGCGAACAACTCTTGAACGGGCATGAGGTTCTCCTCTCGAGTGTGAGGTGAACCCCTTTATCTCTCTGGTTGCGATCCTAGCGCGAAAGGCGAAAAAAAGCAATACGACGAACGTATGATTTGTCCCTTCAGTCCGGCCCTAGATGGATGCGGCCTTGAAGGTGTCGCATTGATTCAGATCACCCGTTTCGAAGCCCCGCTTGAACCAGCGCACCCTCTGTTCCGATGTCCCGTGGGTGAAGGCATCGGGGACGATCGTGCCTCGGGTCTGCTTCATGATCCGGTCATCGCCGATGGCGCTGGCGGCCCGCAGGGCCTCTTCCAGGTCGCCCGCCTCGAGGATCCTGCGGGATTTGTCCGCATGGAAGCCCCAGACGCCTGCCAGGCAGTCGGCCTGCAGTTCCATCCTCACGGAAAGGCGGTTCGCCTCGGCCTTGCTCACGCGCTGCATGGCCCCCTGGACCTTTTCGGTGATCCCCAGCAGGTTCTGCACGTGGTGGCCGACCTCATGGGCGATCACGTAGGCCTGGGCGAAATCGCCGGGTGCCTTGAAGCGGGTCTTCAGATCCTCGTAAAAGGCCAGATCGATGTATACCTTGTGGTCCTCGGGACAGTAGAAGGGCCCCATGGCCGCCTGGGCGAAACCGCAGGCGGACTGGACAGCCCCCGTGAACAGGACAAGCTTCGGCTCCTGGTAGGTTCTGCCGTAACTGCGAAATACGCCGTGCCAGGTCTTTTCCGTGTCGGCCAGGACAACCGAAACGAACTGGCTCATGGGATCTGCCCCGGGCGTCTGCTGCTGTTGCTGCGTCACGGACGGCCCGCTGTCCGGCATGGATTGCATGATCACGGACGGGTCAATCCCGAAATAGAGGGCCACGAGTACGAGGATCACGGTGCCGATCCCGCCCCCCATCATCCCCCGCGAAACGCGCATCCCCCGCCTGTCCTCTACATTGTCGCTCTTTTCCTGGTCTTCCCAGCGCATAGAAACCCTCCTTCTTCAGGGTTGCCCCGTTATCTCTTCGACAAGGATGATGCCTGTGCGGAAGCCTTGGCTTCCAGCTCCATCTTTTTTAAATGGACCAGGACCGCCGCCAGGGCCGCCTGGGTGATCCCGGGGATGCGCCTGGCCTGGCCGATGGAGGAAGGGCGGATCGCGTCGAGCTTGCACTTGAGTTCGTTGGAGAGGCCGGGAATCGCGAAGTAGTCGACGTCGCCGGGCAGCAATTTCCTCTCGAGCTCACGAAACTTTTCAATCGACTCGGCCTGCCGCCGGATGTAATCCTCGTAGCGGGCCTCGATTTCGATCTGTTTCGCGGCGGTCTTGCCGACAGCCGGAAGCTCCGCGCCAAAAACCGCGAGGTCATCATATCGCAAGTCCGGTCTCTTGAGAAGATGGAAAAAAGACATGGGCTTGCGGATGGGAGGCGACCCCCGTTCCGCAAGAATCCGGTTGGTCTCGACCGTAGGATAGAGGACCTTCGAGGAGAGATACCGCATCCCCTTCTCGATCTGCCGGATCCTGTCCTGCAACTCCCGGTAGGGATCGTCCGGGACAAGGCCGAGCTCATGCCCTTTTCCCATCAGGCGGATCGCCGCGTTGTCCTCCCGGAGCAGCAGCCGGTACTCCGCGCGTGAGGTAAACATCCGGTAGGGCTCGTCGACACCCCGCGTCACGAGGTCATCGACCATGACCGCCATGTAGGCCTCGGATCGCTCCAGCACGAATGGCTGCCGTCCCTGGATTTGCGAGGCCGCGTTGATTCCCGCCCAGAGGCCCTGGGCGGCGGCCTCCTCGTAGCCGGAGGTGCCGTTGATCTGGCCGGCGAGAAACAGGCCCTCGATGCGCTTCGTCTCCAGGGTCTGCTTCAACTCCGTCGGCTGGACATAGTCGTACTCGATGGCATAGGCCGGGCGCATGATCTCGGCCTTCTCCAGCCCGGGGACGCTGTGCACGATCTTTTCCTGCAGCTCCAGGGGCAGGCAGTTTCCCAGCCCCTTGGCATAAATCTCTTCCGTGTCGAGTCCCTCGAACTCCAGCGTGACGGGGTGGCGCCCCTTGTCGGCAAAGCGCACCACCTTGTCCTCGAGAGACGGGCAGTAGCGCGCGCTGACCCCCGTGATGACTCCTGAATAAAGGGGCGAAAGCTGGATGTTTTCCCTCATCAGCTTGTGCGTCTCCTCCGTCGTGTGCGAAAAGAAGGAGGGCAGTCTCTCCTCTCGGAGCCTCTCCGTCTTGTAGGAGAAGGGCACGGGACTGGGGTCGCTGTCCTGGCGCTCCAGCCGGTCGAAGTCGATCGTGGAGGCCTTGAGGCGCGGCGGGGTGCCCGTCTTCATCCGTCCCATCTCGAAGCCCAGCCCGCGCAGGGATTCGGCCAGGTCGACGGAGGCGATCTCGCCGGCTCGTCCCGCCGGCGTCCGGAAGGTCCCGATGTGGATGAGCCCGTTGAGAAAGGTGCCCGTGGTGATGACGACGGCCCTGCCGGGGTAAAAGAAGCCCGTGCTGTCGATGACGCCTGTGACCCTGCCGCCCTCGAAGGCAATGCGGTTGACGAGGCCCTGCCGGAGCTGCAGGTTTTTCTGATGCTCCACGACGGCCTTCATGGCCAGGCGGTAGAGCTGCTTGTCGCACTGGACGCGGGAGGACTGGACGGCGGGGCCCTTCGAGGAGTTCAGAAGGCGGAAGTGGACGGCCGTCCGGTCGGCGATCCTGCCCATCTCGCCGCCGAGGGCGTCGATCTCCTTGACGAGCTGNNGCGGGATTGCAGGACATGAGGGCGATGGAGTCGAGATTGATGTTGAACAGAAGGGTCCCGCACCCCATGCGCGCAGCGGCCAGCGCCGCCTCGCAGCCCGCGTGTCCGCCGCCCACGACAATGACGTCATAACACTTCGACATGCCTCTATGCCACCTATGTTCACTCAGGTGCAATCACGTGTGCAGGGGACGGGGGACTTGGGTGTAGGGACGAATGCCGAGTCACGATCGCCCTTGCTTTTGCAAAGGCGATTCTATAACATCGCCTCAAAAAAACAACCGATTTGTCCCTCTATGCCGAAGCCGGACTTCTGGAACAACCGAAAACGCTACTACGATTTCAAGAGCTTCCTTGTCAATCGGTTCGGGTGCAAGGTCCACAAACTCCAGATCGACGCGGGGTTTACCTGCCCGAACCGCGACGGAAAGCTCGCCGTGGGAGGCTGCGCATACTGTGACGGGCGCGGATCGGCCCTGCGGCAAAAGGGGTCCCTGCCTTCGGTCGCGGAGCAGATCCGGTCCGGCAAGGCCCTGTACCGGAACCTCCGTGGCGCGGCGAAGTTCATTGCCTACTTCCAGACGTTCACGAACACCTACGGGCCCGTCGAGAAGCTCAGGGCGCTCTATGACGAAGCACTCACGCAGGAGGATGTGATCGGCATTTCCATCGGCACGAGGCCGGACTGCGTGGATGGGGGGATTCTGGATCTTTTGCAGGAGTATGCAAAGACAAAGCACGTCTGGATCGAGTACGGGCTGCAGTCCATCCACGATAGGACGCTGGAGCGGATCGGTCGCGGCCACGATGCGGCAACCTTCGTCGAAGCCGTGCGGAAGACGGCGGGCAGGGGCCTCCTGATATGCACGCACATCATTGCGGGGCTGCCCGGTGAAAGCCGGGAAGACATGATCGGGACGGCAAGGGCCGTTGCGGGCCTTCCCGTCGACGGCATCAAGATCCATTCCCTGCTCGCGCTGCGCGGGACCGGGGTGGGGCGCCTCTACGAGGAGGGCAAGATCGCGCTGCTTTCGCAGGAGCAGTACGTCTCGACCGTCTGCGACATCCTCGAGGTCCTCCCCCCACAAACGGTGATCCAGCGGATCACGGCAGAGGGTTACCGGGACATCTACCTCGGCCCGGACTGGGCGTCCAATAAACTCAAGGTGCTCAATGCCATTGACAGGGAGCTGGAAAAGAGAGACACATACCAGGGCGCAAAGTACGAGGTGACAGGTGGCAGGTAACAGGCTACAGGCTACAGGCTACAGGCTACAGGCTACAGGCTACAGGCTACAGGCTTAAATCCCTGCCGACCTCTTTTCGTAACACATAACACATAACACCTAACACTTCTCCGGAGTTTCAATGATCAATTTTCGGGACAACGTGAAGAACATGGAAGGCTACGTGCCGGGCGAGCAGCCCCCGCCGGGTTCGAACGTCATCAAGCTCAACACCAACGAAAATCCTTATCCGCCTTCGCCCGCGGTCATGAAGGTCCTGAGGGAATTCGAGGGCGAATGGCTCCGGCGCTATCCCGACCCGATGGCCGCGATGGCCCGCGAGGCGGCGGCAACGATCTACGGAGTCCCCGTGGACTGGGTGATGGCGGCAAACGGCAGCGACGAGATGCTGGCGCTTCTGGCGCGGGCTTTTCTCGAACCGGGCAGGAAAATCGCCTACCCCATGCCGACCTATTCGCTTTATATCACCCTGGCCGAGATGCAGGCCGCTGCGACGGCGGAAGTTCCCTACGACGAGGACTACAACCTGCCTGTGGAAGGGTTGCTGGCGGCCCAGGCGGATCTCACCTTCGTCTGCACGCCGAACAATCCCTCTGCAACGGTGGCACCTGTGAAGGACCTGGAAAAGCTCGCTGCAGGACTCAAGGGGGTGCTCGTCATCGACGAGGCTTACACGGATTTCGCCGACTCGAATGCGCTGGAACTGGTTTCGCGGCATGAGAACGTCATCGTGCTCAGGACGGTTTCGAAGGGGTATTCCCTGGCCGGGCTTCGCCTGGGATTCGGAGTGGCGCGGCCCGCGCTGCTGGAAGGGCTCATCAAGATCAAGGACAGCTACAACGTCGATGCCGTGGCGCTGCGCCTCGGTGAAGCCGCCATGAACGACCAGGGCTGGATGAAGGACAATGCAGGGAAGATAAAAGCCTCCAGGGAAAAACTCGCGAAGGCCCTCGAGAAGATGAAATTCAGACTCTGGCCCTCGCAGGCAAACTTCATCCTGGCACGCCCGCCCAGGGGCGATGCCCGGTACCTGTATTATGAACTCAGGGACCGGGGGATCCTGGTCCGCTACTGGGACCGTCCGGGGCTTGACGACAAGATCCGCATCACCGTCGGGACGGAAGAGCAGAATCTGGCACTCCTCGAAGCCCTGAAAGGCCCTCTCGTGACCAGTGGCCATTGATGAAACCGGGATTCGGGATTCCGGAATCCGGACTCCGGATACCCGGTTCCGGCCGCGTAGCGGCTTACGCCTTTAACCATGTCTTGATGCGCGGGATTTCCTCGCTGACCCACTGGGGTGAAAGGCGCCGCTTGAGGAAAAAGTCGAAGAGGCCGTCCATGGTCTTCAGCGCCGTCTCGACGAGATAGACCCTCTCGAGGATGCCGCCTTCCTTTTCCTCTCCTTCCTCATCGAACCCTCCCACGGGGGGGAGTTTCATGGACTGGAACTGGAACCGGTCGGCCTTCAGGGTGAACTCCCATCGGTCACTGTCCTTCTCCAGGCGAATCCGGGCTTCCCGCACCTTTTTCCCCTCGCGGATAGCGGCCCTTCCTTCACGCAGGTCGGCATGAAGGCCCTGGCAGGCCACGGTCTCGGAGTACTCCCCCTCGCCGGACTCCAGGACGACCCTTTTCTCGAAACTGAGGCTCATGTCCGTCTGGCCGGGCATCGAAATGGTCCCGTCGCGTTCCTCCGATTTGAACCAAAGCCAAGTCATGAACTCCCGGGCCAGCAATGCCGAATCGGCCCTGTCGGCTGCGCTTCTGCCGGGCTCCAGGAAGTGTCCCCCCTCCAGGGCCGCTACCGCGGCGGCGGTTTTCGTATCGAGGGCATCGGGATCCCAGGGAAGGCAGGGGGCCAATCGCAACTTGAAGGAAATCTTGAAAAGATCCTCGAAAATCTCGAAAACCTTGTCCGCGTGGGAACCGGCGAGAAGCCAGCCGCCCGAGGGGGCCCACAGGACGTCGTAGAATGACGGAACGGGATAGGCCCGGGTCAGCAGATGGAGGTAGACGCGCTCCTTGATCTCCTTGGTCTGCTCGCGGAAGAGTCGCTTCTTGCCGCTGTCCTTGAGGGATTTCCTCTCTTCCTCGAGGCACTTCAGGCGGAGCAGGGCCGGCGGGATGGACTTCTTGTCTACACGAAGGGCGAAATAGAAAAAATCCCCCGCGCTGTAACGGGCGCCTTCGAATCGGGTGTCCAGGGGATTCTCGAGGCTCGTCCAGCCGAAGGCCCGATCCTCGGCGGAGGTCGTCAACTCCTGGAAGGCGTACTTCTTGATCTGCCTGTCGAAGAAGGGGCGGAATTCCGCGGGAATGTCCCCTCTGACGCGATATCTCGAAAAGGTCAGCGATCCTTTCAAAAGTCCCATGTTACTCCTCCTGAAGTCAGGCACCGTAGCGCACGAATGCACACCTTGTCAATGGCGATTGTGAAAAGCGGACTGTTGAATGGGGCGCAGTCCGCTACTCGCCATTTGTTCGTCTACCGGTATCGAGCCTGTGAAGATCGGAAGATCGGAAGTGAGGAAGAGCGGATAAGAGAAGGGATCAAACGGCCATCCCCTCCGAGCTTCCCAACTTCATAGCTTCCTAACTTCCGTCCTTTCAGGGTGCCTTGCATCCGGGCATTGTTGAGCGGCCCGAGAGGGCACATCGTGATAGACAGCACGTCCGATTTGTGTTACTTTTCTGCCGAAATTCTGAGGGGTTCTGGCAGATGGGCATCAAGAGAATCGGCGTGATCGGAAACGCGAACAAGGGCCACGTGGTGGAGAACATCGCAAGGCTTTTCGAGTGGGCGAAAGCCAGGGGCCTGGAGCTTTTGCTGGAAAAAGAAGTGGCCGCAAAGCTCGGCGCCCGGGGCTATCATGGCGATGAACTCGGCCACCGCGTTGATCTCGTGGTCACCATGGGCGGGGACGGAACGCTCCTGCAGGCTGCCCGGCTCATGCGTAAGTCGGATGTCCCCATACTCGGCGTCAACATGGGGACCTTCGGCTATCTCACCGTCATCAATCTCAACGAGATGTTCGATGCCCTGGAAGGGGTTCTGGCAGGGGACTACCGGACGGAGAAGCGCATGATGCTCGATGTCGCCGTCTACGACGAGAGGGGCGAGAGTTTCGAGTGTTCCGTGCTGAACGATGTGGTGATCAACCGCGGCAACTACTCGCGCATGGTTGATCTGGAGACCGTCGTCGATGGCCAGTACCTGACGACCTATCGGGCCGACGGTCTCATCATCTCAACGCCGACGGGGTCCACAGCCTATTCGCTCTCGGCGGGTGGGCCTATCGTGTTTCCCGTGCTGAACACGATCATCCTCAACCCCATCTGTCCCCATACCCTGACGAACCGGCCGGTCATCCTGCCGGAGACGGCGGTCCTGAAGGTCGTGCTCTGGACACGCGAGGCGGGGGCCACCATGAACTGCGACGGGCAGGTGTCCTACAACCTGAAACCCGGCGATTCCATAACGGTCCGCAAATCGGACTGCACGGCGAAGCTGATCGTGTCCCCCAGGAGGGATTACCTGCAGATCCTGCGATCCAAACTCGGGTGGGGCGGATCCCCCACGGCTGCGAATCGTAAGTAACATGCTGAAGGAACTGGGCATCACCAATTTCGCCATCATCGACAGGCTCAACCTGGCCTTTCATGACGGTCTGAACGTCATCTCGGGCGAGACGGGGGCAGGCAAGTCGATCCTCATCGGCGCCATCGGGCTTCTGCTCGGGGACCGCGCCTCTTCGGATCTGATCCGGTCCGATGAGGACTCGGCGATCGTGGAAGCGGCCTTCGACATCGGTCCCTACAAGCTCCTCCAGGCCAGGCTCAATGCGATGGGCTTCCGTCCCGGCCGCGAGCTTGTCGTGAAACGGGTGGTGTCCCGATCGGGCAAGAACCGGGTCTACATCGACGGGAACCTCGCCACCGTAACCATGCTCGGCGAGATCAGCGAGGCCCTCGTCAATATCTGCAGCCAGCACGAGCACCAGGTCCTGCTCGATCCGGAGAGCCACATCGACATCCTCGATGAGTTCGGGAACCTGGGCGGACAACGAAGAGCGTTTTTGTCTCTCTACGAGGGATACCAGGAACTGAAGGCGAGGCGGGATGATCTGGCGGCAAAAAACCGCAATCGCGCCGAGAGGGAGGACTTCCTGCGGTTCCAGGTGAACGAGATCGAAAAGGCGGCCCTCAAGCCCGGCGAGGACCTCTCGCTCCAGGAGGAAAAAAAGATTCTCTCCAACGCGGTGAAGCTGGCCGAGCTTGCCCGCGAGTCCTACGAAATTCTCTACGGGAAAGAGGAGTCGGTCCTGGGCCAGATGAGCCGCGTCACCGGCCACATCCGGGAAATCCGCCGGATCGATCCGAATGTCGAGATCTCGGACGAAGAGATGAAGTCGCTCGCCATCCAGCTCGAAGATGCGGCGAGAAGCCTGCGGGACTACCTGAACAAAATCCCCTCCGACCCTTCACGCCTCGAGGAGATCGACGACCGGCTCGAAGTGCTCGGGAGGCTGAAAAAGAAACACGGCGGATCCATCGAGAGCGTCCTGAAGACGGGGCAGTCCCTGAAGGGCGAACTGGACGGGATCTCGAACGTTGCCGGGGAGATGGAGAGCCTGCAGCAGGAGCTGATGCTGAAAAAAGCCTCCCTGCAGGAGCTGGGGGGAGCTCTTTCCGCCGAGCGGAGACGCGTGGCCTCATCCCTGGAGAAGGCCGTCGAAGGGGAGATCCATGACCTGATGATGGAAAAGGCGCGTTTCCAGGTCTCGTTCAAAGAGCCCCAACTGGACGACGAGAAGACACCGCTTCTGCACTCCCGGGGAATCGATCAACTGGAGTTTTACCTGTCCACCAACGTGGGGGAACAACTCAAGCCGCTCAACCGGATCGCCTCGGGAGGGGAACTCTCGCGGATCGTGCTCGCCATGAAGAAAGTTCTCGCCCGGGCGGGCTCCGTCGGAACGGTCATCTTCGACGAAGTGGACAGCGGCATCGGCGGAGCCACGGCGGAGATCGTGGGACGAAAACTCCGGGACATCGCGCGTAACCACCAGGTCATCTGCATCACACACCTTCCGCAGATTGCATCATTCGGCCAGACGCACTACCGGGTCGTGAAACGTGTCAACGACGGGCGGACGAGAACGGACGTGAAAAACCTGGCGGAGGATGAGCGCCTCGAGGAGATCACACGGATGCTCGGCGGGGTGGAAGTCACGGACAAGACCCGTGCTGCCGCGAAGGAAATGTTGAAGGCGGCAAAAAGAAGGGACTAGGGTTTCGGGTATAGGGTATCGGCACAAGAAGGGTATCGGGTATCGGGGCTCGGGTATCGGGTAGGAATAAGATTTCTTCTATAAAACAATCTTGGGTACCCTCAGCCCCTATACGCAAAACCCGATACCCTTTTTGCTGACGAAACAAACGAAATCAACGAACCAACGAAATAGACGAGTGTCGAAATGTTGAGAAAAGCAAAGACCAGTGACGTGAAAATGATGCACCGGATGATCAACCTCTCTGCGGCCAAGGGCGAGATGCTGCCCCGGGCGCTCGTGGATCTCTACAACCACCTGCGGGACTTCTACGTGTACATGGAAGACGACGACGGACCCATCGTGGGGATCGTCGGCATGAGCCTGTTCTGGGAAAATCTCGCCGAGATCCGCTCCCTCTATGTATCCGATGAGGCCCGTCACAAGGGTATCGGCAAGAAGCTGGTCGAGGCCTGCATCTCGGAAGCGATCACCCTGGAAATCTACCGGGTCTTCGCGCTCACCTACCAGAAAGATTTTTTCAACAGGATGGGGTTCCATGAGGTCCAGCGCACGGAGCTGCCGGAGAAGATCTGGTCGGACTGTTTCAAGTGCTGGAAGTATCCGGACTTTTGTGACGAGTATGCGATGATCATCGAGCTGTGATCCGAGCCACAGGTCCCGCACTTCTCGGCATACCGCAAGGAGATTGTCTGCAGGCCCCGAAGTTGATGAAAATAGGAAGAGCGGAAGTTAGGAAGAGCGGATAAGAGGAGGAAAGAAGCCCTTCTCCTTTCCGCTCTTCTGCTCTTCTTCACTTCCTAACTTCCATCAGTTCGAGGGGGATTTACATTGAAGCCCATGAAGAAAACGATACTGATCATTCTTGGCTGCCTGATCCTGCTCGTCGGCGGCTGTGCGTTCTTCAGGAAGCCGCCTGTCGTGCCTGCGCCCCCTCCACCGCAAAAGGAGGGGCCGCCGCTTGCCGCTGTCACCGCCGGCGATCTCCCCGTTCTCCGGGACGATCTGGACCGTGAATCGCTCGGCAGGGCCCTGCGAAAGAGCCTGGAGTACTACGCCAGGCTCCCGGAGCGATCCACGTACCGGATGGGGGAGAAGCGTTTTACGGTAAGCGACATGAAGGAAACGCTTCAGGCGTTCCTGGAGATCGTCGAGAGCGGCGATTCCCCCGCCGCAATCGAAAGAAGAGTGCGGGGGGCCTTCGACGTCTACAGGGCCTCCGGCAGCGCTCCGTCCGGCAAGGTTCTTTTCACCGGCTATTATGAGCCCGTCCTGAAAGGGTCTCTCGAGAGGACCGACCTCTACCGCTATCCCATCTACCGCAAGCCCGACGACTCGGTCGTTGTCCAACTCGGGAAATTCCGCGAGAAATACCGCAATGAGAGGCTGGTCGGCCGTCTCGAGAACGGCGAGCTGGTTCCCTACTTTACGCGTGAGGAAATCGACGGGGCGGGAGCCCTCGAAAACAGGGGGCTGGAGATCGCCTGGTTTTCGGATCCCGTCGACATTTTCTTTCTCCACATCCAGGGCTCGGGAATGGTCTGTCTTCACGACGGGGCATGCTTCCAGGTGAGCTACGCACAGTCCAACGGCAGGGCCTACCGGAGCATCGGAAGGCTCCTGATCGATTCGGGGAAGGCCACCCGGGAGAACCTGTCCATGCAGGGAATCAAGAAGTACCTGAGGGAGCACCCCGAGGAGGCCCGGGAGATCCTCAACTACAACGAAAGCTATGTGTTTTTCCGCACCGTCGACGAGGGTCCCGTCGGCAGTATCGGAGTGGCACTCACGGGCGGCCGTTCCATCGCGACGGATCAGACGATTTTTCCGCGGGGGGCGCTTGCCTTCATCAAGACCAGAAAACCGGTCATCGGACCCGGCGGCGATATCCTCTCCAGGGCCCCGTTCTCCCGGTTTGTCCTGAACCAGGACACGGGGGGCGCCATCACAGGCCCCGGGCGGGTGGATCTGTTCTGCGGAAGGGGCAGCGAGGCGGAGATCACGGCGGGTCATCTCAAGGAGGAGGGCGAGCTGTATTTCCTAATCCTGAAAAAAGCGAAAAAGTGAAGCGGATCCGCAGCCGTGGCCGGAGTGGCGAATTCTCTTGCCTGCCGCCGGTTTTTTGTGTTAGAAAATCTCACTTTCCGTGTATCAGATTCCGAAACAGACCAAATCCCAGAACCCCTGATCAACTGTCAACGATTTCTGAACGAGATCATCCTGAAGAGCGCCTGTTGGTTGAGGGCGAGCCGCGCCCGCGTGGTTCTTTTCATTCAAATCGGTTGCCGTGAACGAAAGGGGGACGCGTTATGACAAAGCAGGACATGATCAACGTGATGGCAAAAGAGGCCAGGATTTCAAAATCGGCAGCCGGCAGGGCCCTCGAGGCGTACATCGAGGCTGTCGGCGAGGAACTCAAGAAAACGGGAAAACTGAGCCTGGTCGGGTTCGGGGCCTTCAGCTGTGTGCAGCGCAAGGCCAGAACGGGCCGGAACCCCAAAACGGGAGGCGCCATCGATATTCCGTCCAAAAAAGTAGTCCGATTCAGGGCCGGCAAGGGGCTGAGCGACGTCGTGAACATCTGATCCCGGGTAATCATCCATCCATAGAAGACCTCCGCCTGTGGTAACACGGAGGTCTTTTTTTGACCCGACAGGACGCGAAGGGCGGTCATGACGAACATCACGGAAGGGATCAAAAAGACGTTGAGCCCGGCTCTGCAGGGTGTCCTCCTCGAGGCAGGGACCCTGGCCCGCGAGATGGGATATGGCGCCTACATCGCAGGCGGCGTGGTCCGGGACGTCCTGATGGGATTGCAGAGTGTCGACGTGGACATCGTCACAGAGGGGGCGGGGATCCGGTTTGCCGGGAAACTTGCCGGGCGGTTGCATGCAAGGGTGAAGAGCTATGAGAGATTCGGGACCGCCACCCTCACGTTTCCCGACCGGACCAAGGTGGACATCGCCACGGCCCGCACGGAAATCTACGAGCGGCCCGCGGCGCTGCCCCGGGTGACGCCCGGCTCCATCCGGGACGACATGTTCCGGCGGGATTTCACGGTCAACGCGATGGCCGTCTCGCTGATGCCCGGGGAATTCGGCCGCCTTCTCGATGATTTCGGCGGCACCCGCGATATTCGGGAGAAGCGCATCCGGGCTCTCCACGAACGAAGCTTCATCGACGACCCCACGAGGATCTTCCGGGCCGTCCGGTTCGAAAAGAGGCTCGATTTCCGGATCGTCCGGTCCACGGAGCAATGGATCGCCGAAGCCCTGTCCCGGGAACTCCTCGAGGAACTGGAGGATTACCGGATTGCGACGGAATTGCGGTTGATCCTCGAGGAGCCCGAGCCGGCACGGACGCTCAGGAGGTTGTCGGATCTCGGCATCATCGAAAGGCTGAAGGGGAGACCGGCTCGAGAGAAAGTCCTGGAAGCGCAGCTGATGAAAGTGCTTCGGGTTCTGGGGCAAGGCGGGGATTAAGGAAAATTGCCGTGTTTTTCCTTGAACTTGGGCTCGCTTGCCGTTGACACGGGCAGGCAATTCTGTTATACGAGCAGGGCGCCCGGGTCATGCCCGGGCGCTTTCCGATAAACGACAAGGCCGGGATTGAGCGGCGTGCAAGAGGGGATATGGCAACGAAACGAAGAATCCTGAGTGGAATTCGGCCCACGGGCAAGCTGCACCTGGGAAACTACCTCGGTGCACTGAAGAACTGGGTGGATCTGCAGAACGACGGCGGCTACGAGTGTTTCTACTTTATCGCCGACTGGCACGCCCTCACATCGGATTACAACCGCACCGAGGAGATCCGCGCCAACCGGATCGACATTGCCATTGACTGGCTGGCCGCCGGGCTCGACCCGAAGGAAAGCACCCTTTTCGTTCAGTCCTCCGTCGTCGAGCACGCGGAGCTCTTCGTGCTGCTGTGCATGATCACCCCGCTGCCCTGGCTCGAACGCAATCCGACCTACAAGGAAATGAAGCAGGAGCTCGCCGACCGGGATCTCTCGACCTTCGGGTTTCTCGGCTACCCCGTTCTCCAGGCGGCGGACATCATCATGTACAAGGCCTATGGCGTGCCCGTCGGCGTCGACCAGCTGCCCCACGTGGAGCTCACCCGGGAGATCGCAAGGCGCTTCAACTTCCTCTACCGCGAGATCTTCCCCATCCCGGAGCCGCTCCTGACGGAGGTGCCGAAGCTCCTGGGGATCGACGGACGCAAGATGAGCAAGTCCTACGACAACGCCATCTTCCTCACCGACCGGGGCGAGGAGCTGCGCAAGAAGATCGAGTCCATGTTCACCGACCCGCAGCGCCAGAAAAAAAGCGACCCCGGAAGGCCGGAGGTCTGCAACGTTTTCAGCTTCCACAACCTTTACTCCCCAGCGGCCGAGGTCGACGAGATCGAAAGGGACTGCCGCAAGGCCGCCATCGGCTGCGTCCAGTGCAAGAAGCGGCTGGCCCTGCGCATTGCGGAAGGGCTCGAGCCGATCCACGAGAAGCAGGACTACTACCGGGCCCACATGCAGGAAGTGCGCGACATCATCGCCGACGGCAACGAACGGGCCCGGAAGGTGGCCCGGGCGACGATGGCCGAAGTCCGCGAGGCCATCCGGATCTGAACGCCATGAGCTACGAGGTCAAACTCGACATCTTTGAAGGGCCGCTCGATCTTCTGCTCTACCTGATCCGGAAGAACGAGCTCGACATCTACAACATCCCCATGGCCCTCATCACGGAACAGTACCTGGCCCATCTCGAGATGATGAAGGCCCTCAATCTCGACCTGGCCGGGGAGTACCTCGTGCTGGCGGCAACGCTTGTCCACATCAAGTCGAAAATGCTCCTGCCCGTCGAGGAAGGGGAGAAGGAAGGCGAGGAGGAGGCCGACCCCCGGGCGGATCTCGTCAGGCAGCTGCTCGAGTACCAGGCCTTCAAGGAAGTGGCCCTCAGCCTGGACAAGAGGAAGCTTCTGGACCGGGACGTCTTCAAACGGATCCAGCCCGTCGAGGAGACACCCGGCGAGGAAGAGGACTCCATGGTCGAGGTGACCCTCTTCGAGCTCATCGAGGCGTTCAAGCAGGTCGCCGAGCGGATGGACAAGGAGGACCTCCTGGAGATCGACACGGAGCGGATCTCGCTCTCCGACCGGATCAACGAAATCCTGGAGGACCTCGCGCGGGAGAAGAGCCTGTCCTTCACGGATCTGCTGAAGACGAGCCGTACCCGAAAGGGCATTATTTACACGCTCCTGGCCATCCTCGAGCTCATGAAAATGCGGGTTGTCAGGGCTTTTCAGGCCGATCCGTTCGGGCCGATCCGAATTTTCCCGGCAGTGGAGGAATCAACCGATGGATGATGTGAGAGCCATTGTCGAAGCGCTCGTCTTCGCGTCGGATGCCCCCCTCTCGGTGGAGCGTCTGAAAGACATCCTGGGGGACATGGATCGCAAGGCGATCCTGGAGATTTTGCAGGATTTGATGCTGGAGTACCGTCAGCGAAGCGGCGGCCTTTGCCTCATGGAGGTGGCCGGCGGATACCAGTTCAGGACGAAAACGGATTACGCCCCCTGGATCAAGAAGCTGAGAGGCATCCGGCCCGTTCCCATTTCACCCGCGGCCATGGAGACCCTTTCCGTCGTTGCCTACCGGCAGCCCGTGACGAGGCAGGAGATCGAGAAGATCCGCGGAGTCGACGTGAGCGGATCGCTCAAGGGGCTTCTGGAAAAGAAACTCGTCCGGATCGTGGGGCGAAAGAACGTTCCGGGCAAACCCATCATGTACGGCACGACGAAACGATTTCTCGAGGTCTTCGATCTGAAAGATCTCTCCGAGCTCCCCACGATGAGGGAGATCACGGAGATGGAGGAATAGCCCTCATGGAGGAGCGGCTCCAGAAAATCATCGCCGCCGCGGGCATCTGCTCGAGGAGGGCGGCCGAGGAACTCATCCTTGCCGGGAAGGTCCAGGTCAACGACCGGGTCATCCGGCAGCTCGGGACCAAGGCCGATCCCGATCGGGATGAGATCCGGGTGGACGGCAGACTGATCACGACGGAGGTCGAGAGGCTCTATCTCGTCCTGAACAAGCCGGCGGGATATGTGACGACCCTGAAAGATCCCGAGGGACGGCCCGTGGTCACTGACCTCCTCTACGACATCGGCAAGCGTGTCTACCCCGTGGGAAGGCTCGACTATGACTCCGAGGGTCTGCTGATCCTGACCAATGACGGCGATTTCGCAGAGCGCATCCAGCACCCCCGGTACGAGATCCCGCGCACCTATCTCGTCAAGGTCAGGGGACGGCTCGTCCGGAAGGACATCCAGGCCATGCTCAAAGGGATCAAACTGGAGGACGGGCCCTTTTCGGTCAAAGAGGTGCGCGAGGAGAAATACAACGAGAAAAGCCAGTGGCTCCGGATCACCATTACCGAGGGCCGCAACCGCATCATCCGTCGGGCCATGGAGGCCCTCGGGCATCCCGTTGCGCGGCTGATCCGGGTCGGGCTGGGAAAGCTGGAGCTGGACAGGCTCAAACCGGGCGAATACCGCCACCTCCGGAAGAGGGAAATCGAAGAGCTTCTCGGCCCAAAAAGGAAAAAAGGTTAAAAATGTTCTTGACATTCCGTCCTGACCGAAACTAATATCCAATGAAAACGCGCAATTAATCCCTTTTTATTTTTGCATCGACAAGCCCTTGCGGCTTATTTCGCTTTGATACGGGGGGGAACATGAACAAGTCGGGATTGATCGAGGAGTTGGCGAGGCGGGAGAACCTGACGGAGAAGAAGGCCACCGACGTGGTCAATCTCATATTCAAAGGATTTACGGAAGAGCTGAAGATCAGCGGCCGGATCGAGATCCGCGGCTTCGGAAGCTTCGTGGTCCGGGACTATGAGTCCTACACGGGCCGAAACCCAAAGACCGGCATGAACATCACCGTCTCGCCGAAGCGGCTACCCTTCTTCAAGGTCGGGAAGGAGCTACGCGACAAGGTGAACCTGGAAGACGAAGAGACTATCTCTTGAGCCGCCACAAGACAACTTGCAGACACAAGGGGTCATATGGAGATATGATCCCTTTTTATTTATGGGCCTGAAATCGACATTTCGCAGAATCCTTTCCAGCCGCGGGTTTAACCACCCTGTCGTCCCGGCGGGTCTTTTCGCCGTTACGGTGCTGACCACCCTCGTGGCGGGCGCCCTGCAGGCGGGGGTAAACCCTTTCGAGGCCCCTTTGGAAATCCGGAAAGGCATCCCCTTTTCCTTCACGCTTCTGCTCATCCTGGGTTGTCACGAGATGGGTCACTGGCTGGCCTCCAGGAGGCACGGAGTGGAGGTTAGTTTCCCCTATTTCATCCCCGGGCCCACCCTCGTGGGGACTTTCGGGGCTTTCATCGCCATGAAGTCCCCCATTTCGGACCGGAATGCTCTCATCGATATCGGGGCGGCGGGGCCGCTCACCGGTCTTGCCGTGACCATTCCCGTCCTGTTCATCGGGCTTGCACTCTCACAGATCGTCCCTGCGGTACAGACCGAAGGGGTCGGCATCCACCTCGGCGAGTGCGCCCTGTTTTCGGCCATCAACTGGCTCGTCAACGGGACCATAGGCCCGGACCAGGACGTGATCCTCCACCCCGTGGCCTTTGCGGGCTGGATCGGCCTTCTGGTCACCTCCCTCAACCTCATTCCCGTGGGGCAGCTCGACGGCGGACACATCGTTTATGCGATTTTCGGAGCCCGGCAGCGGGAAGTGGCCTGGATGGTGGTGGGGATGCTGCTGGTTCTCGGGATCGTGGGGTGGGAGGGGTGGCTCATCTGGGGAGGGATCCTGCTCATCCTGGGCGTGCGCCACCCGCCGGTGATCTACGAATGGGGTGAACTCGACAACAGGCGCCTGGCCATCGGGTACCTGGCCATGTTCTGCTTTGCCCTGACCTTCATGCCCATCCCTTTCACAAGTATAAACCTGTAAGGAGGTATCGGGTATGGGGTATCGGGCATCGGGAAGGAAGAAGGCTTTTTTCTTTAACCCGAGACCCTATCCCCTAGACCCTATACCCCTTCTTCAGAGGATTCCCTCTTCGCGGAAGCTGAAGAATCGATTTTCCCCCACGATCAGGTGATCGTGCAGCACGATGTCCATGACCCGGGCGGCGTCTTGCAGAACCCGAGTCAGGCGGATGTCCGCGTCCGAGGGGCGCACGTGGCCCGAGGGGTGATTGTGGACGAGGATGATGGCCGATGCCTTGTGCTTCAAGGCTTTCTCGAGGACCTTGCGGGGATAGACGACGGCCTGGTTCACGATCCCCTCCTGGATCGTCTCCACCTTGATGATCCGGTTGCGGGCATTGAGGTATATGACCGCAAAATGCTCGTCCTTTAATCCGCCCATCGATGAGATGCAGTAGTCGATCAGTTCCTTCGTGGAGGAGATCTGCTCGTGCTCCTCGGCTCTCTGTCGCAGATACAGGGAACCGAGATCCCGGACGATGCTGAAAAGCACGGCCGTGTGGCGGCCGATGCCCGGGATCTCCTGCAGGGCCTCGCGACCGGCGTCGAGCACCCCCTTCAGCGAGCCGAAGCGCTTCAGGAGTTCCTTCGCCAGGGGCTTCACATCCTTACGGGGAAGGGCATAGAAGAGGATGAGCTCCAGGATCTCGTAATCCTGAAGGCCGGCGCTTCCCGCCCGTTCGAACCGGGCCTTCAGCCTGTCGCGGTGTCCCAGGTACTGGGGGTCGTCGATGGTCATCGTCCGGACCTTTCTCAGGGGTTATCGAGATGGGACATATGGCTGAGGCGCCGGGCGGTCCGCAGCGCCGGTGCAAGGAGTATCGGCAAAAAGCCGGTCAAGACATCGCGCATCAGGGCAAGATCCGGGGTCTTCCCCCCGTTAATGTTTCGACCTGAAAAACCGCAACCCCACGACGGAAAAAAGGTAAGCCGCCCCCGCAATGACGATGATGGTGGCCCCGGCGGGAAGATTGGGCCCGTAACTCAACGCAAGGCCGGTCGCAGTAAAAAAAACAGTCAGCAACGCTGAAAGGACCATCATGTGCCACAACCTTTTCGTGAACGCACCGGCGACCGCGGCGGGAAGCGTGATGATGGCGATGACCATGATGATCCCCACGACGGTGACGAGCAGCACGACCGTCAGAGCCGTGAGGCAGAGCAGAAGGAGGTAGAATAATTCGACCCGGACACCCCTGAGCCGGGCAAACTCCTCATCGAAGCAAATGGCGAGAAACTGGTTATAGAAGAGAGCGCCGACGATTGCGACCAGGAGATCGAGACCGGCGATCAGCCAGAGATCCTGGGCGGAGACCATCAGGATGCTTCCGAAGAGATAGCTCATCAGGTCTTCGTTGTAGCCGGGTGTCTGGGAGATGAAAAGGATTCCCGCAGCCATGCCGATGGCCCAGAGGGCGCCGATGACGGTATCTTCCCGCTGGCGCGCCCTCATGCTGACCACTCCGATGGCCAGGGCCGCAAGCAGGGAGGCAAGGACAGCACCGTAGAGTGGCTCAAACCAATCCCAGTGGTGTACGACCTGGAAGTAGCGAGCCGCGCCTAAACCGCCCAGGACGGTGTGGGCGATACTGCCCGCGATGTAGCTGATTTTCTTTGTGACAACGTAGCTGCCGATGATACCGCAGGCAACGCTCGCGAGCACCCCGGCGATCAGGGCATGCTGAAGAAACGGGTATCGAGTCAGGTCCGACAGAAATTCTCCCATTTGGCTTTTCTCTCCCCGTCAATCCCGGCGATGATGCCTGACCATGCAGACGTCGGACAGGTAGAGGTCGCGGATCACTTCTCCCGTAACGGCAGTGGTGGGGTGGACCATCACCCGGCGATTGACGCACACCACGCTTTCAACATAATGGGAGACGAATCCCAGGTCGTGGCTGACCACGACCACGGTGATGGTCTTGCTCATTTCGTGGAGCAATTCGAAAAGCTCCGTTTCCACCACCATATCGACATTGGCCGTCGGTTCGTCCAATAACAGCATCTCCGGTTCGCAAGCAAGGGCCCGGGCAATGAGCACACGCTGGCGTTGTCCGCCGGACAGGGCCATGAATGGTCGATCCTTCAAGTCCTGCATCTCCAGCCTTCGCAACGAATCGAGGGCGATGGCCTTGTCCCTCCCGCTGTACGGGCCGAAGCGCATTCCGCTTCCCATGCGGCCCATGAGCACGACATCCAGAACGCTCACGGGAAACTGCAAATCGAGCTGGACCTGCTGGGGCATGTATCCGATGCGGGTCCGCGCTTTCGCAGGGTGCATCCCGAGGACTTCGATAGTCCCCCGCGAAGGCTGGAGCAGCCCCAGCATGAGCTTCAGCAGGGTCGTTTTCCCGCCGGCATTGGGGCCGACGATGGAGATGAAGGACCGTTCCCGGATCGTAAAACTGACATCCTCCAGAACCGGAACACCGTCATAGGAAAACGATACATGGCTGACTGTGACAACGTTTTTTTGATTCATGGCTCGTCAACGGAGGCCCTGCTCGACGGCAGCGGCCATTTTTTCGAGATTCGTGAGATATTCTTTCGAGAGGGGATTGATCGGAACCACGGTGCCGCCGATCGACTTTGCCACCACATCGGCGCTTTTCTTCGAGAACTGCTGCTGCACGAAGATCACCTTGACACCGTCCTTTTTTGCCCTTTCGATCAGTTCCGCCATCTGCCTGGCACCCGGTTCCTTCCCTTCGATTTCGATGGGCACCTGGATCATCCCGTACGAGTCCGCAAAATACCCGAAGGCGGGGTGAAATACATACATCTTTTTCCCCTTCAGCGGGGCGAGCGAACGCGCGATCCTGGCATCGAGGCCGTCCAGATCCTCCTGGAAGGATTTCAGATTGATGGCGTATTGCTGCTTGTGAGCCGGGTCCAGGAGGCACAGGGCGTCATGGATGTTCTGCGCCTGAATTTTTACGAGCTTCGGAGACATCCAGATATGCGGATCAGGCGTTCCGGCGCCCTTGACCCCCTGGTCCGTTCCGTGGCCATGCCCGTCGTTCCGATGGTCGTGGCCGGCCGGATAACGGTAGGGAATCCCCTTCTGGGTCTCGACGATGACCAGGTTCCGATGGTACCGCCTGATCTTTTTCACGAGCCCCCTTTCGAAGGGAACCCCGATGAGAAACCAGGACTTTGCCTCGGCCAGCTTCGCCATTTGTCTTGGCGTCGGCTCATAGGTGTGGGGCGATTGTCCCTCTCCGACGAGAACCTCCACACTCACACGGTCCCCGCCGATCCGCTCGAGAAAATAGGACTGGGGAAGGATGCTGACAAACACGGAGATTCTGGATTGTTCGACGTTTCCCCACGCCGGGTGCCGACAAACCGTGACGGAAACCAGGACCAGGAGAAGGATCAAAGTCTTTTTCATCGACAACGCTATCTCGCCCCCAGAGGACATTTCCGCCGATCAGACGGAGACGGTTCGATTTCTTTTTTGACAGCTTTTGCACAATCCCGTGAAGTTAATGACGACGCTTTCGATGGCCGCATCACCCGGGCGTATGCCCTGGAGCCACTTCTGCTCGATCCCGGCTGACGGCAGACAGGCCAGGCTGCGGCAGATACGGCAGTAGAAATGGGGGTGGGTCGGGTTGTGCCGGCAGGCCATCTCGTAGAACGTCTCGCCGTGTTCCGTCGGGATCTCCCTCACGATACCGGCCGTCCGAAACGAATCCAGGACCCGGTAAACCGTGACCTTGTTGATCCGGCACTCCCGGCCGATCCGGACCAGGATGTCCCTTGCACACAGAGGCAAATCGGCCCGGATGAGAGTCGAAAGCACGGCTTCGCGCTGGACCGTCTTCGACAGACCTGCGTTCTCGAGTGTGGTGCGGATGTCACAGTGTTCCATACGTAATTATTTTCCTTTACGATAAATGCAACCAAATTGCAAATCCTTTTCCGCAATGACCCCACCCCTTTACTTGCAGGGCCTGTTGAATTGCGTTATGAGAAATAAGGGTGATGATGACCGATGGAAATATTTGAGCAACTGATCGGGCACTTCGAGGTCTATCTCGAGCAATCCGTACTGTTTGCCTATGCCGCCGCCTATCTGGCGGGTGTCGTTGTCAGCTTCACGCCATGCGTCTATCCGGTTATTCCGCTGACGGTTGCCGTGATCGGGGGACAGGGGGAAACTTCCGGAGTCAGAGGGTTTGTCATCTCGCTGTTCTTTGTCCTGGGCCTGGCGCTGACCTATACGGTTCTCGGCATGTTTGCGGCCTTGACAGGCAAGCTATTCGGGACGATACAGTCCAGCCCCCTGACCCTGGGGCTCCTGGGCGGGCTTTTCATCCTCATGGGGCTCGCCATGCTGGAAGTCTTTCACGTATCCCTGGATCGTTACGTTCCCCGGGGACTGATTGCCGGAAATCGAAGGGGCGTCTTCGGGAGTTTCATCATCGGGATGACATCGGGACTGATTTTGGGCCCCTGCACGGCGCCGGTTCTCGCCGTCATCCTCGGCGTTGTCGCCTCCAGGCAGAACATCCTCTTTGGCGGGTCCCTCCTGCTTGTCTTCTCGCTGGGACTGGGAACGCTGCTCGTCCTCGTAGGCACCTTCACGGGGGTTCTTGCCAGCCTCCCGAAATCGGGTGCCTGGATGGTCGCCGTGAAAAAGCTGTCCGGAATCGTGATGCTTGCCGCAGGCGCTTATTTTCTGTACAGTGCTTTCATCGCCTAAACGAGAGGTTCTGAAACGATGAACATGAGGCTCCCGTTCCTCCTGATCTTCTGCTGCACATTCGCCCTCGCCTGCTCCCTCGGCGAAGAACCCCGTAAAGGCCCGCCGGCCAAGATCGCCGTCGATTCCGCGGCTCCGGATTTCAGGCTCAAGGACCTCAAGGGCCAGGATGTCAGTCTCGGCAACTTGCGGGATCGTCCCGTCCTGCTCGTTTTCGGCACGACGTGGTGTCCCTACTGCCGGGAGGAGATCCCCCGGATCAAGGAAATCTACCGGCAGGGGAGGGAGAAGAAGCTGGAGGTTCTCAATATCTACATCAATGAAACGGAGGCCAAGGTCGCCGCTTTCGCGGCAAAATACGAGCTTCCTTACCCCGTCCTTCTCGACAGGGACGGCCAGGTGTCCGAACGATACCAGGTCCGGGGAGTTCCCATGATCGTCCTGCTGGACAGGCAGGGAAAGATCGTGTGCTATCAGTGCAGGAATCTCGACGCCATGCTCAAAGGTCTGTGAGGCCGGTGACCGGGCTGCGCATCCCGTCACTCACCTGTTGTTCGTCTACGGTATCGAGCCTGTGAAGATCGGAAGATCGGAAGTGAGGAAGAGCGGATAAGAGAAGGAAAGAATCCTCCATCCACTCCGAGCTTCATAACTTCATAGCTTCTTAACTTCTATCTTTTCAGGGTGCCTTGTATCCCCCTCTCGACCAGCCTGCAGGAGTTACAGCATAGCTCCATCCCCCACCTTTTTTTCTAAATTCCCTTGCTTTTTAAAGAAGTCGCTGTTAAATTGCGAATGAGAATCATTCGCATATGGAACGGGCACCCAAAACAGATCGGACGATGCCGCTGGCGCATGGAGGTGAACCGCAGGAGCGGAAGCTCGTGCTGGTCGGGAATCCGAATGTCGGCAAGAGCAAGATCTTCTCGATGCTGACCGGCCAGTACGTTATCGTCTCCAACTATCCGGGCACGACGGTAGAGATCAAGTCCGGCAAGGCCACGGATCTGGATTATTACGTGGTGGATACGCCCGGGATCACCAGTGTCGTTCCCCACAGCGAAGAAGAACGTGTGGCACTCAGTACGCTCCTGTCGGGCAATGTGGGAGCCGTCCTGCAGGTCGGCGATGCCCAGAACCTCAGGCGGACGCTGCTCCTTACGCTCGCCCTGCTCGAGACGGACCTTCCCGTGGTCCTTGATCTCAATATCGCCGACGAGGCGGAAAAGAAGGGGTACGTCATCGATGCGGCCAGGCTCTCGAAGAGTCTGGGAATCCCCGTCGTCATGACCGTTGCGACAGAGGGAAAGGGCCGCCGGGAGCTGTTGGAAGCAGCACGCCGCCCGTCGAAGTCGTCGCTCCGTATCGCCTACGACACCCGCGTGGAAAGCGCCGCATCGGAAATCGCGGCACATCTGACTGACTACCCGGTTTCCAAGCGGGCCATCGCCCTGACGCTGCTCTCGGGAAATCTTCCCCTCGTGGACAGCCTGCTCGGTGAAGGGCGAAACGAAAGCCGTGCGATCAGGGAGATCATCGGCCGGACGCAGGTCCGCGTCCTCGAACCCCTGTCGAGGATCATCCTCAATGCGCGCATGGCCCTCGTCGAGAGGCTGATCCGTGAATGCGTCACTCTCCACGTGGGGCGGGGTTTTCGCTCGCAATTCGCCGAAAAGCTCGATCGTTTTTCGACCCATCCCCTCGGCGGCGCGCTGCTGCTGCTCGGGATCCTGTTCGTCATCTACGAGTTTGTAGGGGTCTTCGCGGCGGGAACCGTCGTGGATTTCATCCAGAACGTGGTCTTTGGTGAAATTCTTTTGCCGCCGATCGTCGGTGCGCTTTCCCGTGTTCCCTACGCCCTGGTTCGGGATTTCCTGGTCGGACCCTACGGCCAGATCACCATGGGCATCACCTATGCGATCGCCATCGTCTTTCCGACCGTGACCGCGTTCTATATCGTGTTCTCCTTCCTCGAGGACACCGGCTATCTGCCCCGCCTGGAGGTCATGATCAACCGCCTGTTTTCAATCATCGGGCTCAACGGGAAGGCGGTCATCCCGATTATCCTGGGTTTCGGGTGCGGCACCATGGCCGCCATCGTGACGCGTATCCTGGAAACCCGGCGGGAGCGGATCATCGCGACGCTGATCCTCGCCCTCGGGATTCCCTGCGCACCGCAAATGGGGCTGATTCTCGGGATGTTCGCCCGGATCGGATTCATTCCACTGGTCTTTTTTTTCGTGCTGCTTACGGCCCAGCTGATGGCTGCCGGCTGGCTTGCCTCGAAGTTGCTTCCGGGACAGACGACAGCCTTCGTCACCGAACTGCCGCCATACCGGTTGCCGCATCTCCGCGATGTAGCCGGCAAAACAGCCTATCGATCCTACTGGTTCGTCCGGGAGGTCATTCCCTGGTTTCTCCTGGGAACGGCAATGCTCTTTGTCGCCGATCTCACGGGCGCCCTGCCCGGGATGAAAAAGCTGCTCGATCCCGTCGTCGTCGGATTCCTCAGCCTGCCGGCGGACACGACGGAGGGGTTCATCCTGGGGTTTTTGAGGCGTGAGTACGTGGCGGCCTACTTCTTCGATATCTACGGCCGCGGCCTCATGGACAATCTCCAGGCCTTTGTCGCCACCATGGTGATGACGCTGTTCGTTCCCTGTGTCGCCAACACCTTCGTGATCATCAAGGAGCGAGGCCTGCTCGTCGGGCTGGCCATCGTCTGCTTTGTCGTCGTCTATGCCATTACCGCGGGGGGGATCCTGAATGCCGTTCTGAGGCTCCTCCACGTGACGTTCTGAGGGTTACGAAATGGAAGAAATCTGCAGGCCCTGTTCGAGGGAGGATCTGGAAGAGATCCTCGAGGAGATCTGGACGACCCTGGAGCTGAAAAACGAAATCCCGGCTTCAGGCGCCCGGATACCGACCGCCGCCGCCGGCGACAAGCTCGAAGTCCTCGTTTCGGAGGGTCTTGTCCGTCAGCAGGACAAGGACGTGATCCTCACGGACGAGGGCTTCCGAAAGGCCAAGGAGATCATCCGGAGCCATCGGCTTGCGGAGAGGCTCCTGCATGACGTCCTGGACCTGCAGAGCGAGGAGATGGAACGATCGGCCTGCCGTTACGAGCACATGCTCGGCACCGAAGCCGCCGATTCCGTCTGCATCCTGCTGGGACACCCGAGGACATGCCCGCATGGGAAGGCCATCCCTCCCGGTGACTGTTGCGAGGCCGGGGAGACAACGCTGAGGCCCCTCGTCGTGCCTCTGACCGAACTCGATTCCGGGGAGACCGCGACGGTTGCCTACGTGGGCACCCGCGACAATGCCCGACTCTCCTACCTGACCTCACTGGGCGTCATGACGGGCAGGCCCGTCCAGCTTGTCCAGAGACACCCGTCCTATATCGTGAAGATCGACGAGACCACCGTTGCCTTCGACGATGCGATCGCCCGTGAAATATTCGTGAGACCCGCTCATCGAAAGAGGCAGGCGGCGAAGGGCGCGGGGCGGCGCTTCCGTTGGCGGAACGGCCGCGGGTAGGAAAAAGGTGAGAACATGGAGAGCGCTCAGAAGACGTTGAGGATGACGAAGCGAAGAGGAATCATCCTGGAGATCCTTCGGGAGCATGGCCACCTGGATGCCTACGAGCTGCTGGAGATGGCTCGGAAGAAAGACCCCCGGATCAGCCTTGCGACGGTATACCGCGCCCTGGCCTACTTCCGGGAGCGCGACGTGATCCACGGGCGGACCTTCGGCGAGGGACACACCCATTTCGAAATCCACGATGCGGAAGCGGGCAGCCATGCCCATCTGATCTGCACGGGTTGCGGCAGGCTCCGCGAGATTCCCGGCACGTTCATGCGGGATCTGGAGCAGCTGGCAAGGAAAGAGAAATTCCACATCTCCAGGGCCCATCTGGACATGTTCGGGCTCTGCGAAGAGTGTGCAGTCAAAACACCCTGAAGAAAGACCGGGAGGAGAATCGGACATGGCGGCAGTGAAACGATTTGACGAGGGGATGTGCCGTTACTTCCGGAAGGCCGGGAAAAACAACACGCGGGATGTTCTCGAGACGGTGGCCAGGCGGGCCGGGGAACTCGGCATTCAAAAGGTTCTCGTCCCGAGCGTGAGCGGCACGACGGCGTTCGCCGCGGCAAAGACGCTTGGCGGGGGGCATCGGATCATCGCCGTCACCCACGTGAGCGGTTTCGACGGACCCAACGTCCAGGAGATGAGCCCCGCCGTGAGGAAGCGCCTGGAGTCGGCCGGGGTGAGCGTGTTCACGGGCCAGCACGCCTTCGGGGGCGTGGGGCGGGCGGTTCGGAACAAGCTGGGCACCTACCAGGTCGATGAAATCATGGCCTGGACCCTGCGGATCTTCGGACAGGGGACCAAGGTGGCCGTCGAGATCGCCCTCATGGCTGCCGATGCCGGCCTGGTCAAAACCGATGAGGATGTCATCGCGCTGGGAGGAACCGCTCAGGGTGTGGACACGGCCCTTGTCATCCGCCCGTCCAACAGTTATCATTTCTTCGATCTGAAGGTCCGGGAAGTGATCTGCAAGCCGGGGGAGTTCTAGGAAAAAGGTTAAAGGGTAAAGGAGAAAGGAGCAGAGGAATGCTGTCGGAGAAATTGCTGGAGCGTTATGCCGAGGTGCTCATCTGGGGCCTGAATACGGCCCGAAAGAAGAGGTACAAGAAGGGCGAGATCGTCCAGGTCCGCTTCGATTTTCCGGCCATTCGACTGGCGGAGATCGTCCAGAGAAAACTGCTCGAGAGGGGGATCCACCCCATTCTCCGGTCCGGGTTGACGCCGGACATGGAGAAAAATTTTTACGGCCTCTCGGACAAAAAACAGCTTACGTTTCTCGCCCCCGGCGACCGGGAGCTTTGCGAACACCTCAACGGCAATATCTATCTTTATGCCCCGGCCTCGCTCACTCACCTGCGCGAGGTGGATCCCAGGCGGATCGCCGTGGCCACCGTGGCACGGAAAGCATTAAAGGATATCTTGGACCGGCGGGACAGTGAGGGCACCTTTGGATGGACGCTTTGCATGATGCCGACCGATGAGCTTGCCAAACAGGCGAAACTGACGACGGCCCAGTACGAGAAGCAGGTCGCCAGCGCCTGCTACCTGGACAGCGATGACCCCGTGCGGGAGTGGGAGGCCATCTACGGGGAAGTGAGCGGCATCAAGAAGTGGCTCAACGGGATGAAAGTAGCCTTCTATCACGTCGAAGGGAAAAACGTGGACTTGAAGATCACACCCGGGCGGAACCGCAAGTGGGTGGGCATATCGGGGCACAACATCCCGAGCTTCGAGATCTTCCTTTCGCCGGACTGGAGAGGCACGGAGGGTCGCTATGTTGCCAACATGCCGTCCTTCCGGAGCGGCAATTACGTGGCCGGAGTGGTGCTCGATTTTCACAAGGGAATCGGGTCCGTGGTGCGGGCCGACGAGGGCGAGGAATTCACCCGGAAACAGATTGCCATGGATGAGGGGGCAAGCCGGATCGGGGAGTTCTCTCTGACGGACCGGCGATTTTCCCGGATTGACCGGTTCATGGCCAACACCCTCTACGACGAAAATTTCGGCGGGAAATACGGCAACTGCCACATTGCCTTCGGTTCGTCCTACGCCGACACCTACTCGAAGAACCCGTCCGACCTGACGCCGGCGATGAAGAAAGACCTGGGTTTCAACGACTCGGCGCTTCACTGGGACCTGGTCAACACGGAGCCCAAGACCGTGACGGCGCAGCTGTCGACGGGCAGGAGGGTGGTGGTCTACGAAAACGGGGTGTTCAAGTACTGACAGGCTAAAGGCAAAAGGCTAAAGGCAAAAGGCAATGACAGGGCCTTGTCGATTGATGCTTGAGCCTTGGAGCTTACGAATTCAGTCCTCGATCTCGATCGCCTCGACGGGGCAGGACTCGGCTGCTTCGCGGCAGGCATCCTCGAATTCCTCGGGGATATCCTCGTCGAAACGGCAGACCGCCAGTTCATCCTGCATCTCGAAGACATCCGGGCAGATATCGGTGCAGTTCTCACAGCCGATGCAGAGATCCTCGATGACTTTGGCTTTCATTTCCCCTCCTTTTCCCGACTCCGGGTTGCCGACTCGAAAGCAGTCGCCGGAAAAGATCGAAAAAATGGGACGCGACGCTGTTTATGGATGAACTGCCCGTGAAATGTCAACATTTTTTTGTCTTTTTTTTCTGAGGGGCAGCGGCTGCGGGTCGTGCGTGCCGAAATCATGAACTGTGACGCGATATCGGAGGGTTGACGATGCCGGAGATAACGAAGCGGATGCCGAAGGACCCCAGGGGGCTCGTTAAAGGCATTGAACTCCGGCCCGGAATTGCTTACTGATCGCTGCTTCGCAGCTGGAATCGGGCATCCGGAATCCGGATTCCGGAATCCTGAATCCGCTTTTCGCCCCTCAACGGGCGAAAAGGCGGGAAACCCCTTGACAGGGTGTAGCAATCCGAAGATATTAATCGAACTTCAACAGACTTCCCGGTTCAGCAAAAAGGCCTGTTGAACCACGTCAATACCTTAAAAAGGAGGCAGTGATGCTTCTCATCGAAGATCTACAAGTAAAGCTGGGCGAGCGGGAGGTGCTTCGGCACATCGACCTGCAGATCAATCCCGGCGAGACGCACATTCTCTTCGGACCGAACGGTTCCGGGAAAACTTCGCTGCTCATGACGATCATGGGCTACCCCCAGTACCGGGTGACGGCAGGGAAAATCACGTTCAAGGGTGTGGATATCACGAACGCTCCGATCAACGAGCGGTCGAAGCTCGGAATCGGGATGTCCTATCAGCGACCGCCGACGGTGAACGGACTCAAGACAAAACAGATGGTTCAAATCTGCGGCGGCGACAGAAAAGTCGACACCGAGGGGATGGCGGCGAGAATGAACTTCACGGACTTCCTGGAGAGGGACATCAACGCCGGTTTTTCCGGCGGGGAGATCAAGCGCTCGGAGCTGCTGCAGCTCATGGCCCAGGAGCCCGACCTGCTGCTTTTCGATGAACCCGAGTCCGGCGTGGACCTCGAGAACATCTCGCTTATCGGCAGCACGATCAGCAAGCTGCTGCAGAGGGATTTTCAAACGCAGCCCGGCAAGACCCAGGTCCAGAGGAAGAAGGAGCGGACGAAAATGGGGCTTATCATCACCCACACGGGCTTCATCCTGGACTATGTCACCGCCGACAAGGGGCAGGTGCTCTTCAACGGCGTACTGTCCTGCTCCAACAACCCGACTGACATCTTCAACTGCATCAAAGTCATGGGATACGAGGAGTGTGTGAAATGCGCAATCTGAGCGAGAGAGCCCGGGAGGCCAGGGATAAGAAAGCCGCCATCGGTCCCGACGTGGACCTGGCAACCTTTACGGCGGAGCCGGTCCGGCATGATTATGTGCCCGATCTGAAGAGGCTTCCCGAGAAAGACCGCCTGAGGATGATCCAGGCCGGGATCGACACCGCCGAGAGCGGAAGATCCGGAACCTACATCCAGATGGACACGGCCGTCGTTCACTCCCACGCCAGGCAGGAAGGCCTCGAGGTGATCCCCATCAAGGAAGCCTTGAAAAAATACGAATGGGCCAGGGAGTATTACTGGAAGCTCGTCTCCGTCGATGCGGACAAGTACACGGCAGCGGCGGAGCTTCATCTCCACGATGGTTACGTCATCCGGGCACTGCCCGGCGCGAAGGCCGTCTGGCCCGTCCAGGCCTGCCTGTACCTGGACAAGGACAATATCAGCCAGTACGTCCACAATCTGATCATTGCAGAGGAAGGCTCGGAACTCCACGTCATCACCGGCTGCGCCACGTCGCCGAATCTCAAGCGAGGGCTCCACGTGGGGATCTCGGAGTTCTTCGTCAAGAAAAACGCAAAACTGAGCTTCACCATGATCCACCACTGGGCGGAGGAAGTGATGGTGCGGCCCCGCTCCGTCGGCATCGTCGAGGAGGGGGGGCTTTTCCTGAACAACTACATCTGCATGAAGCCCGTGAAGAGCCTGCAGATGTATCCCACGACGCACCTCGTGGGCAAGGGCGCCGTCGCGCGCTTCTACAGCATCCTCGTGGGGACGCCCGGCTCCGAGATGGACGTGGGCGGACGGATTTTCCTCGAGGCCGAGGACACGAGGGCCGAGATCATCGCCCGGGCCATCACCAACGGCGGGAAGATCATCAACCGCGGCGACCTCATCGGCGAGGTGGCCGGCGTCAAGGCGCACCTCGAATGCAAGGGCCTGATCCTCAACGGGGGGATCATTCATGCCATCCCGGAGCTCCAGGGGAAGGTGGACGGCGTCGAGATGTCCCACGAGGCGGCGGTCGGCAAGATCGCCCAGGAAGAGATCATGTACCTCATGTCCCGCGGGCTCTCCGAGGAAGAAGCGACTTCCACCATCGTCCGTGGCTTTCTCAGCGTCGACATCCCGGGGCTGCCGCCCCAGCTCAAGGCGGAAATAGACCGGGCCGTCGACCTGAGCTCGAAGGATGTGATGTAACGCGGCCACCCTGCGGGGGCCGCGAGGCAACAGGCTTCAGGCAACAGGCGTCAGGATAAGAAAAGGATGGGGAGAAATCCCCGGTCCCTTTTTTTCTTGGCGCGGGTCACTGTCACTGCTTTTCGACGGATGCGATTTCTTTCTCGATATCCACTTTCATCTGTTTGAGCCTGTTTGAAATTTCGACAGGGTAGGGGGGAGAGTCCTCGAGTTTCCGCAGATGTTCCGGGAGGGATGCGAGTTCGCCTGCGGCACGGACACGGATGTCGGCGAGGGGTTCCGGCTGCTCGAGCCTCATCCCGCCCTTCATGTAGCGCCTGAGCAATGGTTTTCCCTCCTGCAGGTCGCCCTCCACGGTCAGTCGATCCGCGATCATCTTCCCGCCCCGGCAGAGCCGCCATACCTGCTTCCGTCCCGGCCAGGTGGCTTTCCCCTCGGAGTTCTTCAATTTCGGCCTCCCGGCGTATTCCATGAGCTTGTAGGCGCAATCCAGGTAGGGGGCATCGGCGGAAGTGTCCATCTTTGTGCCCACGCCGAAGCCCGTGATGGGCGCCCCGCGGGAGAAAAGATCCAGGATCGCGTACTCGTCGATGTTTCCGCTGGCGAAGATCTGCGCGTCCCGGAGCCCCCCGTCATCGAGGATCCGGCGGGTCTTTTTCGCCAGCTCCGCCAGATCACCGCTGTCCAGACGGATGCCCCTGACCGGGATGCCCTTCCTGCGAAGCTCTTCAGAGATCTCGACGACGTGCCGGGTTCCCCGGAGCGTGTCGTAGGTGTCGACCAGGAGGGTGACGATGCCGGGGTTGGCGAAGGCAAAGCGCAGAAAGGCGTTTTTTTCGTCCCGGTGGGCCTCGATGAAGGAATGGGCCATGGTACCGAAGGCCGGTATCCCGTAAAGATACTCGGCGAGTACCGTGGCCGTGCCGTCGAATCCGGCAATGAAGGACGAGCGGGCTGCATAAAGGCCTGCCTCGGCCCCGTGGGCCCTGCGCAGCCCGAAGTCGATGAGCTTTGCCCGGCCGGCCGTCACCAGGACACTGCGGGCGGCCTTAGAAGCCAGCAGGGACTGCAGGTGCAGCAGGTTGATCACGCGGCTTTCGACGAGTTGCGCATCGCCGATGGGGGCGACCACGCGCAGGATCGGTTCATCGGGAAAGAAAAGACTTCCTTCCGGCATGGCCTCGACGATGCCCGTGAACCGGAAGTCCGCCAGGTAGTCGATGAGCTTCTTCGAGAATCGTTTCGTCGAGGCGAGATAGTCCAGCTCGGCCGGCTCGAAACGGGCCTGCTCGAGAAAATCCAGCACGGACTCGAGCCCTGCCGCCATGAAGAACCCGCGATTCTCCGGCATCTTGCGCACCGAGAACTCGAACACGGCCTCTTCGCGCATGTCGTCTTCCAGGTAGCCCTGGAGCATGGTGAGCTGGTAGAGATCGGTCAATAGCGGGCTTTTCATTGCATCGGTCATGGCCGCTCCTGTGCGGTTTGAGCCAGAAGGCCGGACGTCAGGCAGATCGGAAGGAACGGTTCGCAATTCTTTCGAAGGAGAAGCGAATCTGACGAAAGACCGTTGATTTATCAATGGCCGCGGCGCCCGGGGTTTTCAAGGACAAAACAACGGGGGTTGATTCCCGGGGGACTCTGGTATATGACCGAACCATGATCCAGGGGCTCCTCGAACCGGTTTGCGCCATCCTCGGCACCCTGCGAGATATGACGGGCAGGGATGTGCAGTTTGTGCGCAAGCCGGACCTGACGTCCCTTGCCCGGATGAGGATGGCCGGGGGCGCCGCGTCCGCCCACGTGCTGTTCTATCGCGACGAAAGCAATCCCCTGATCAACCACGTGATCGCCAACGAGTGCGCCCACCTGATCCGCCTCTTCCGAACACCGGTTGAAAGGCGGTTTGTCGCCGTGGCCAACGAGCGGACCCAGGCGCGCTACCGCGAGGAGATCCGGGAAGACATCCAGAGACTTTCGCTCATCCATGGGCTCGGGACGCTTCGCGACTTCATCCCTCTCTGGTACGAAAGCGCAGTCTTCCAGCTCACACGGATGCCCCCCGACATCATGATCGAGCGCTGGCTCTACCGGCAGTACCCGGGTCTCAGGGAGATCCAGCGCAATGCCCTCACGGAGCAGCAGGTCAGGGCCGTGTCGGTCCTGGCCCGGGGTATCCGGCGAATGACGCCCGGCAAGATCTACGATGTCTCCCAGATCATGAATTACGCGTTCTTCAAGCTCACGGGAGAGCTTCTGGGAATCCGTCTCGTCGAGCCTTACGAGAGAAGCCGATACAGGCTGGAAGGGGATGAGCTCGCCGCCTGGACGGCCGACCATTACAGCGAAGACCACGAGGGGGATGTGTCCGTCATCGACCACTGGGCTGAAGCCCTTCAGCTCTCGGAGTGGTTCCAATGGCGGCGCTTCACCGAGATCTCCCATGACGTTCTGCATTGACCGGCCCCTGACCGGTGATCCGGGAATCTCTACCCGAACGGTTTGACCTCGATGCCGAACGCTTCGCCTACCGCCCCGTAGGTGACGGTTCCGCGCCAGGTGTTCAGCCCTTTTGCCAGATCGGCATTCTTCGACAAGGAGGCGGGGACACCGTCGGCGGCCAGCCGCGCGACGTAGGGCAGGGTGGCGTTCGACAGGGCGATCGTGCTCGTCCGGGGGACGGCACCCGGCATGTTCGTGACCCCGTAATGCAGGACGCCCTCGACGAAGTAGACCGGGTCGGAGTGTTTCGTCGGGCGGATGGTCTCGACACAGCCCCCCTGATCGACGGAAACGTCGATCACGACACTTCCCCCGGCCATGCGGGCCACCATCGCGCGAGTGACGACGCGCGGCGTCCGGGCCCCTTTCACGAGGACGGCCCCGATGAGCAGGTCCGCTTCGGCCACGGATTCCTCGACGGCGAGCGGGTCGGCGCTCCGGGTGATGAGCCTTTCGTGGAGCACCTCCTCGAGGTGGCGGAGCCTTTCGATATTGCGGTCCAGGACGGTGACCTCGGCGCCCATCCCCAGGGCGATCCTGGCGGCGCTCGCCCCGACGATGCCTCCCCCGATGATCGTCACCCGGGCGGGCTCGACGCCGGCAACCCCGCCGATCAGTTTTCCGGACCCTCCGTTCAGCTTTTCCAGGTAGTGAGCCCCTTTTTGCACGGCCAGGCGGCCGGCCACCTCGCTCATGGGCTTCAGCAGCGGGAGCTGTCCGTCGGGGAGCTCGACGGTTTCGTAGGCGATTCCCGTGACGCCTTTCTTCATCATCGCAAGGGTCAGTTCCCGCTCGGCGGCGAGGTGAAGGTAGGTGAAGAGGATGAGGTCGGGGCGGAGAAAGGCATACTCCGGCGGAAGCGGCTCCTTGACCTTCACGACGAGACCCGCGCTCCAGGCGGCGGCTGCGTCGGGGACAATGTCCGCCCCGGCTGCGCGGTAATCGGCGTCGCTGAACCCGCTGCCCGCGCCTGCCTGTGTTTCCACAACGACCCGGTGACCCGCCTCGCAGAGCTGCCGGACCCCTCCGGGGGCCATGGAGACCCGGTACTCGTTGTCCTTGATCTCTTTGGGAATCCCGATCTGCATCATACTCTCCTCATCTGCAGGGCCATCGGATCATGAATGGAACGAAATTTTTATATCACGGCCGGTTCCGAAGGTCAAAGGGAAGGGCAGGCCTGGCCGGATCGATTCGGGAGGAACGCGACCGCAAAGGACACAGGCCGGAGCCTCCTGGCCGGTGTCGAAAGTAGAACCCACAGGCAAGCCCTAATCGGATTTGACGGAAAGAGGTTGAGGCATTAGAATAACGGCGTTGGGCAGCACCTGCGAGTCGCAGATCTTTCCAGGCATGACAGCCCTCATCCTTCCATTTCGTGATCGTGCAGAGGAGAAGACGGACGATGAACGCCCCCAAATGGTACCAGCTGACCGCCGAGGCCATCACCGAACAGTTGCAGACATCCGCAGAGGGACTCGCGGCAGCGGAGTGCGTAAAGCGCCTGGAGCAGTACGGTCCGAATCGGCTGCCGGAAGAGAAAGGGACACACCCCGTTGTCATTTTCCTCAGGCAGTTCGCCAGCCCCCTGATCTACATCCTGCTGGTCGCAGCGGTCGTCACCTTTTTTCTCGAGGAATACAAGGACACGATCGTCATCGCCGCCGTTCTGATGCTCAATGCCGTGGTCGGCTTCATCCAGGAGTACAAGGCCGAGGAAAGCGTCATGGCCCTCAGGAAGATGGTCGTTCCCCGGGCCAGAGTCATCCGGGATGGACATGAGCGGGAGGTGAACAGCGACGAGCTGGTTCCCGGCGACCTGGTCGTCCTTGCCTCCGGGGCCAAGGTGCCCGCCGATATCCGCATCGTTTCGTCCCTGGAGCTCAAAATTGACGAATCCATGTTGACGGGCGAGTCCCTTCCTGCCGAGAAGACGGCCCAGGCCATTGCGGAGGACAACCTGACCCCGGGGGATCAGCGAAACATGGCCTTCATGGGAAGCGTTGTCGTGAGCGGCCGCAGCCGCGGGTATGTGGTGGAAACGGCTTCGCGGACCGTTCTGGGGGGAATCGCCAGAGACGTGCGCGGGGCAGAAACCGCGAAAGCGCCGCTCCTGGTCAAGTTTCACCGGTTCTCCAACCGGATCGGCATCCTGATCCTGGCCGCGAGCGTTGTCCTTTTCGGGATCGGCATTCTGATCGGCATCCCCATGAAAGCGATGTTCACCACGATGGTGGCTGCCGCCGTCGCCGCCATCCCCGAAGGGTTGCCGATCGTTCTGACGATCGCCCTTGCGGTCGGCGTCCAGAGAATGGCAAGGAGAAACGCCATCATCCGGAAACTCCCTGCCGTGGAAACGCTGGGGAGCACGACGATCATCTGCACGGACAAGACGGGCACTCTCACGAAGAACGAAATGACGGTGAAGGTCGTCTATGACGGCGAGCACGTCTTCGACCTGACCGGCAGCGGTTATGACACGACTGGCGAGATCCTTCACGAGTGGGTTGTGGCAAAAGAGGAGGAGAGGCGGCAGCTGTTCATGTGCTTTCGAATCGGCCTTCTCTGCAACGAGTCCAGCCTCTTCGAGGAGGACGGGGAGACGAAGGTCGACGGCGACCCGACGGAGGGGGCGCTGATTGTGTCGGCCGTGAAAGCGGGGCTGCAGCCCGAGAAGGAACGGGCCGACTATCGCCAGCTTGCGATCATTCCCTTCGAATCGGAGCGCGGCTACATGGCCACCCTCCATGAGCACGGCGGTGAACAATTCATTTTTGTCAAAGGGGCGCCCGAAAAGATCCTCGAGCTCTGCACGACGTGCATGGCGAAGGACAGCCTCCGGACCGAGGAGATCCTCCGAACCTCCCACCTGTTCGCCACGGAAGGGATGCGCGTGCTGGCCATGGCATACAAGAAGGCCCCCGCAGGGCTCGGCGCGCTTGACCATCGTGATGTCGAGGGGGATCTCGTCCTGGCCGGCATCCAGGGGATGATCGACCCGCCGAGGGAAGAGGCCGTCGAAGCCGTAAAGGGCTGCCGACAGGCGGGGATCCGGGTCGTCATGATCACCGGGGACCACCCCACGACGGCGCTCGCCATCGGCCGCAAGGTGGGAATCGCACGGGAGAACGATCGTGTCCTGACGGGCAGGGATCTGATGGGGATGAGCGATGAGGAACTGAACCGGCAGATCCGGGAGGTGTCCGTTTATGCGAGGGTGGCGCCGGACCAGAAACTGCGTATCGCCCGACAGATGATGAACCAGGGGGATATCGTCGCGATGACGGGCGACGGGGTGAACGATGCGCCCGCCCTCAAGGCAGCCCACATCGGCATCGCCATGGGAAAGAAGGGTACGGACGTGGCAAAAGAGGCCTCCGACATGGTTCTCCTCGATGACAATTTCGCGACGATCTTCAAGGCCGTGGAGGATGGCCGCGTCGTCTTTGACAACATCCGAAAGGTCGTTTTTTTCCTGATTCCCACGGGTGTTGCTGCGATCGGGTCCATCATCGGTTCCCTGATCCTGGGCATTCCCATCCCCTATGTGGCCTCGCAGCTGCTCTGGATCAACCTGGTCACCAACGGCATTCAGGACGTCTCACTGGCCTTCGAGCCGGGCGAGAAGGACATTCTCAAGAGGCCACCCTTCTCACCCGATGTGGGCGTCATGTCGCCTGTCCTCGTTCAGAGAACGGTCATCGTGGGCCTGCTGATCTCCATCGGCATCGTCTATAATTTCGCCCATGCTCTCGACAGCGGGCTGTCCCTGGAAAAGGCGAGGACCGTTGCCGTGACGACGATGGTCTTTTTCCAGTTCTTCCAGGCCTGGAACAGCCGTTCCGAAACTCAATCCGTTTTCAGGGTCCCTTTCTTTTCCAACCCCATTCTCTTCTACGGCCTCCTGGCGGCTTTCTTCGTCCACCTGGCCGCCATCTACCTGCCGTCGCTGCAATGGCTGTTGCAGATGGAGTCGCTGAGCGGAGAGGAGTGGCTGAGGGTCCTGCTCGTGAGCTCTACGATCATTGCGGTCGTCGAGATCGATAAATGGCTCCGGCGGAGAAACGCGGCTTAAGGGTGTGACGGGCGCGAAACGACCCCATGCGGTCGTGCCGAAAAATAATGACGGCTCAAGGAATCTCGGTGAAAGGGGTGGCCTGTTGAAACGCTGCAATCGATGCATGAAGGAACTGGAGCTGATTCGAACACCAGGGCGGGAAGAGACGTGTCCCCACTGCGGGGCGGACCTGCGCGTCTGCCTGAACTGCAGCTTCTACAGCCCGGGGGCCTACAACGATTGCCGGGAGCCCCAGGCCGAGCGCGTTGTCGAAAAGAAGCGGAGCAACTTCTGCGATTACTTTGTATTCATCGACGATGCGGCCCGAAAGGGGCAGGCCGCGAAAAAGGACGACCCCCGCAGCCGCCTCGACGCCCTGTTCAAGAAATAGCCGAAAACGCGCAAGTCCGATGAGGCCGTCATGATTGTCACGACCGGGTGATCGAGTCCTTCCCGTTTCCGATCGGCAGGCCCCCGGCGGGGACCAGCCCGACCCGGGCATCGCCCCTAAAGGCGGAGCGCCTGGTGACCGTGGCAGGATTCCCGCCTGATCATTGCCGCGTTTCCCTCTTCCAGGTATTCGTCGTATCCCGTCATCCGGTCGATGATCCCGTCGGGGGTGATCTCCACGATCCTGTCGGCAACCGTAGAGGCCAGTTGATGGTCGTGGGAGCAGAATAGAATCACTCCCGGGAAGGCGATCAGCCCGTCGTTCAGCGCGATGATGGATTCCAGGTCCAGGTGGTTGGTCGGCTCGTCGAGGATGAGGGCGTTGGCGCCGGAGAGCATCATCCGGGAGAGCATGCACCGGACCCGCTCCCCGCCCGAGAGGACCGAGGCCTTCTTCAACGCCTCCTCGCCGGAGAAGAGCATCTTTCCGAGAAACCCCCTGGCGAAGGTCTCCCCCTCGGTGTCGGGGCAGAACTGGCCGAGCCACTCGACGAGGCTCAGGTCGTTGTTGAAATAGCCGCTGTTTTCCTTGGGGAAATAGGAGCGGCTGATGGTTACCCCCCAACGGAAGCTTCCGCTGTCCGGTTCCATTTCACCGGCAAGGATCTGGAAGAGGGTGGTCTTGGCCAGGCTGTCTTCCCCCACAAAGGCGATTTTCCCGCCCCGGTTGACGTTGAGGGTGATGTGGTTCAGGACGTCGACCCCGTCGATCTTCTTGGAGAGCTCGCGGATCTCCAGGATGACATCGCCGCAGGGCCGCTCGGGCTTGAAGGCGATGAACGGGTATTTCCGCGACGAGACCGGCATGTCCTCGAGGGTGAGTTTCTCGAGCAGGTTTTTTCGGGAAGTGGCCTGCTTTGCCTTGGAGGCGTTTGCGCTGAAACGCTGGATGAACTGCTTGAGTTCCTCGGCCTTTGCGGCGATCCTCTTGTTGTCGCTCTGCCGCTGTTTCAGATGGAGCTGGCTCGTCTGGTACCAGAAGTCGTAGTTTCCCGCATAAACCTGGATGCGCCCGAAGTCGATGTCCGCCACGTGGGTGCAGACCTGGTTCAGGAAGTGTCGGTCGTGGGAGACGATGATGACCGTGTTCTGAAATCGGGAGAGGAATTCCTCGAGCCAGGCGACGGCCTTGGGGTTCAGGTGGTTGGACGGCTCGTCCAGCAGCAGGACATCGGGGTTGCCGAAGAGCGCCTTGGCGAGCAGGACCCTGACCTTGTCGGCCCCGTCGAGCTCCTTCATCCTCTTGTGGCGCAGCTCCTCCGGTATGCCGAGACCGCTCAGCAGCACCGCCGCCTCGGATTCCGCTTCATAGCCGTTGATCTCGCCGAATTCAGCCTCCAGCTCCCCGCAACGGATCCCGTCCGCCTCCGAGAACTCGCTCTTGGCGTAGATCGCTTCCCGTTCGGCCATCAGCGCATAGAGCCGTTCATGGCCCCTGATGACGGTGTTGAAGACCGTTTCCTCGTCATAGGCGAATTGATCCTGGCTCAAAACCGCGATCCTCTCCCCGGGGCCGACGGAGATTGTGCCCTGGTCCGGCTCGATCTCGCCTGCAAGGATCTTGAGGAAGGTCGATTTCCCGGCTCCGTTGGCTCCAATCAGCCCGTAGCAATTTCCCGGGGTGAACTTGATGTTGACGTCTTTGAAGATCACCCTCTTGCCGTAGGAGAGGGCCACGTTCGATGCGATGATCATGATTTATCCTTACCAAAAAAAGCCCCCCCTGCGACGGGGGAGCTTTTTCGGTCGAAATGAGGCTCAGGTCTTAGAGCTTGCGTACGTTCGATGCAGCGGGGCCCTTGGGCCCGGCGACCACTTCGAAGCTTACCCGCTCACCCTCGGCCAGCGATTTGAAACCGTCGGCCTGGATGGCGGAGTGATGAACGAAAACGTCCTTGCCGCCGTCCTGCTCGATAAAGCCAAAACCTTTTGAATCATTGAACCACTTCACTTTTCCTTCAGACATCTTTACTGCTCCTTTGGTTGGGGTTCCTGGAGGGAACCCGTTGAAATAATGCCGACCGAGTCGGCGGAAACTCTCATTTTTTGCGCACAAAAAAACCGCACTTGCCGTTGTTGATGGTTTGTGCGGTCGACTTTTCTGTACTTTGCTGATCACAAAAACGTACTGCACATCAAGTGAGAGAGACCCTAGACGATCCTCGACGGGAATGCAAGCTTTATTTAACGTTCAGCGACTTCAGCTCCTGTGCGAAGATGTCGTACATGGGTTTGCCGAAGAGGACAAAGCGCACGAGTTCGATCTCCTGATGATCCTCCAGGGTTTCGATGGCCGTCTCGAGGGCGATACGGGCGGCCTCGTTCAAGGGATATCCGTAGGCGCCCGTGCTGATGGCCGGGAAGGAGACGCTTTTCAGTCCCTTTTTCAAGGCGAGCTTCAGGCTTTCGAGGTAGGCGCTCTTCAGAAGCCCCGCCTCGTTGCGTCCCCCGCCGCTCCAGACGGGTCCCACGGTATGAATGACGTGTTTCGCTTTCAGGTTGCCGCCTGTCGTGATGACGGCCCGGCCCGTGGGGCAATGGCCGATCTTCCTGCACTCCTCCAGGATCGACGGCCCCCCGGCCCGATGGATCGCCCCGTCTACGCCCCCTCCGCCCCGCAGACCCGAATTGGCGGCGTTCACGATGGCATCCGTCTCCTCCTTCGTGATGTCCCCTTCGACGATGGCCAGAGTCGATTTGCCGATCTTTACTTCCATGACAATCCCCCTTCCGCTGACCCTGTACCCTGTACCCGATACCCTAGACCCTGTCTTTCACCGGGACTCCTTCCCCGTAAACGAGCATCCGGTACGTCTTCCCGATGCGGTCCCAGTTTTCCTCACGGTCCATGGACCAGTAGCGGCCTATGACGGAGACGACCCGGCCCAGCTTCATCTCGGCACACTTATCCTCGATCACCTTCACGTAGTTGGCCCCGCTCTCGGGCATCTCGCCGCGGCGCCCCAGCATGGCGTGGATGTACATCTCGCCCACTCCTTCCTTCTTCGCCATGTCCATGAGGGCGATCAGGTGGTTCATCATGCCGTGGGAGCTGAAGAAGGACACGATCCCCATGAGGTGAAGGGCCGATCCTCGCCTGCGGGCTTCGGACATCGCGTTGCAAAATGCCGTGTTCGAGAAGAAAGCCCCGCTTTCGATGGCCCGGTCGATCTTCAGCCGGTCGGAGTATACACGCCTGCCTGCGCCGATGTGAAGATGCCCCGCCTCGGAGTTGCCGACGGTCCCGGCGGGAAGGCCCACGGACTCGCCCGCGGCGGCAAGGATCGCGACGGGGCAGGAGCCCAGCAGACGGTCCATGACCGGCGTCCTGGCACGGGCGATGAGATTCCCCTCCGCCTTCGGGTTGTATCCCCAGCCGTCGAGAATGAGAACGACAAGGCGCTTTGCCGACTTGGACGGCCTGTTCTGCAGCAGGGATTTTCCCTCCATGCATTCCGGCATGGCGATGCCGAAGAGATCGAGAATCGTGGGCGCCACGTCGGTCAGTTCGCCCTCCTTTCTGAACTGCAGCATCGCCTCGCCGTTCACGAGGACAAACGGGACGGGGCTTTCGGTGTGCCCCGTGTCGACGGTGCCGTCGGGGTAGAGCCATTTCTCCACCGTGCCGTGATCGGCCGTGACGAGAACCGGAATGCCGGCCCTGCGCGCCTCGTCGATCACTCGGCCCATCTCGCGGTCCACGGCCTCGACGGCTCGAAGCACGGCGGCCTCGTTCTCGATGTGGCCGACCACATCCACGTTGGGGAAGTTCGTCAGGATGAAAGCATGGCGCGACTCGCGGATCTCCCGGATGGTGGCCTCGGCAACCTCCGTGACGGACATTTCGGGCGCCTCGTCGAACAGGGCCACGTCCTTGCGGGTGGGCACCACGATGCGCTCCTCGCCGGGGAAGGGCTCCTGCCGCTTGCCGTTGAGGAAGTAGCTCACGTGATAGGCTTTTTCGGCTTCGGTGATCTTGACCTGGCGGATGCCGCTTCGCGAGAGAACCTCGCTCAGCGTGTCGCACAGGGCCTCGTCGGGCGGGAAGGCCACGTGGACAGGGAGATCTTTCGAATACTCGATCATGGTCGTGTAGTGAAGCCCCAGCGGACCGGCGGTGGGGAACTCGTGAAAGCCCTCCTCGGCGAGGGACCGCGAGAGTTCCACTTCGCGCTCGCCGCGAATGTTGTAGAAAATGACTGCGTCCTCTTTCCCGATCCTCCCTACGGGCCTGTTCTCCGGGTCGACGAGGACCAGGGGGTTGAGCGTTTCGTCGTCCTCGCCGCGGCGATAGGCGTCGCGCACCGCCTGGGACATGGCATTGGGTAATAGCGTTTCCATGGCGTCCTTTCTTTTCCTGACGATATCGGCAGCCGCCCGACGAGGGGTCTCGAAAGGCCCGTCTGCGCAGTGGTGCCGGACCATCATACTGGAAAAGCACCCCCCGGTCAAAGGGGACCTTTTCGGTTGCAAAGGGGGAGTCGAAGTGATAAAAAATACGCGAAAAAGCAGGAATTTCGCACGATATGAGGAAGTCAGCCTGGGAGAAAACCCAGGAAGAGATACTGAAGGAACGGGCCGAGATTCTCGGCAGGGCGGGAGAGGCGCTTGCTTCAGCGCTTTCCGATATGGACAAGATCGGCCGGTCGATTTCCGAGAGCATCCGGAAGGCCGGCGAGCACCCGGGATCGGAGACTCTGACGGAGATCAACGGGGAGATCCGGCACTACAACAGGGCCCGTGAATACGCGCAGCTCCGCTACTATTACCTCATCGTCACCAGGGAGGCCATGGGGTTCCGCCGACACAAGGCGGTCGAAGAAGCTTACAAAATCCCTCCCAAAAAGAAATATCTGTAATCCCCCATGGATCGCTACGCAAAACAGAGAAAGAAGATGGTCGACTCCCAGATCCGCTCGCGCGGCATCCGGGATGAGCGCGTCCTGCGGGCCATGGAGAAGATCCCGCGTCATCTCTTCATCGACGTGGGGCTCATCGATCAGGCCTACAACGACAACCCGCTGCCCATCGGAGAAAAGCAGACCATCTCGCAGCCCTACATCGTGGCGCTCATGACGGAAGCCCTTGAGCTCAATGGACGCGAGAAGGTCCTGGAACTCGGTACCGGGTCGGGCTACCAGGCCGCCATCCTGGCGGAGCTGGCCGACCGGGTATTCACCATTGAGCGGATCGCCGCGCTGGCCCAGAAGGCAAGAAAATTGCTGGAGTCCCTGAATTACTACAACGTGGTGATCCGCGTCGGGGACGGAACGTACGGGTGGCGCGAGGAATCCCCCTTCGACGCCATCGTTGTTTCGGCGGGCTCGCCGTCGATACCCCGGATGCTGGTGGAGCAGCTGGCCGTGGGCGGGAGGCTCGTCATTCCTGTCGGGGGTCGCTATTCGCAGAGCCTGATCAAGTTGACCCGCCTCTCCGAGAATCCCGATGATGTGAAAACAGAGGACCTTGGCGGATGCCGGTTTGTGAACCTGATTGGGGAGCATGGCTGGAAGATCGAGCAGCAGTAAAGAAGCAGCCGAGAAGGTGAGAGGGTAAAATATCGGATAAGCCGGCGAGCCGGAAGGTTGCTCGAGGCATCTCCAGCCTTCAAACCTTCTCACCCTCCTTACCTTCTGCGTTTTGGGGCGCTTGTAAACGGATTGATGAAACCTATTTCGCACACACTTATACTCATCCTCCTGGCCTTTCTAGGCGCCGCTCTTTTGTCCTGTTCCATCCAGATCGTCGATCGGGGCAGCATAAAGTCCTCCGAACGGATGCGCGGGGTCTACCACCGGGTGAAGTCCGGGGAGACACTCTGGCGGATCTCGAAGGCCTACAATGTCGACCTCCAGGAACTGGCCGAGATCAACAACATCACCGATGCATCCCGCATCAGTGCTGGAAGTGTCGTCTTCATCCCGGACGCGCCCCGTGTCATCGATCTGCCGCCGGCGAAACCCCCTGTCGAGACGAAGCCTGCGGTCGTGAAGAAGACGGAAAAACCGGCGGCCACGAGGGTGGAACCTGAGGCGGGAAGGGCGGGAAGCGAATCGACGGGTGCCGCCGCCGGAGGGTTGGCTGCCGGGGGGAGCAGCAAGGTCAAAGAGGAGAGCATCACGGACAGGACGGCGGCGACAAAAGCAGACGGAGGCCCGGCATCTCCAAAGCCGCCGGAAAAGACCACGGACAGGCCTGTCGAGACGTCCCGAAAGACGGATCCCGGAAAAACCCAGGTTGCCGTGAAGACGCCGGAGCCTGCACCGACTGTGAAGACCCCCGAGTCGGGTACCAAGGAGAGGGCCCCGGTGACGCCGCCTCCGAAGAAGCCCGAACCGGTCTCCAGGGCCGAAGAGCCCCATGGGCAGATCAAGGTTGACAAGGGCCGTTTCGCATGGCCCGTGAAGGGTCCTGTGATCACCCGCTTCGGGATCCAGCCCAGCGGGATGAAATACAACGGCATCAAGATCGCCGCGAAGGAGGGCTCACCCGTCCAGGCCGCGGCGGCAGGAACGATCATTTATGCCTCGTACGTCAAGGGGTACGGCGAGACCGTTATCGTCAAGCACGACGAGAACTACACGACGGTCTATGGCTACCTGAAAGGAAGCGTTGCGAAGAAGGATGACCGCGTCAGGAAGGGCGAAAAAATCGCCTCTGTCGGGCCGCCCGAGGAACCTGGCGGCGAGCCTCATCTTTATTTCGAGATCAGGGAGAAGAATAAGGCGCGCAACCCGCAGTTTTTCCTGCCTTGAGAAAACCGGGGTATCGGGGCTAGGGTATCGGGTATAGGGAAATCGAACCCTCTCACCGCATTGACGGAGCTCGACGTGATGCCTATACTAATGTAGTAAATCCCGAGACAGGACGATCGAATCCATGAGCCTGAATGCCTGCTTTGAGCAGGGACCGATACGGCCGCCCAGTGAAGCAAAGAGCCTCCTCATCCGCCCGACCCGGAATTGCCCCTGGAACAAGTGTGCCTTTTGCCACACCTATACAGGCACACGCTTTGAGCTCCGAAGTGTCGAGGAGATCAAGAAGGACATCGATGCTGTACGGGATCTTGCAGACCGGATCGGGGAGATTTCCTGGAAGCTCGGCCAGGGCGGAAAGGTCAATGATCCCGTCGTTTCGCAAATCTTCGGTAACGAGACCCTGTTCAGCGATACACTCCGGCACGTGGCGGCGTGGCTCTATTTCGGGGGTCAGACTGTTTTTCTTCAGGATGCCGACACGCTGGTCATGAAGACCGACAACCTTCTCGAAGTCCTGCGCTACCTGAAGGAAAAATTTCCCGGCATCCGTCGCGTGACCTCCTACTGCCGATCCAGGACGGCCCGGCACAAATCGGTTGAGGATCTCAAACGCATACGCGATGCGGGGCTTGACCGGATCCACGTCGGGCTCGAGTCAGGCTGTGACGATGTGCTGAAGTTCATCCGCAAGGGTGTGACGGCGGCGGACCATGTCGAAGGGGGGCAGCGCCTCGTGGCGGCGGGGATCTCGCTTTGCGAATATGTCATGCCCGGGCTCGGGGGACAACGCTGGTCGCACGAGCACGCCATCGAAACGGCCAGGGTCCTCAATGCAATCAACCCCGATCACATACGTCTGCGAACGCTATCCGTCCGCCGGGGAACGGCCCTTTACGAGATGATGCGGCAGGGTGAATTCCAGCCGATCGGCGATGAGGAAATCCTCAAGGAAATCAGTCTGTTCATAGGGAACCTCGACGGGATCGGGAGCCGTATCGTCAGCGACCACATCCTGAACCTTCTTGAAGAGTTGGAGGGGAAGTTACCGGATGAAAAGGAGAAGTTACTGGGAATCATCGAACGTTATTTCGCGATGACAGAAGAGGACCGCCTCGTCTTCCGCCTGGGCCGCCGGCGAGGGCTGTACCGGTCTCTTGACGATCTTTCGGACTCCAATGCCTACCTGCAGCTCAAGCAGGCGGTGGAACGGTATCAGCGGGAAGAACCCGGAAAGCTGGACAGGGACCTCGACCGTATCCGCCAGAATTTCATCTGAAGGCGTCCGGCCCGTGCGGACTGAAAGCTTGCCGCCACACACAAAAGCCTCGTCGTTGTAACATCTCGAATTAACAACCTAATGCATCCGGAAGGCCTCGAGGCGAATCCCTGATCCTGCCGGGATGAGTCAATTTAAATTGACTTTTCAAGCGAATTCATTTATGATTCGCAGGCTATTGGAGTGCCATAGAGGGGAATCCAAGAGAGGTGGTAACGGGGTAATGTTTAAAGTTGGGGAATTGGCGGTTTATCCGGCGCAGGGAGTCGGCCTCATCGAAGCCATCGAAGACAGAGAGATCATGGGGTCGTGGCAAAAATTTTACGTGATGAAAATCCTTGGCAATGGCATGAAAATCATGATTCCCACCGATACGGCCCGGACGATCGGGTTACGGGAACTGATCACTTCCAAGGAGATTCCCAGGATCTACGAGATTCTGCGGACCCGCGACGTCACGATCGACAAGCAGGCGTGGAACAAGCGTTACCGCGAGTACCTGGAGAAGATCAAGACGGGGTCCGTTTTCGAAATTGCCAAGGTCCTCAGGGACCTCTTCATCCTCAAGCACGGCAAGGACCTGTCCTTCGGCGAGAGGAAGATGATGGATACGGCGAAGCATCTGCTGATCAAGGAGATTTCAATCGCCAGCAGGGCGGCGGAGGCAAAGGTCGAAGCCGAGATCAATGCCATGTTTCCCGTCCAGTGAGCGGTGAAGACATAAGATTTCCCGTAAAACAGCTCTGAGAAATCATGGCGCAGTAGTTCGTTTGCTCATCAGGCGCTCCTTCTCAAGGTAAGGGGAGCCTTGTATATATTGACGTCTACCGCGGCAGTCGGCAATGGATGAAGGCGCATTCCCGGACTTTTTCAATGCCGAAGCGGCCAAGTTCTTTGAAAACAGGAGCACGCGCAATCCCCGCAGTGCCTGACATGAGCCTATAAAACACTGACGTTCTGAATTCCCGGTGCCTCGCGCCGGGAATTTTGAAATCCGGAAACAAAAATCCTATTGAAAGGAGGGACTGTACTTGCTTATCCGTTCGTTGCTCATTCTCGCCTGCTCGATCAGCGGATATTTCATTGCATTCAAGTATTTGGCTTCATATCAGTTTTCATTAATCGGTCTTTTATTGGGCTTTATAGCCGCTGTCATCGTCATCCAGATCGAGCAGATCATCCGGAAGATTTCACTCCGGATCATTTTAGGGGGTGTTACAGGGACGATCATCGGGCTTTTGATCGCCATTCTGCTTTCCTACGGGCTGAGTTTTGTCAGCATATGGGAGAAGCAGGAAGTCGTTCCCTGGGTTTACGCCCTGCTGGCCTGCATCCTTGGCTACCTCGGCCTTGTCGTTGGTTCCAAGAAGAGTGAGGAGATATCTCTTCCGTCATTCGGGCCCTTCAAGGGCTTTCGAGCCGTGTCGGACTACCGCATCCTCGACACGAGCGTCATCATCGACGGCCGCATTGCCGATATCTGTGACACGGGATTCCTGGAAGGCAATTTGATCGTCCCGAGATTTATCCTGGACGAGCTGCAGCACATCGCCGATTCGTCCGACTCCATGAAACGATCAAGGGGGAGGCGGGGGCTCGATATCCTCAACCGGATGCAGAAAATCCACAGCATCAACATCGAAATCGTGGATCAGGACTTCCCGAAGATCAAAGGGGTCGACGCGAAACTCGTCGCCCTGGCCAAGAAGATGAACGGGAAGATCATCACGAACGACTTCAACCTCAACAAGGTGGCGGAACTGCAGGGCATCAAGATCCTCAATGTCAACGAGCTGGCCAACGCCCTGAAGCCGGTCGTCCTGCCCGGAGAGTTGATGGTCGTGAAAGTCATCAAGGAAGGCAAGGAGCCCGGTCAGGGGGTGGCTTACCTCGATGACGGGACCATGGTCATCGTCGACCATGCCAGCAGACACCTGGGGGAGACGGTCGAAGTGGCCGTGACCAGCGTCCTGCAGACCACGGCGGGGCGGATGATATTCACGGAGATGAAGGCCGTCGTCCAGGAAAAGAAAGTTCACACCATCGAAGCCTTGTAACCTGCGTCGGAACGGAGCCCGGGATGCCAAACGATCCCGGGCTTTTTTTTCATAATGCTCAAGCTCCCTGGAGACCAGCCGATGCGCACTGTGGCCATTGTTCCCGCAGCCGGCTCGGGCAACCGAATGGGCCGGGAACTATCCAAGCAATACCTTTCGCTGGGAGGAATGCCGCTGCTCGTTCTCACGTTGAGCGTGTTCGAGAAGTGTCCCCTCGTCGATGCCCTGCTCGTCGTGGTTCCGCCCGGTGACGTGGAAGCGGTGCGCACCGAGGTGCTGCCCCCGTGGAACCTGAAAAAAGTGGCCGCGATCGTCCCCGGGGGGAAAGAACGCCAGGACTCCGTCCGGTCGGGGATCGAGGCCCTCGACCGGGAAGCGGGGCTCGTGATCATCCACGATGCCGTCCGGCCGTTCGTTACGGTGGAACTCATCGAGAAATGCATCCGGGCTGCCGCGGAGGAAGGGGCCGCAACCGTCGGGGTACCGGTGAAGGATACCGTCAAGGAGGTTGCGGCGGACGGCCGGGTCATGAGGACCTGCGACCGCAACCTGCTCTGGCTCACGCAGACCCCGCAGGCCTTCCGGCGTGACATCATCGAGAACGCTCATCGTGCAGCCGTCCGGGATGGATACCGGGGGACCGACGACACGTCTCTCGTGGAGCGCCTCGGGATAGCCGTCCGGATGATCCGGGGCGACTACGGCAACATCAAGATCACGACGCCGGAGGATCTGGTAATCGCGGAGGCCCTGCTTGCAAGGCAGCCCAGGGGCTTACTGTGAGATCATCTCGATAGAACGCCTCTTGTGCGTCTTCGAATGTCACGTCTGTGAAGATCGGAAGAGCGGAAGCTAAGAAGAGCGGACATAGGAATGGAAAAGATTTCTTCCACTCCGATCTTCTGCTCTTCCTGACTTCCGCGCTTCGCTGACTTGTATCGGGGCTTATTCTCGAAGCTGCAGGATGGTGAGAAAGGATGGTGCCGGCATGAGAGTGGGGTTCGGTTATGACAGTCACCGCTTCGCCGAGGGCCGCAGGCTCATCATCGGCGGGGTGGAGGTGAACTACGAGAAGGGGCTGCTCGGGCATTCCGATGCCGACGCCCTGATCCATGCCATCGTGGATGCCATCATCGGGGCCCTGGGGGAAGGGGATATCGGAAAACACTTTCCCGACACGGACCCGCACCTCAAGGGGATCTCCAGCCTCGTCATTCTCAAGCGTGTGGCCGAACTAGCCGTTCAGCGGGGGTATTGCGTCAACAACGTAGACTCGACGGTAATCCTGGAGAAACCCCGACTTTCTCCATCCGTCGAGCAGATGCGCCGCAACATCGCGAAGGTCCTCGGAACGGACTATTCCCGCATAAACGTGAAGGCCAAAACGAACGAAAAAATGGGGTTTATCGGCCGGGGCGAGGGCATCGCGGCCTTTGCCGTCGTGACCCTGGCGAGGGCAGGCGCGGACAGCGTCGCCTAGAAAAGGATGAGTCGGTTGCTGCGGCGGCGCCACAGGCCGAAGCGATCGGGGACCGTCAACACCCTTGCACACAATCAAGAGGAGGAATGCATGAGAGTCCGGATTTCGATGGTTGCGGTGGTTATTCTGGTCATCGTTCTGATCTGCCCGCTTGCGGGGGCACAGGTTCTCAAGGGTGTTCAAGCTCCCGCGAGACCCGGCGCTGTCGCAGACGACGATAAAGGCACCGTCGGAAGCTTATCGGGCAGGACCACGAGCGACACGCTGACGCTCGGCTCGGTCTGGCAGGTGACCGAGTGCTGCGGGTGGAGCGGAACGTGGACGCGCCGGGCAGGCACGAACACCTTCGACGCGAGATGGCGCCACACCAACGGGTCGCAGGCCCAGGACGTCATTACCCTGCAGTCCTGGAACAAGACGACCAACGAAGTCGTTTTAAAAAGGCAGAATCTCAACGGCACGTACAAGGCGAAATTGAATCCGTCGGCGAGAACCCTGACCAACGGCACGGCCTCGTGGTATCCGGCCGGGGAAAAATGGAGCGCCCGGTACTGATCCCTCATCGAGAGGACAAGACGAAAAAACGGGGGAGCCGATGCCGGCTCCCCCGTTCTGCGTCAACGGTTCTTGAACGTTTCCCTTACAGCGGGATGTTGTTGTGCTTCTTCTCGGGCAGGGTCTGCTCCTTGTCCTTGTAGGCCTCGAGAAGGGCCACGACGCGCTTGCGCGTCTCGCGGGGGGCGATGACCTCTTCGATGATGCCCATCTTGGCCGCGAAGTAGGGGTTGTTGAACTGCTCCTCGTAGGCGGCGATCAACTCGGCCCTCTTGGCTTCGGGGTCCGCGGCCGTTGTGATCTCCCGGCGGTAGACGATGTTGCAGGCCCCCGCGGCGCCCATGACGGCGATTTCGGCAGACGGCCAGGCCATGACGTAGTCGGCGCCGAGCTGCTTGCTGCACATGCCGATGTAGGCTCCGCCGTAATCCTTGCGCGTCACGACGGTGAACTTGGGTACCGTGGCCTCGGAGTAGGCATGCAGGAGCTTCGCGCCGTGGCTGATGATGCCGTTCCACTCCTGGTGCGTGCCGGGCATGTAGCCGGGCACGTCGGCAAAGGTCAGCAGCGGGATGTTGAAGGCGTCGCAGAAGCGGATGAAGCGCGAGGCCTTGTCGGAGGCGTTCACATCGAGGACACCGCCGCCGAACTGCGGGTTGTTGGCGATGACGCCCACGGTCTGGCCCATGACGCGGATGAAGCAGACGAACATGTTCTTGGCCCAGTTGGCGTGAGGCTCGAAGAAGACACCGCCGTCGGCCACGGCCGCAACGACTTTCTTCATGTCGTAGCCGCGGGTGGCGCGGTCGGGGATGATCTTGTCGAGCTCGGGGCACTCGCGGTCCGGTTTGTCGGTGGAGGGAACCACCGGGGGCATCTCGTGGCAGTTCTCGGGCAGGTAGCCCAGCAGGGTCTGGATCTGCTGGATGCAGTCCTCGTCGCTTTCTGCGATGAAGTGGCAGACGCCGCTCTTGGATGCGTGGGCCATGGGGCCCCCCAGGTCGTCGTGGGTCACTTCCTCGCCGATGACGGCCTTGATGACATCGGGGCCCGTGATGTACATGTAGCTCTTTCCCTTGATCATGAAGACCCAGTCGGTGAGAGCCGGAGAGTAGACGGCGCCTCCGGCCGTGGGGCCCATGATGGCCGTGATCTGGGGGATGTAGCCCGAGCAGATGGTGTTGCGGTAGAAGATCCCGCCGTAGCCCTCGAGGGCGGGCACGCCTTCCTGGATGCGGGCGCCGCCGGAGTCGTTCAGCGCGATGAAGGGTTTCTTGGCGTCCTTGGCCATGTCCATGACCTTCCAGATCTTTTTCGCGTGCATCTCGCCGAGGCTTCCGCCCGCGCTGGTGAAGTCCTGGGCGGCGGCAAAGACGGTGCGTCCGTTCACGTTTCCGAAGCCGCAGACGACGGCGTCGGCGTTGATCTGCTTGTCACCGAGGCCGAATAGGGTGGAGCGCTTCTCGACGAAGAGCTGCACTTCCTGGAACGTTCCGGCGTCGTAAAGTTTCAGAAGCCGCTCACGGGCCGTCAACTTGCCCGAGTCGTGCTGCTTCTTGATGGCGGCATCGCCGCCCTGGGTCATCAGTTTCTCGCGTTTTGCTTCAAATGCCTTGATTCTGTCTTCAGTCAGTCCCATGTCTCTGTCACTCCCTGTCTCTTTAGTGGTCGAATCCTCGACGTTTGCATCTCCTTGTAAACCCGCAGCCTGATATCATTTCCCGACGTTTTTTTCAACACAAAAAAAGGAAATCGCCCTTGATTTCAAACGCCACCTGGGCTATAGAATACCGGCCTGTAAACCTCGAGGAAAAGGGGGGGCAAAGGCGCCCCCAACGATATCGGTAGAGGTGAAAGAATGAAATATATCGATGAGATGGATCTGAAAGGGAAACGGGTGCTGTTCCGCTTCGACTTCAACGTCCCCCTTGATGCGAATCAGAACATCACCGACGACACGAGAATCCGTTCCGTACTGCCCACCATCAACTACGCCCTCGATGAAAATGCCAAGGTCATCATTGCCTCCCACCTCGGCAGGCCGAAGGGGAAGTTCGTCGAGAAGATGAGCCTGGCCCCGGTGGCCAAGAGGCTCTCGCGGCTTCTCGGCAAGAGTGTGACCCTTGCGAAGGACGTCACCGGGCCCGAGGTCAGGAAAACCGTCGAGGCCATGAAACCGGGCGATATCGTCATGCTGGAGAACCTGAGGTTCGATGCCAGGGAGGAGAAGAACGACGAGGAATTTTCACGGGAGCTGGCAAGCTACGCCGATGTCTACATCGACGATGCCTTCGGCAATGCGCACCGCAGCCACGCTTCGAATGTGGGGATCACGAAGTTCGTCCCGACTTGCGGGGCCGGCTTCCTCATGAAGAAGGAGCTGACCTACTTCAGCAAGGCCCTCGAGAAACCGGCGCGGCCGCTGGTGGCCATCGTCGGGGGCTCCAAGGTGTCGGGCAAACTCGAGGCCCTCGCCAACATGATCAAGCGGGTCAACAAGATGGTGATCGGCGGCGGCATGGCCTTCACGTTTCTCAAGGCGCAGGGCGTCGAGGTCGGCAAGTCGATTGTCGAGGAAGAGCTGATCGAAAAGGCCAGGGAAGTTCTGGAAACGGCGAAGAAGCTGGGCGTGAAGGTCTACCTGCCCGTAGACTGCGTCATCGCGGAAAGCAAGGATCCCGAAGCGGAGACGAAGATCGTGCCCATCCAGGAAATCAATCCGCAGTGGATGGGGCTCGACATCGGCCCTGCCACGATCACCCTCTTTACGGAGGCCCTGAACAACGCGAAGACGATCGTGTGGAACGGTCCCATGGGTGTTTTCGAAATCGACGCCTTCAGCCGCGGGACCTCGGCACTGGCCCACAGTGTAGCCAACTCCTACGCCCTCTCCATCGTCGGGGGCGGAGACACGGATGTGGCCATCGACAAGGCGGGTGAGCGCGACAACATGTCCTACATCTCCACGGGCGGCGGGGCTTTTCTGGAATTGCTGGAAGGCAAGGAGCTGCCAGCCGTGAAGGCCCTCAAGAAGTCCAAGTGATCCGATGAGGCGTTCGAAAGGGAGCAGAAGAGCCCCTTCTGCTCCCTTTTTTTATTCCCTGCCGGATCGATACCCCGCAGCTTGCTGCGTAAAGTCGGTTCTCAAGCAGGGATACCTTGCAGCTTGCCGCGAGGCAGTTCATTGGAAGAATCCGGCACGAGTATCCTTCTCGAGAATATCGATGTGAACGACTCTCCACCGACGATTATCCCGGTTTTCATTGGCGCGATTTTCCTGTAAGATCCACACGAACCATGAGAAACATCAAACTCATCATCGAATACGACGGGGCCGCCTACAACGGCTGGCAGCGGCAGGCCGACGTCCTCACCATCCAGCAGGTGATGGAGGACACCCTTTCGAGAATCGTCAACGACAAGGTGGTCCTCATCGCCTCGAGCCGGACCGACACGGGGGTTCATGCCCTCAATCAGGTGGCGAACTTCCGGACGTCCACGAAGCTGCCCCTGCGCAATCTGCACCTGGGAGCGAACAGCCTGCTTCCCCCGGATATCGTGGTGAGAGAAATGAGCGAGGTGCCCTGGGACTTCCATTCGCAATATCATGCCCGAGGCAAAATCTACCACTACCGGATCTACAACAACCCCGTCCGGGCGGCGCTTGACAGGGGCATCTGCTGGTTCGTCCATCGCCCGCTGGACCTCGAGGCCATGGGAAGGGCGTCGAGGCATCTTCAGGGCACCCACGACTTCAATGCTTTCTGTGCGGCGCAGTGCGACGTGGAAGACCGGGTGAGAACCGTGACGGACGCGGGCTTCGACAGGGAGGAGGGGGGGATGATCGTCTTCCGGATCGAGGCCGACGGGTTCCTGCGGCACATGGTGCGGAACATCGTAGGGACGCTCGTCGACATCGGGAAGGGAAGAATCCCGGAAAAGGACATCATCCGAATCCTCGAAGCGCGGGACCGCAAACTGGCCGGCCAGGCAGCCCCGGCGCGGGGTCTCTGCCTCATGGAGGTGAAATACGAATGAGAATACTGGTCATGGGCCACAAGGGTATGCTGGGAAGCGACCTCATGGACGTCCTGGAAAGAAGCCACGAGGTCGGCGGCGTCGACATGGGGGAATTCGACATCACGTCCGCCGCGGACTGCCTCCGGGTGATCGGGGAATTCAGCCCCGCTGTGGTTGTCAACGCTGCGGCGTACACCGACGTGGACGGCTGCGAGACAAACCGCGACGCCTGCTTCGCCGTCAATGCCGAGGGAATCCTCAACGTGGCCGTTGCCTGCCGGGACCGGGGGGCGAAGGTTGTGCACTACAGCACCGACTATGTATTTGACGGGACCAAGGGGGAGCCCTACCTCGAGGAAGACCCCTGCAGGCCCATCAACACTTATGGCGCCTCCAAGCGCAAAGGCGAGGAGCACCTGATCGAGACCCTGGAGAACCACGTGCTCATCCGCACGGCCTGGCTCTACGGCAGGCAGGGGAAGAACTTCGTCAAGGCGATCCTGGCGAAGGCCAGGGAGGAAGGCGTGCTGCGGGTCGTCGACGACCAGGTGGGCTCGCCTACGTGCAGCCTCGATCTGGCCCAGGCGACGAAGATCCTGATCGAGATGGACTGCCGCGGCACCTATCATGTCACGAACCGGGGCGTCTGCAGCTGGTACCAGTTCGCGCAGCGCATCCTCGAGTATGCCCAGGTGTCCGGCGTGACCGTGGAGCCGATCAAGTCCGGCGATCTCAACCGGAAGGCCGCGCGCCCGGCCTACTCGGTCCTGAGCAACCGCAAGTTCATGGGGGCGACAAAAAAAACCATGAGGCCCTGGCAGGTCGCCCTGAACGACTATCTCACCGGTCAGAGCCACATCCACCGATAAATACAGGGTATCGGGTCTAGGGTCTAGGGTCTAGGGTATCGGGAGTGGAAAAATTCTTTTTCTCTTTGACCTTTGACAAGTGATCTGTGGCCTTGAAAGCGAGGTTTGGATTTGAACCGAAGGATCACAATACTTCCCGGGGAGGTTGCCTCGAAGATTGCCGCCGGCGAAGTCGTCGAGCGGCCCTCGTCGATCGTCAAGGAGCTCCTGGAGAATGCCCTCGACGCGGGCGCCACGGACATCACGATCGAGCTGCGCGGCGGCGGGAAGGAGCTGATCCGGATCGTCGACAACGGGTCGGGCATCGAGCCGGGGGATGTCCCCCTGGCGTTTGAGCGCCATGCCACGAGCAAGATCCTCACCGTGGCGGACCTCTACGATGTGCGGTCCTTCGGGTTCAGGGGGGAGGCGCTTCCGAGCATCGCGGCCGTGTCCCGCGTGGAAATGGCCACGCGGCGTCGCGGCGATGTGGCGGGGACGCGCATCGTCGCGGAGAGCGGCCGAATTCTCGCAAACGAGGCCGTCGGCTGCCCCGAGGGGACCACGATCGCCGTGAGCCGCATCTTCGATTCTCTGCCCGTGCGCAAGAAGTTCCTGAGGCAGGATTCCACGGAACAGGGGCACTGCCTGGACATCATCGTTCGTGTGCTGCTTCCCCACGGGCGGGTGAGGGCGAAGGTTGCGGCTGCAACCCGGACCCTTCTCGAAATCCCCCGCACGGAGAGCCTCCGCGAGCGGATCGTCCTGATGCTGGGAAGCGATCTGAGAAATCACCTCGTAGACGTCGAGGGGGACGGCCCGGGCATGCGCCTGTCGGGTTTTGTGTCCCGGCCCGACTTCACCCGGTCTTCGACGAGGAGCATGTTCTTCTACGTCAACGGCCGCTATGTCCGGGACGTCGTGCTCTCCCAGGCCGTCATGAACGCCTGCCGCAACCTCATCGAGGCGCGCAAGTACCCCGCCTGCGCCCTCTTCATCGAGATGCCCCCCGATGCGATCGATGTCAACGTCCACCCCGCCAAACTGGAGGTGCGATTCCGGCGCCCGCAGGATGTGCGGGAACTGCTCCAGAGGGGCCTGTCGGAGGCCCTCTCGGGGGTGAGACCGACGACAGGGGCCTCCCCGGCCGTCGAGACGCACCGATGGCATGAGGCCCCGGGCCGCACCGGCGTTTACGAGGCGCTGAGGCGCTACAGCATCACGTCGGGCATCGCCGGGTTGCCCGCGCCGGCCCCCGGCCCTGCCGAGGACGTCCCTGACTTTGCGGAAGGGCAGGAAGGCCTCTTCTCGATGCGCTCCGCCGGGAGGACTCCGGTGTCCTTCTCCTCGCTGGGCTACCTGGGACAGATCGAGGGGACGTATCTCGTTTTCTCGGCCCCGGGCGTGATGATCCTGCTCGATCAGCACGCGGCCCACGAGCGGATCCTGTTCGAGAAACTGAAGCGGTCGAAGGATGCGGGCCTCGAGGTGCAGAGCCTGCTCATTCCCGAGCTCCTGGAAATGAGCCCGAGGGATTTCCATCTGCTCGTTGCGTCGCGGGAACTGCTGCAGGAGGCGGGTGTGGAGGTGGCGCCCTTCGGAGAAAACACGGCCATCGTCAAGTCCGTTCCGTCCCTGCTGGGCCAGGCGGACGTGAAGGCCCTCGTGCGGGAGATCCTGGACGGGATATCCGACTCGGGGCTGCCGCAGGACGAAAAGCGCCACCGGATCCTGATCGGCATGGCCTGCCGGGGGGCGATCAAGGCGCACCAGGCCCTCACGGTCGATGAGGTGCGCCGCCTGTGCCGGGACCTTGACAGCATTCCCTTCGCCTCCAATTGTCCCCATGGAAGACCCGTTTTCATCGAACTGCCGGCCGCGGTGATCGAGAGGATGTTTAAACGAACGTGAGAGGGGTATCGGGTCTAGGGGATCGGGTATAGGGTGTGGAGAAGAAGCCGAAAATTGTCATCATTCTGGGACCGACGGCTGTCGGGAAGACGGACCTTGCACTGGATCTGGCGACGGGTTTCGGCGGCGAGATCATCAGCGCCGATTCCATGCAGGTCTATCGCCACCTCGACATCGGCACCTCGAAGCCCACGCGGGAAGAGCGGGCCCGAGTGCCCCATCATCTCATCGACATCGTCGATCCCGACGAAGAGTTCAGCGCGGCGCTCTTCGACAGGCAGGCGGAACGCATCATCGGGGATCTCCAGGGGCGGAAAACCATCTTCGTCGCGGGCGGCACCGGACTCTACATCCGGGCCCTCACAGGCGGGATCATCGAGGGGCCCGGCCCCGGCGGGGAGCGGAGGAAGCTCTACCGGGAACGGCTTGAAAGCGAGGACAAAGAGCTCCTGTATGCCCGTCTGAAAGAGATGGACCCGGAGGCGGCCGGTCGGATTCACCCCCACGACGGGGTGCGGATCATCCGGGCCCTCGAGATCGCCGAGCTGGCCGGGGAACGCATATCCGAAAAGCAGAGGCGCCACGGGTTCCGGCAGGTGCGATACGAGTGTCTCAAGGTCGGGCTCTACCGGGACCGGGAGGAGCTTTACGGCAGGATCGACAGCCGCGCGGGACAGATGGTCGAAGCCGGCCTGGTCCGGGAGACCGAAGAGATTCTCAGTCTTGGCTACGATGAAAAAATAAAGCCGTTCCAATCACTTGGATATCGATATTTCATCCAATACATCAAGGGGAAATTGACGCTCGATGAGGCCCTGCGGTCCATGCAGCGCGATACCCGTCATTATGCCCGCAGGCAGATGACCTGGTTCAGGGGGGAAGGCGATATCGAGTGGTTTCATCCCGACGAAGCCGGACGGATCGAGGCGCGAATAGACAGGTTCCTCGGCAGACGCCAGGATAGGGTCCGGCCCGGGCTCGGGGGCGATGATTCCTTGAAAAATCCTTGACTTGAGCACGCCGACCGGATACAAAAACCGGTCATCGCAGTCCCGTTGTGAGTCTGCCCCTTCATCGCCCGCTTTCCCGGCGGGAGAGCATGGAAGGAAAAGGGGGCAACTTGTTCATTTGGCGAGAAATTCGAAGGAATGCAGGGGGGAACGATGGACCTGAATGCACTGCCGAAGGCCTATGAGTCAAAGGATGTGGAGGCAAAGTGGTACGAGTTCTGGCTCAAGAATAACTACTTCCACGCGCAGGATAAAAGTGACCGCAAGCCTTTCTGCATCGTCATCCCGCCCCCCAACGTAACGGGGATGCTCCACATGGGGCATGCCCTGAACAACACCCTGCAGGACATCATGACGCGCTACCGCCGCATGCAGGGCTACAACGCCCTCTGGATGCCCGGGATGGACCACGCGGGGATCGCCACGCAGAACGTCGTCGAGCAGGAACTCGCCAAGGAAGGGAAGACCCGCCACGACCTGGGCCGCGAGAAGTTCATCGAACGGGTATGGGTGTGGAAGGAAAAGTACGGCGGCGTCATCCTGAACCAGCTCCAGCGGCTCGGCTGCTCCTGCGACTGGGAGCGGGAGCGATTTACCATGGACGAGGGGCTCTCCAGGGCCGTCCGCGAGGTGTTCGTCCGGCTCTGGCGCGACGGGCTTATCTACAAGGGCGACTACATCGTCAACTGGTGCCCCCGCTGCCACACGGCCATCTCGGACCTCGAGGTGGAGTTCGAGCAGGAGGCGAGCAACCTCTGGCACATCCGCTACCCCTACGCTGACGGCAAGGGTGAAATCAGCGTGGCCACCACGCGCCCCGAGACGATGCTGGGCGACACGGCCGTGGCCGTCAACCCCAACGACCCTCGCTACAAGGACGTCATCGGAAAGATGGTGATCCTGCCGCTCGTCAACAAGGAGATCCCCATCATCGCCGACGACTACGTGACCATGGACTTCGGCTCCGGCGCCGTGAAGATCACCCCGTCCTGCGACCCGGCCGACTTCGCCATGGCCGAGCGCCACAGCCTCGAGATCATCAAGATCATGGACGGCAGCGCCGTGATCAACGAAAACGGCGGCATCTACAAGGGGCAGGACCGCTACGAGGCGAGAAAGAACATCGTCCGGGACCTGGAGAAGGGCGGCTATCTCATCAAGATCGAGGACTACACCCACAACATCGGCCGCTGCTACCGCTGCAAGACCGACATCGAGCCCGCCGTCTCGGCACAGTACTTCGTCAAGGTGGCTCCCCTGGCCAAGACGGCCATATCCGCCGTCGTCAAGGGCGACACGAAGCTCATCCCCTCCATGTGGGACGCGACCTACTTCGAATGGATGAACAACATCCGCGACTGGTGCATCTCGCGCCAGATCTGGTGGGGCCACCGGATCCCCCTGTGGACCTGCGAGGGCTGCGGGGAGGTGATCGTGCAGACCGACGATCCGGCTCAGTGCCCCACGTGCGAGGGGAAGCAGCTGAAGCAGGAAGAGGACGTGCTGGACACGTGGTTCAGCTCGGCCCTGTGGCCCTTCACGACGCTGGGCTGGCCCGACGACAAGCCGGCCGTCAAGACCTTCTACCCCACGAGCCTCCTCATCACCGGGTTCGACATCCTCTTCTTCTGGGTGGCCCGCATGATGATGATGGGCCTCTACATCATGAAGGACGTGCCCTTCAAGCATGTCTACCTGCACGCGCTGGTGCGAGACGCGCACGGCGACAAGATGAGCAAGTCCAAGGGCAACATCATCGACCCCCTGGAGATGATCGACAAGTTCGGCGCCGACGCCTTCCGGTTCACCCTGGCCGCCTTCACGGCCCAGGGCCGCGACATCCGCATGTCCGAGGAGCGGATCGAGGGATACAAGCACTTCGTCAACAAGATCTGGAATGCCACGCGCCTGTGCATGATGAACCTCGAGGGCTACCCCGAGGGACCCGTCACCGTGAAGAATGGGGACTACTCGCTCGCCGACCGGTGGATCCGGGCCCGGCTCAACGACACGATTGCCGACGTGACGCAGAGTCTCGACGAGTACCGCTTCAACGATGCGGCAGGCCACATCTACCGCTTCATCTGGCAGGAATTCTGCGACTGGTACCTGGAGCTGATCAAACCGGTCCTGTACAGCAAGGACAATGCGGGCGCGAGGCTGGCGGCGCAGGAAACCATGATCACGGTGCTGCGCGCAAGCCTGGAGATCATGCACCCCTTCATGCCCTTCGTCACCGAGGAGATCTGGCAGAAGATCTCGAAAAACGGGCCTTCCATCATGCTGGCCCCGTTCCCGACGGTGGACGAGCGGTTCAAAGACGATGCGGCGGAGCGCGACATGGGGCTGCTGATGGAGATCATCGGCACGGTCCGGAACATCAAGGGCGAGAAGGGCATTTCGCCGTCCAAGAAGCTCAAGGCCATGATTGCCATGGATGACAAGGCCCTCATGCCCCTGGTCGAGTCCGGCAGGGCCTACATCGTCAACCTGGCGCGCCTCGAAGATCTGGCCATCATCCAGCCCGGGCAGGAACCGAAGAATGCGGCAACGGGCGTGGCCGGTCCGCTGAAGGTGTTCCTTATCGTGGAAGGCGAAATCGACAAACCGGGCGAGAAGGCACGGCTGCAGAAAGAGATGGCCAAGATCGAGAAGGAACTGGCCCAGGCGAATCGCAAACTCGAGAACCCCGACTTCTGGCAGAAGGCGGCCCAGGCCGTCATCGACAAGGAAGAGGCCAAGGCGAGGGCGTTGAACGAGCGGTTTGCGGTCCTTGAGGCCGCCCTCCGAAAGTTATAGGCCGGCGGGAGCGGGGCATCCCCGCTTCAGTCATTATCATCGTCGTGCGGCTTCGAGGGGGTGAAGATCGGAAGATCGGAACTGAGGAAGAGCGGATAAGAAAATGAATGAGATCCACTCCGCGCTTCTGCTCTTCCGAGCTTCCTGACTTCATGTGCTCCAGGGCGCAAGACATTTCTACGCAGCCCGGGAGATCCAAATCCCTTGCGGGTAAAGTGAGTGAGAGCATGCTGGAGATGGACGCCGTCAGGAAGATCATCCGCAGGGCCCTCGAGGAGGACATCCGCTCGGGGGACGTGACGACGTCGTTCACCCTCTCGGGTTCCGAGAGAGGGCAGGCGACGGCGCTTGCCAAGGAAGACCTGGTCGTGGCCGGCCTGGATGTCTTTCGTGAAGTCTTCCGCGTGCGCGATGCATCGCTGGTTTTCGAAACGGCGTTGAGCGACGGCGCCCGGGCCTCCCGCGGGACCATCCTGGCCGCCGTAGAGGGATCGCTGGCGAGCATCCTCACGGCCGAGAGGGTCGCCCTGAATCTTTTCCAGCGGATGTGCGGGATCGCCACCCTGACGAAGCAATTCGTCGACGCGGCGTCCGGTACGAAGGCGAAAATCCTCGACACGCGCAAGACGATGCCGGGGCTGCGGATACTCGACAAGTACAGCGTGAAGGTCGGCGGGGGCTGCAATCACCGGTACGGGCTCTATGACGGCATCCTCATCAAGGACAATCACATCGAGGCGGCCGGGGGCATCGCCGAGGCCGTGCGCCGGGTGAGGGGACAGGCTCCGCTCCTGGTGAAAATCGAGGTGGAGGTGAAGGACCTGGCCGAGGTCGAGGAAGCCCTCGCGGCGGGTGCGCATGTCATCATGCTCGACAACATGCCTGTCGATGCGATGAGGGAGGCGGTCGCGGTCATCAGAGGGCGGGCTCTCGTGGAAGCGTCGGGCAACGTGACGCTTGACACGGTGGGATCGATTGCGGCAACAGGGGTCGATTTCATCTCCGCCGGGGCGCTCACGCACTCTGCAAAGGCGGCCGACATATCCCTCAAGGTCACGAGGAAAACCTGATCGATGGAGTTCCGTATAGACGAACTGAGAGGCTATTTCACCGGGAAGACCATCGGCCGGAGAATCGAATATTACGAGGCCGTCGAGTCCACGAACACCGAAGCCCTGCGGCTTGCACAGCAGGGCGCCGAGGAGGGGACCGTCGTCATCGCCGAGGCCCAGTCCGCCGGCCGGGGACGGCTGAACCGCAGCTGGGAATCGCCGCCCTCGATGAACCTCTACCTTTCCGTCGTCCTGCGCCCCGATATCCCCGCCACGGCGGCATCGCTCATCCCGCTGATGGTCGGCGTGGCCGTGGCCGACGTCATCTCGCAGTACTGCCCGGGGCGGGTGAGGCTCAAGTGGCCCAACGACGTCCTCATCGAGGGAAAGAAGATCTGCGGGATCCTGACGGAGATGAGGACCAGGGCCGACCGGGCGGCCTTTATCATCGCGGGGATCGGGGTGAACCTCAACATGCAGAAGCTGCATTTCCCGCGGGAGCTGCGCGAGACAGCCACGTCCCTGCGGATCGAGACAGCCCTGGAGATCGACCGGGTCGATTTTGCCGCACGGCTCTTCGAATTCCTGGGGAACGGGTACCGCGTGTTCCTGAACGGGGGCGAGGCGGCCATCCGGGAGAAGTGGCTCCAGTACGCCGAACTCGTCGGGAAGCGGGTTGAGGTGGTCTTCAAGGAAACCGTCCAGCGCGGCACCGTCAGGGGCCTGGACGGAAACGGGGCTCTTCTGCTCGAGGGGGAGACCGGCATGCAGCAGGTTCTCGCAGGAGATCTCTATATCGAGAGGTTGTGATCATGCTTCTGGCAATTGATGTGGGAAACAGCAACACCGTTCTGGGGCTCTACGACGGAGAAAAGCTCATCTACGACTGGCGGATCCGTACCGTCGCCAATCACACCGTCGATGAATACGGGATGCTCATCGTGAACCTCTACAAGAACGTAAAGTCAAAATCCCAGCCTGTCACCCTCACGGGCATCATCATCTCCTGTGTCGTGCCCCCCATGCTCAACATCCTGGAGCCCCTCTGCAAGAAGTACTTCGGCCTCAAGCCCCTCATCGTGGAGCCGGGGATCAAGACAGGCATGCCCATTTTCTACGACAACCCGAAGGAGGTCGGCGCCGACCGGATCGTCAATGCCGTCGCGGCCTACGAGAAGTTCAAGACGGAGCTGATCGTCGTGGACTTCGGCACCGCCACGACCTTCGATTACGTCTCGAAGAAGGGCGAGTACATGGGCGGCTGCATCACGCCGGGCATCGCCATCTCCAGCGATGCACTTTTCGACAAGGCATCCAAGCTGCCGCGTGTCGAGCTCAAGAGGCCCAGGACCATCATCGCCAAGGACACCATCAGCAGCATGCAGGCGGGGATCATGTTCGGATATGCGGGTCTCGTCGACGGGATCGTCGACCGGATGAAGGCCGAGGTCCGGTCCAGCCCGAAGGTCGTTGCCACGGGGGGGCTCGCCAAGATCATCGCGCCGGAGACGAAAAGCATCGATGTGGTTGACGAGTTCCTTACGCTCGACGGGCTTCGCATCATCTTTGAGAGGAACAAGTAGCCCTGCCGTTTTACCGGACAGGTTCAAACCGGCCCGGACACATTCGTTGTGCGCCGCGTGCCGGATCAGGGCTAGGGAGGCGGGTGGGACCCATGGCCTTTGAACACCTGACGAAAAAACAACTCCTCGAAAAAATGGAATCCCTCCGGCTGGAGGTGTTGGAGTACGAGAAGGCCGAGAGCGAAAAGCTTTACGAGGAGAAGCTGTACCGCTCGCTCGCCGTCACCGCCGAGGCGGGCGTCTACATCATCAAGGACGGCATCTTCCGCTTCGTCAACCAGTTCACGGCATCGAGGCTGGGATGCAACCCCGCGGAACTGATCGGCAAGAGGGCCGTCGATTTCGTCCACCCCGACGACCGGGAGGCCGTGGCAAAAAAGGCTGCGGACATGCTTCGGGGCAAGCGCACGCTGCCTTACGAGTTCCGCACCATCGGCAGGGACGGCGCCGTGCACTGGATTTTGGAGTCCGTCACCCAGATCGAGTTGGGCACGGGCCGCGCCGTGCTGGGGCAGTCGATGGACATCACGAGGCAGGTTGAGGCCCGGAAACGCCTGACCGAACTGGAAGCCCTCGAGGCCTCGATCCTCGAGTCCATCCCCCACGCCGTCATCGGGCTCAAGAACCGGCAGATCATCTTCGCCAACGACGGCGTCGAGAAGGTCTTCGGCTGGAAGCGGGCAGAGGTCATCGGCAAGAGCACCCGGATCTTCTACCGCACGAAGAAGCAGTGGGCCGACGGGGCGGACAACCTCTACCGGTCCCTGGAAACGCAGAAGACCTTCAGCTCGGAAGTCAGGCGCAGAAAGAAAGACGGCACGCCGATCATCTGCCGCCTCACGGCATCCCGGATCGGGGAGGCCCTCGTCGACAAGCAGGTGGTCATCACCTACGAGGACATCACGGACCAGAAGGCTGCCGAGGAAGTGTACATGACCATGGCCGAAAGCTCCCAGGTCGGGGTGTACGTCGTGCATGGCGGCACGTTTCACTACATCAACCCGATCGGGGCGGCTTATGCCGGCTACCGCGTGGACGAATTGATCGGCCGAAGCTCCATGCTGCTCGTCCATCCGGAAGACCGGGAGCAGGTGGCCCGAAGGGCCAAGGCCATGCTGAGGGGAAGAGGCCGTGCCCCCCACGTGTTCCGGATCCTCACGAAAGACGGCCAGGCCCGGTGGATCATGGAAACGGTGACGCCAATCCGCTTCCGGGGGAAGAAGGCCATCCTCGGCAACTCCATGGACATCACGGAGCAGAAGGTGGCGCAGGGAAAGCTCGCGGAGCTCGAGGCCCTCGAGGCATCGATCCTGGAGTCCATCCCCCATGCCGTGATCGGGCTGAGGGACCGAAAGACCTTCTTTGCCAACGACGGCGTGGAAAAGGTCTTCGGCTGGAAGCCCAAGGAACTGATCGACCAGGAAACCCGGCTCCTGTACCGCTCCGGGGAGGAATTCGAGGTCATCGACAAGCTGCTCTACTCCACGCTGGAGAGACGGCGAACCTTTGCCGTGGAGTATCCCTGCCGCCGAAAAGACGGCGCCGAGATCCAGTGCGCGATCAGCGCGGCCCGCATCGGCGAGAGGCTCGAGAATCAGAGCATCGTGGTCACCTTCGAAAACATCACCTACCGCAAGCAGTTCGAGAAGGAGATCGAGCTCTCGAGAGGGCGCCTGCGAGATCTCTCCATGCACCTCCAGACGGTGAGGGAAAAGGAGAGGACCCGGATCGCGCGGGAGCTTCATGACGAGTTGGGCCAGCTCCTGACGGCGCTCAACACGGGAGTCATCCTGCTGAAAAAGAAGATCCCGCCGGAACAGCCCCATCTGTCCGAGCGCACGCAGTCCATGAAGGACCTGATTGACATGACCATGCAGACCGTGAAGAGGATCTACATGGACCTGCGGCCCGGCATGCTCGACCACCTGGGGCTGCCCGTGTCGATGGACTGGCAGTGCCAGGAGTTCCAGAAGCGCACGGGCATCCAGTGTACCGTCGACGTGGAGCCCGAGGACATGGAGCCCAGCAAGGATGCCTCCATCACCGTCTTCCGGATCCTCCAGGAAACGCTGACGAACGTCGCGAAGCACTCGAGGGCGACACGGGTCAAGGTGAGCCTGCGGGAAGTGGAGGATGATCTGGAGCTTGTCGTGACGGACAACGGCAGGGGGATCCGGGAGGAGGATCTCAACAAACCGAAATCCTTCGGTCTGCTGGGGATCCGGGAGCGCGTCGATTTCCGGGGGGGAGAGGTGAAAATAGCCGGCAAGAAGGGGAAGGGCACGACGGTGACGGTCCGTATGCCCAATTGGAGAGGAGACGAAGCGTGATCAGGATTCTCATTGCCGACGATCACCCGATCGTGAGGCAGGGGTTCAAGCAGGTGCTGTCGGAGACGGCGGACCTGGTGGTGGCCGACGAAGCGGGAAACGGACAGGACGTGCTCAGCCTCGTTGCCAGGAAGGACTACGACGTGATTCTCCTGGACATCTCCATGCCCGGAAAGAACGGGCTCGAAGTGCTCAAGGAGCTGAGGATCACAAACACGAAAATCCCTGTTCTGATCCTGAGCATCTACCCCGAGGAGCAGTACGCCATCCGGGCGCTGAAAGCGGGGGCCTCGGGTTATCTCACGAAGGCGAGCGCACCGGAGGAGCTGATCTCGGCCATCCGGAAGGTGTCCAGGGGGGGCAAGTACATCAGTTCGTCCCTTGCGGAGAAGCTGGCGTACGAACTGGACGGCGATGCGGAGAAGGCCCCCCACGACACGCTCTCGGACCGGGAGTACCAGATCCTGCTCATGATCGCTTCCGGGAAGACCGTTTCGGACATCGCCGAGGAGATGTGCCTCAGCGTCAAGACGGTGAGCACGTATCGCTCCCGGATTCTCGACAAGATGAAGATGAAGAACAACGCGGAGTTGACGACGTACGCCATAAGGAACAAACTCGTTGAATAGGGTCTAGGGGCTCGGGTATAGGGTATAGGGTCTGAAGGTACGAAGAAATTTTCATAGATGAAATCTTATTCCATCCCGATACCCTAGACCCGATACCCGATACCCCGTTCCAAGGGAACATCGTGAGAATCATCATAAAGAAAGAAGCCTGCATCGGCTGCGAACTCTGCGTGAACATTTGCCCGGAGGTGTTCATGGAGTGGGGCCTATCCATGCGGCCGGTTTTCGAGGTCAAGGAACCCGAGCGCCACAAAGCCCTCATCGAGAAGGCCGTCGAGGACTGCCCAGCCCGGGCCATCTCCATCGATTGGGGCGGTCTGAAGGCAGACAGCGCGAGGGGATGAAAGAGACGGCCCCGATGCAAACGCCCGTGTCGCAAGAGGCCCTTGTCATCATGGCCCGCTACCCCGAGGCGGGGGCTGTCAAAACCCGCCTGGCGCTGGATTTGGGACCGCAGGCGACGCTCAGTCTGTATCGTGCCTTCATCGACGATCTCGCCGGGAAATTCGGTTTCTGCCACCGGCCGCTTGTCTGGTATTACCTTCCCGAGTCCAGCCCGTTCGCGAAGCTGTTCTCTCATCGTTATCCCTGCCGCCCTCAAACCGGTTCATCCCTCCAGGAGCGGATGCTCCGGATCTTCGAGGAATTGTTCGGGGAAGGCTACAAGCGGGTCGTCGTCATCGGGGCCGACGTGCCCCACATCCCCGTAGTCGCCGTTGATGAAGCCTTTTCCCTGCTGGATGACGCGGATGTCGTCCTCAGGCCGTCTTGTGACGGCGGCTATCACCTGATCGGCCTTACGGCCGCGAGGGATCTTTTCAGCGGGATCCCCATGAGCACAGACCGCGTACTTCGCGACACGATCGAAAGGGCCAAGTCGATGGGGCTTTCCGTTCGCTGCCAGGCGCCGTCCTTCGATATCGACACCGTCCGGGATGTGGAGCATCTCGAGCGCTTCCTTGCAACAACTGACGATCCTCTGCCCCGCACCCGCGAAGCCCTCCGGAAAATCCTCCTGAAATAGATCCACCCTCCGACCGACTTGCCTGTCGTCTCCCGATTCCGCATAGGACAGAATCCGATGCCGGAACATCTTCCTGTCTGATGAAAAGATCAGACGAACGCCGATTTTCATCGCCTGGATAATCGTTTAGGAATAGCATGAAGCCACAGAAAAAGTTCCGTGCAGATCGTTGTTCACGGAAAAACGGGGCAGGCAAGGAGACGGACATGACGACGAGGGGACGGGCCGAAGCGCGCATCAGGCGCGCAGAGCGGATAGTCGGCTTTCTGTTTGATGTGATCGTTCCGATCTTCACCCGGGCAAGAGAATCAAGGCGTGTGGCCTGATCGACGCCTCCAATCTTCAAGGTCGGTGAGCGCCCTTTCCATGTAGCGCTCGCCGCGATCTTTCTTTCTCACCTTCCCGCCAAGCGGTTCGAAAAGACCGAAATTGACGTTCATCGGCTGAAAGGTCTTCCCTTCGGAACGGGAGACATGGTGCAGCAATGCGCCCAGCGCCGTGGTTCGAGGGGGCGTGGCGAAAGGCGTCCCGAGACGGATCCGGTGCATGAAAAGGGCCGCCAGCAGGCCCACGGCTGTCGATTCCACGTACCCCTCCACGCCCGTGATCTGGCCTGCAAAGAAGAGATCCGGGTTGGACCGAAGCTGCAGGGTGTCCGTAAGCAGCATGGGCGAGTGGATGTAGGTATTGCGGTGGATGCTGCCCAGGCGCAGAAACTCCGCCTGCTCGAGCCCCGGGATCATCCGGAAGATTCGCTCCTGCTCCGGCCAGGCGAGCTTGGTCTGGAAACCCACCATGTTGTACAGGGAGCCTTCGCGGTTTTCCTGCCTCAGCTGGATGACGGCATGGGGCTCGCTTCCCGTCCTGGGGTCGACGAGGCCCACGGGTTTCATGGGGCCGAAGCGCAGCGTGTCCGTTCCGCGTCGGGCCAGGATCTCGATGGGAAGGCACCCCTCGAAATACTTCTCGTCTTCGAAGGGTCTCGCCGCGATCTGGCGGCCCTCGAGGACGGCCTGCCGAAACGCCCCGTACTGCCCTTCGTCGAGAGGACAGTTCAGGTAATCCCCTTCACCCTCGTCATACCGGGAAGCCCTGAATATCTTTGAGAGATCGATGGTCGCGGCGTCGACGATCGGTGCAATCGCGTCGTAGAAGTACAGGGCATCCCGGCCCACGAGACTGGCGATGGCAGCGGCCAGGGGATCCGACGTGAGGGGGCCCGTGGCGATGATGACGTGTGAGTCCGCGGGGATCTCCGTACATTCCTCCCGCACGAGGCGGATGCCGCTCTGCGAGAGGAGCAACTTCTCGATTGCGGCGGAAAAGAGCGTCCGGTCGACGGCCAGCGCTTTTCCGGCGGGCACGGACGTGGCGTCGGCTGCCGCCATGACGAGGGAGTCGAGCCTGCGCAATTCCTCCTTGAGCAGACCGACGGCGCTGGTGCGTTCATTGGATCGCAGCGAGTTGCTGCAGACGAGCTCGGCAAGCTGTGGCGAGCGATGGGCCGGCGAGAACGTGCCGGGCTTCATCTCGCGGAGCGTGACCCCGTGGCCGCGCTTCGCGAGCTGCCAGGCCGCCTCGCAGCCGGCAAGCCCGCCCCCGACAATTATGATCGGTTTCCTGCTGTTCATATGAAAAAACGGAAGGTGAGAGGGTCGGAACAGCGGCGACAGGAACGATTCCGTCAGGTTCTAACCCTCTTACCGTCTCAACCTCTCAACCTCTTCATTCAGGAGATGACTTCCTTGAACGTACAGCCTTCCTTCGGGCAGGCCTTCATGCGGCCCGTCTTGCGGTTGTACTTCTCCACGAGGAACTTCGAGCCGCACTGCGGGCACTCCTCGGCAATCGGCCGGTCCCAGATGGCGTATTTGCACGCGGGGTACTTGGAGCAGCCGTAAAAGGCCTTCCCCTTCTTGGTCCGCTTCTCCGCGAGGCTTCCCTTGCAGCCTTCCTCGGGGCAGGCGATACCGGTCGAGAAGGGCATCGTGGAGCGGCATTCCGGGTAACCCGAGCAGCCGAGGAACTTGCCGAAGCGGCCTTCCTTGAGCACCATGGGCTTGCCGCATTTTTCGCAGGCGATGTCCAGGGGCTTCGCATCGGCCTGGCCGCCCACGCCCCCGTTGCCGTTTTTGTCCCCGTTGACGTTCGAGGTGTTCTTGCAGTCGGGATATTTCGTACAGGCCAGGAAGCGCCCGTTGCGTCCCCACCGGATCACCATGGGGGCCCCGCACTTGTCGCACACCTCGTCCGTGGGCTCGCCTTCCTTCTTGACGTTGCGCATCTTTTTGACGGCGTTTTTCAGATCCTTCTCGAAGGGGGCGTAGAACTCCTTCAGCGTCTCGATGCGGTTGAGCTTGCCTTCCTCGATGAGGTCGAGCTGGTTCTCCATCGATGCCGTGAACTCCACGTCCATGATCTTGGCAAAGTTCTGCACCAGCAGCTCGTTGACCAGGATCCCCAGGTCGGTGGGGTGGATGCGCGCCTGCTCGAGCTTCACGTAGTTGCGGTCCTGGATGGTGCTGAGGATGGCGGCGTAGGTGCTCGGCCGTCCGATCCCCTTTTCCTCGAGCTCCCTCACCAGCATGGCCTCGGTGAAGCGGGGCGGGGGCTGGGTGAAGTGCTGCTCGGGCTTGAGCTCCAGCAGCTTCAGCGCTTCCTTCTCGGCAAGCTTCGGGAGGGTCTTGCCGTTGCCGTTCTCGTCGTCCGTGTCCTTGCCTTCGGTGTAGAGGATCGTGAAGCCCGCAAATTTCAGGACGGAGCCGCGGACCTGGAAGAGACAGTCGGCGGCCGTGATGTCCACGATCGTCTGGTCGTAGACAGCCGGGTTCATCTGGCTGGCCACGAAGCGGTTCCAGATGAGCTGGTAGAGACGGAACTCGTCGCTCGAAAGGTGCGGCTTGATTTCTACCGGGCGGTAGGCCAGCGATGAGGGCCGGATGGCCTCGTGGGCATCCTGGGCCTTCTCGGAGGTGGCGTAGACCTTGGCCTTGGCCGGCAGGAAATCCTTGCCGTAGACATCCTGGATGAAAGCCCGGGCCTCGGCAAGGGCCTCACCGGCAACGCGGACGGAGTCGGTCCTCATGTAGGTGATGAGCCCCACGGGACCCTCTTTCCCCAACTCGATCCCCTCGTAGAGCTTCTGGGCGACCATCATGGTCTTCTTGGGCGAGAAGTGGAGCCATCGCGAGGCTTCCTGCTGGAGCTTGCTCGTCGTGAAAGGGGGCAGAGGGTTTCGCTTTGTCTCCTTGCTCTCGATTCCGCTTACCGTGAAGGCGGCCCGCTTCAGCGTCTCGACGAGCCCCTTGGCCTGTGCGTCGCTTCCGACCTTGGCCTTCTTCCCCCCGATCTTTACGAGCCTGGCCTCGAAGGGGGGCGGGTTGGCGCCTTCGAGCGCCGCCGTGATGGTCCAGTACTCCTCGGGCTTGAAACTGCGGATCTCCTCCTCGCGCTCGCAGACGATCCGCACGGCGACGGACTGCACGCGGCCGGCCGAAAGGCCCCGCTTCACCTTGTCCCAGAGGATGGGGCTGATCTGGTAGCCCACGAGACGGTCGAGGATGCGCCGGGTCTGCTGGGCCTCGTAGCGATTCCGGTCCAGCGGCAGGGGGTTTTGGATGGCCGCAAGCATCGTGTTCTTCGTCAGGTCGTTGAAGAGGACCCGGTAGACCTGCTTGCCCCTGGTGTCGATCTCGTCGGCGATGTGCCAGGCAATGGCTTCCCCCTCCCGGTCGGGGTCCGGGGCGAGATAGATCGTGTCGGTCGACTTGGCGGCTTTTTTCAGCTCGCTGATGACCTTTTTCTTGGCCTCGAGGACCTCGTAAGTAGGGCTGAAGTCGTTCTTGATGTCGATCCCGAGGGTGTTCCCGGGAAGGTCCTTCACGTGTCCCACGGAGGCCCGGACGTCGAACTCCGAGCCGAGATACTTCTTGATCGTTTTTACCTTTGTGGGTGACTCGACGATGATCAGCGCATTCGACATCAAGGTTTCCTCAATTTGAAGAGCTTTCCCGGGAGCTGAAGAACATATCCTTTGAGTTCCAGGGACAAAAGCGTTGCAAGGACCTCGGCTGCCGCCAGGCCCGAACGGTTGATGATGCTATCGGCATCCAGCGGCTTTTCTGTAATGAAGCCGAGAAGCCGCGATTCTTTTTCCGTCAGGGGCTCCCGATCCGGGGTGGCTGCGGACGGGCGGTCCGACCGCGCTACGGGCCCCGTTTTTTCTTTTTGCCGCACAGCGAGAGGAGACTCCAGCTGGGGGAGAATTTCCTCGAGGATGTCCTCGGCACTCTCCACGAGCTTGGCGCCCTGCCTCAGCAGCTTGTTCGTTCCCCGCGATCCCGGCAGATCGATGCTCCCCGGCACGGCGAAGACCTCGCGCCCCTGGTCCAGCGCGCACCGGGCCGTGATGAGAGAGCCGCTCTTCTCGCCCGCCTCGACGATGAGGACCCCCAGCGACAGGCCGCTGATGATGCGGTTGCGCGCCGGGAAGTGGGGCCGGTCAGGCTCCGTGCCGAAGGGAAACTCCGTCACGACGGCGCCGCCGGCGACGATCTCGCCGTGAAGTTTCCGGTTATCCGGCGGGTAGATCACGTCGATGCCGCAGCCCATCACGGCGATCGTCCGGCCGCGGCCCGAAAGGGCCCCGCGGTGTGCGCACGTGTCGATCCCCCGGGCCAGTCCGCTGACGACGGTCACCCCCCGGTAGGCCAGCTCACGGCAGAGCCTTTCCGTGACGTACCGGCCGTAAGGGCTTGCGTTTCGGGAGCCGACGACGGCCACGGGGATGTCTTCCGTCGTGAGCGTTCCTTTTATATAGAGAAGCGGGGGATAGTCGTATATCCTCCGCAGTCTATCCGGGTATGCCGGGTCCCCCGACGTGACGATCGAGACGCCTTCGCTCCGGGCCCTCGCGATCTCGGCGCGGGCTTGCTCCCAGCCCCGAAAGTCCTTGATGTTGCGGGCCGTCCTGTGGTTTAATCCCGCCGTTTGCTCCAGTTCGGGCAGGGAAGCTTCGAAGACGCGGCGCGGCGTGCCGTACGCGGCAAGCAGGTTCCGGAACGCTACGCTGCCGACCCCCTCGACGGACTTGAGAGCAACCCAGGTTGTCAGATCGTCACTGATTGCCACGGAACAGCGTGACCTCGACTTCTGTCTGTTGGCAAACGGTGCGGAGCCGGGGCACCGGTAACAGTCATGCAGGACTCGACCTGCAAATGTCAAAGCAAGCCTTCTATACTCGAGCGGCCAGCCTGTCAAGCATTTTTGAAGCGCCCCGCAGAGGGGCCTCGGCCCGGGCTGGTGTCGGGAGCCTGTGATGGAGAGGATTTCGAGATGCCTGGCAGCCGGTCTGGCGTGCCTTCTGGCCATGGCGTTCCCGGGGGGAACGGGGGCGGCGGAGGTCCGTGAAAGCCGTGCGCAGGCCCTGACCGTTTCAACCCGCGAGATCGACCTCGGTGTCGTCGGGCCCGGCGAGAAGGCGCGGGCCCAGTTTCAGATCGCAAACGCGGGACAGGGACGGATCCGGTGGGCCATCGAGGAGCCCTCCGGCTGGGAGTCCCTGGCTGGCGGGGGGCTCACGGGGGAATGCAGTTCGGTGCCGTCGCGGGTCGATGTCACGCTGAGCTCCCTCAAGGGACGACCCGAGCCGGGCGATCACGCGGTGGAGATACGGATTGCATCCGGAAGAGACTCGCTGGTGCTGAAACGAACACTGGCCGAAGGTCCTTACCGCGAAGCGCTGCGGATCGAATCCGACGGGGGCGGACGGACCCTGTTTCTCAAGTTCAGCCTGGCCGACGCGAAGTCCAGGCCCGCCCTCGAGGTGGAGCCAAGAGGGGTCGACCTGGGGGACACGGAGCCCGTCAAAGAGCTCACTCGCAAAATCCGCATCACGAATGGGGGGGCGGGCGTGTTGCGCTGGCAGGCCTCGTCCGGCGGGGCGGGTTCAGCTCCGGCGTTGCCGGCGGCGGGGCGGACAAGATACGTCTCGCTGTACAACGAGACTCTGGCGACCGGGGGGCCTTACATGGCGCCGGCGGCCCTGAAGGATTCCCTGCAGCTGGCCGGAAACTGGGTTGCCGATAAGGGCTACCCGAAAGCGGCAGGGGAGGGCTGCACCCTGCGGCTCCAGTTCCAGGGGGCAGGGGCCGTTCTGCATGGCAGGCGTGTTGTGGAGACGGCGGATTTGAGGTCGGCCGTCGATGATCGCCCTGTCCGGGAAATGCCGCTGCAGGAGCTCGAGGGGAACCGTTTCGAAGGGATTGCCGCCGGGGAGCTGCCCGAGGGGCCGCACAGCCTTCTGCTCCAGGTGGGACCGGGCGACGTCATCCTCGAGGGGTTTTTCGTAACGGACTCCAGGGCCGTCGCGCCGCCATCGTCATGGCTCCGGCTGACCCCTCTTTCAGGAACCACCGTCCGGGAGACGGATTTCGTCACGGTCCGGATGAACCTCTCCGAGCTCAAACCCGGGATTTACACGGACCATGTCACGATCATCTCGAACGGTGGCACGGCGCGCATTCCCATATCCCTCAACGTCACAGGCGAGCCGGCGTCGAAAATTCTTCCTGTTTACCGGTACGCGCGGGGCGATGACATTCTCTTTACGGCTCAGCCCGACAGGGAGGACCCCCGCTATATCGGCGCCTACCAGCGGACGGGACTTGCCTTCCGGCTCTATGGCCCGCAAACGGCGGGCACCGTCGAGCTGTACCGGTGGTACAACCCCGCCATCGGGGATCATTACTACGCCGCGGAGCGGAGCGGCGGCCGCAAGAACCTTGCCGGCTACCTGTTCGAGGGCGCCATCGGCAACATCGCCACGATCCGCCTGCCCGGGACGAAGGAGCTGTACCGGTGGTTCAACCCGTCGACAAACCGGCATTTCTTCACGACGGACGCCGCCGGCGAAGGCCAGGGGAAAAAGGGATACCGGTTCGAAGGGACCGTGGGCTTTGTCCTGATGTGAGAGGGCAAAAAAAAGTAATTTGCAGCTTGACAAAATCCGTCAAAGCGTTTATTAGTTCTGCTTCGCGATTGGAACGTCACGTGCGCCTGTAGCTCAGCTGGATAGAGCATCGGACTTCTAATCCGAGGGTCCCGGGTTCGAATCCCTGCAGGCGCGCCAGATAAGACGGTGGGTGTAGCTCAAGTGGTTAGAGTGTCGGGTTGTGGCCCCGAAGGTTGAGGGTTCAAGTCCCTCCACTCACCCCAGTAATAAAACGGGCAACAAAATGCGCCCGTAGCTCAGATGGATAGAGTCGCAGACTTCGAATCTGTTGGTCGTAGGTTCGAATCCTACCGGGCNNNGGCCGCTAGCTCAGTTGGTAGAGCAGCTGACTCTTAATCAGCGGGTCGCAGGTTCGATCCCTGTGCGGCCCACCAAGACAAGAGAGCCGTTTCGCAACATTGCGAGGCGGCTTTTTTGTTGATGTCAAACCAACGACCCTCAGCCCGTTGAGGGCACTTTCTGTATTTCTTGCCTTCCGATGAATAATCGATTACGATGGAACGTCGCCAAGATGCCAAATATATGATGCTTTCAACGACCGACGTGGATTGAACCCCTGCACGGTCAACCCTCAAGATATTGGCGGATCATGCCATGCCTATAAGCGCCCTGGAAGACCTCCTTCGCTTCGAGCGCCTGCTGTCGGGTGTCTCTGCCCGGTTTATCAACGTATCATCCGGTCGGCTTGACGGGGAGATCGAGAAGGCCTTGATAGAGGTTCTGCAGTTCTTCCAGGTCGACCGCTGCGCGCTGCTTCGGACGCTGCCCGGAAAGACCTCATGGATCATCACGCACGCCGCGTATTCGGAGCATGTTCCGCCTGTGCCTACGGGCGTTGAGCTGCCGAGGGCGATCCACCCGTGGGCGTATGAAAAGCTCGTGGAGAAGCGGGAGACGGTCGCATACACCAGGATCGAAGACATGCCTCCCGAGACGGACGTGGACAAGAAAACCTGGATCGAGTGGGGGATTCGATCGAACCTGACCATCCCCATCCTCACCGGCGAAGCTGTGGATCACGTCATCGCAATCAATTCCGTTACGCGCGAGCGTGTCTGGCCGGAGGAATTCATCCCGCGGCTGAGGCTTCTGGGCGAAATCTTCGTCAATGCCCTGGAGCGAAGGAACGCGGAGGAAGCCCTGCGTGAAAGCGAAGAGCGTCTGAGTCTTGCCGCGTCCTCCGCGGAGGCGCGCCTGTGGGAGCTGGATCCGGACCAGGGTGTGATCTGGGTGACCGAAAGGGGCCGCGAGTTCTACGGGCTTGCACCGGGTGAGAAGCTGACCCTGGAGCGGTTTCTAGACCGCGTGCATCCCGCGGATCGCGAGCGGATTCGCGAGGGCATGGAAAAGGGCACATCGGGCGAGGATCTCATCGTCGAATATCGCGTCGAGGCGACCCCGGGGAATTTTCGCTGGATTGCCTCGCGGGGTCGTCTATCCGCCGGTTCCGCAGGGAAAAAGGGCAGCATCATGGGGGTCTCCATCGACATCACCCAACGCAAACTGATGGAGCTGCAGCTTACCGAGTCCCGGGCGTTGCTCACTGCATTGATCGACAGCACGTCGGACATGATCTGGTCCGTCGATTCGGAGCGCTTCGGCCTTCTTACGTTCAACAGCGGCCTTTCCGAATACTTCCTCCGGCAGCGCGGTATTCGCATCGAGGCCGGCATGCGCCCCGAGGATCTCTTCCCGGCCGGGCCGTTCGTTCAGACGTGGCTTGATTTCTACAGGAAGGCTTTGGCGGAAGGCTCGTACACCATTGAGTACCTGGTCTACTCAGGAACCCGGACGCTGCTGCTGAATCTCAACCGCCTCGAACGCGACGGCGTCGTGTTCGGGGTGTCCGTGTTCGGCAAGGACATCACCGAGCGCAAGGGAATGGAAGCCAGGCTCCGGGAGCAGCTCGAAGAGATCGAACGGTTGAAGCTGCATCTGGAGAAAGAGAACATCGTCCTTCGGGAGGATCTCCGCTCGGAGAAAGGATTCGGAAAAATCATCGGTAGCAGCGATGCCCTAAACTATGTCCTCTTCCGGGTCGGGCAGGTGGCCCCCACGGACGCTACAGCCCTCATCCTCGGCGAGACCGGTACGGGGAAGGGAATGGTGGCAACTGCGATCCATGATCTCAGCCGCCGCAGCGATCGGCCGATGATCACGGTGAACTGCGCGGCTTTGCCGGCCAACCTCATCGAGAGCGAGCTCTTCGGGCGGGAGAAAGGGGCCTTCACGGGAGCCCACGCCAGGCAGGCGGGACGCTTCGAGGCCGCCGACGGCGGGACGATCTTCCTCGACGAGATCGGCGAGTTGCCGTTGGAGCTGCAATCGAAGCTCCTTCGGGTGCTCCAGGACGGCGAGTTCGAGAGGCTGGGAAGCGCCAGGACGGTCAGGGTGGATGTGAGGGTGATCGCCTCGACGAGCCGCGACCTCAAGGAAGAGGTCCGCGCGGGGCGGTTCCGCGAGGACCTTTTTTACAGGCTCAACGTCTTTCCCGTCACACTGCCGCCTCTGCGGAAGCGGGCGGAAGACATCCCGGAGCTCGTCGGGTTTTTCGTGGACAGATATTCGCGCAAGATCGGGCGGCGGATCGAGACCATTCCGAAGGGTGCCATGAAGAGCCTGCAGGCTTACCACTGGCCCGGCAACGTGAGGGAGCTCGAACACGTCATCGAACGGGCCGTGATCACGACCGAAGGCGCGGTGCTGCAGCTTGCGGATCAACTCGAGCCCCTGCGCAGGATCGCAGAGGCAGGATCGTCCCTGAAAGACCTCGCTGCCATGGAGCGGGATCACATCGAGCGGGTCCTTAAGGAGACAGGCTGGAGAATCGAGGGACCGAAAGGCGCGGCCGCGATTCTCAATCTCCACCCGAGCACCCTGCGTTTCCGGATCAAAAAACTGGGCATCCGGCGTCCCTGAACTGGCGATCAAGTCTATCCGCATCCACGCAGCAGATTCAGACAATCCGTGCCCGGCCCCCCCTTGGTCGGGGTTCCCATAGATCAGTTCGTAACCCTCAATATATTGCGGGCACGCAACATGTTGAGGGTATTTCGCCGGATAGGTGATTTACTACAGTTCAGTTATCAAAATATACTCGTATAATCGGTTACTTAATTAAATCTTGAATTCCTTTCGCTTGGAACGTTTCTTGGATTGTCTGAAGCCTGTGAAGGATCGTTTCGTTCCTTTTTTCTCGCTCAGATTAGAGAGAAATTTATCTGACGTTCGCGCAGCGATGCCCATCGAAATGCGAAAGAGCAAAGGGGGTATCATGACACTGACCATTGAAGTCAGGGCCAGGTCCGGCAAAGTCAACGAGCTTTACCAGACTCTGCAGGCGCTCCTTCCCACGATGCGCAAGGAGAATGGTTGCCGGGACTGCTGCGTTGCCCCCGCCACAGCTTTGGGCGACGTCTATGTCCTTTCCTGTGACTGGGACAGGCAGGCAAGTCTCGAGAGTTACATGAAGTCCGGCAGCGGCAGCGCGCTGCTCGGGGCCATCGACCTGCTCGGGGAATCGACGCGGATCCGGATGGGCAGCGACACGCCTTGGGAGGGGATCGAGAACCTGAAACGCATGAGGACGGAGGCCTGACACCGGTGCAACGGATTCAGCGCAATGGCGTCACAGGGTCCCATCGTCTTCCTTCACCGGGACTGCCTCGACGTCCTCGGTCGTCGAACAGGTCCGGTTGGAAGAGGCAAGAAGCAATGACAATTAAAAAAGGAGCAGGGACATGAAACGAAATGCCGTAAACCTGACGATCGGTTTTGCCCTGTCGGCCGCTTGCGCGGCATCGGCCGCGGCGCAGACGTCGCTGGACCGCACAACGCTTCCGATCCCGGAGCCGAAGCTCCCGCACAGCACCGTCCTCGATGTTAGGAATGCGACACCCCCGCCGAGATTCGAGGTCAAAGCGCCGGCACAGGCCCCAAACGTTCTCATTGTTCTGATCGACGACATGGGGTTCGGACAGCCCGGCGCCTTCGGGGGGCCCATCAACATGCCGACGGCGGAACGTCTGGCGAAGAGCGGCCTCAAGTACAACCAGTTCCACACGACGGCACTGAGCTCGCCGACGCGGGCAGCCCTCCTGACGGGGCGCAATCACCACACGAACAACACGGGATCCATCATGGAGACCTCGACGGCGTTTCCGGGAAACACCGGGCAGCGTCCCGAGAGCGTGGCGCCGCTTGCCATGATGCTGCGGTACAACGGCTACTCGACGGCGCATTTCGGCAAGAATCACGAAACCGCCGCCTGGGAGGTCAGCCCCTCCGGACCGACGGATCGCTGGCCGACGCGCAACGGCTTCGACAAGTTCTACGGCTTCATGGGCGGGGAGACGAACCAATGGGCGCCGACCGTCTATGACGGGATGACAAAGATAGAGGTGCCGAAGGACCCGAACTACCACTTCACGACCGATATGGCCAACCAGGCGATCAACTGGATGCGATCGGTCAAGGCCTTGACGCCGGACAAGCCCTTCTTCATCTACTTTGCGCCGGGCGCAACCCACGCGCCGCACCAGGTGGCCAAGGAGTGGATCGCCAGGTACAAGGGCAAGTTCGACCAGGGGTGGGACAGGCTGCGGGAAGAGACGCTTGCCCGCCAGATCAAGATGGGAGTCGTGCCAGCGGGAACGAAGCTCGCGCCCAAGCCTGCGGCCATCAAGGACTGGGACAGGCTGAGCGCGGAGGAAAAGAAGCTCTTTGCCCGCCAGATGGAGGTCTTCGCAGGCTTTGCCGAGCAGACAGACTACGAGGTCGGGCGGCTCGTCGACGCGATCGCGGACATGGGCCAGCTCGACAACACGCTGGTCTTCTACATCCTCGGAGACAACGGGGCGAGCGCCGAGGGCGGCATGAACGGCATGTTCAACGAGATGACCTACTTCAACGGTGTGGAGGAGACGGTCCAGGACGTCCTGAAGCACTACGACGAACTCGGCGGGCCGAAGACCTACGGTCACTATGCCGCAGGGTGGGCCGTGGCCGGCGACACGCCGTTCACCTGGACCAAGCAGGTCGCGTCCAGTTACGGCGGCACGCGCAACGGCATGATCATTCACTGGCCGAAGGGCGTCAAGGGCAAGGGAGAGATCCGGTCGCAGTGGCACCATGTCATCGACATCGCCCCCACGGTCCTGGAGGCCGCAGGCCTGCCCGAGCCCAAGGCGGTGAACGGCGTTGCCCAGACCCCCATCGAAGGGGTGAGCATGCTCTACAGCTTCAACGACGCCCGGGCAAAGGACCGCCACCAGACCCAGTACTTCGAGATCTTCGGCAATCGCGCCATCTACCACGACGGCTGGCTCGCCGGCACCGTCCACAAGGCTCCCTGGGACGCCAAGCCCCGGGCTGCCTTTGAAGACGACACCTGGGAGCTCTATGACACGCGAGCCGACTTCAGCCTCGCGAATGATCTGGCGAAGCAGAACCCCAACAAGCTCAAGGAGCTGCAGGACCTCTTCAAGAAGGAGGCGGTGCAGTACAACGTGCTGCCCCTGGACGATCGGTTCCTCGAGCGCATCATCCCCGCCATGGTCGGCCGTCCCGACCTGATGTCGGGACGCACATCCCTGACAGTCTACGAGGGAATGACCGGCATGACCGAGAACGTGATGATCAACATGAAAAACCGGTCCCACACGGTGACCGCCGAGATCACCGTTCCCAAGGGCGGCGCAAAGGGCGTGATCATCTCCCAGGCGGGTCGTTTCGGAGGCTGGAGCCTGTATCTGAAGAACGGCAAGCCGTCGTATACCTACAATTTCCTCGGGTTGAAGAGCACCACCATTGCGGCAAAACAGGCGATCCCTGCCGGCAAGTCAACGGTCCGGTTCGAGTTTGCCTATGACGGCGGCGGGCTCGGCAAGGGAGGAACAGGTACGATCTTTGTCAATGACCGGAAAGTCGCCCAGGGTCGCATCGATCGCACGCAACCCTTCATTTTCTCGGCTGACGAGGGAACCGATGTGGGCGAGGACGGGGAGACCCCGGTGGCCGACTATGGCATCCCGGCGCCATTCAAATTCACCGGCAAGATCCACAAGGTTACCATTGGCGTGCAGGAGATGAAAAATGCCGACAAGGCGGACGAGGAAAAAGGCCGCGCCGTGACGGCCCGCAAGAAGGCGCTGTCGAACTAAATCATCGGCACGGTTCGAGGAGGGAAGGGCAGCATGCTCTTTCCTCCCTGAGAATCTTTGAAGCCAGGTGCTGTGGCGACTGGAAGAAAGGAGCAAAGAGATTGAGAAGAACGCAGATGCTGAGCACGATCCTCGCGGCCCTGATGATCCTTGGCATGGCTCTGCCCGGGTGGGCCGCGTCCCCCGGGATGAAAATGACCACGACCCTGGCGCCGGGGATCGCGATGCCGGACAGGGTGGAGACCCGCCTTGGCACACTGAAGTTCTTCGACGGCTTCCCGGACAAGGCCACCGTCGAGAAGATTTATGACAACCTGGATTTTCAGCGGGCAGTGCAGGCCTATCTCCTGGCGTTGGCGCCGGTAAACATGGCCGGGTTGCGAGAGGGGTTACTGGGAGTCGGTCCGGCGAACGTCACGATCCCGACGTTTGAAGCCAACATGAATGCCCGCTCGATTTTTCTCACGGCAAATGCCACCACACCCTACACGTGGGTCTGGATCGACCTGCATGGCGGTCCGGTGGTTGCCGAAGTGCCCCCCATGACCCTGGGTATGATTGATGACTTTTGGTTCCGTTACGTCACCGACATCGGTGTGGTAGGTCCGGATAAGGGCAAAGGTGGAAAGTATCTGCTTTTGCCTCCCGGCTATAAGGGTGAAGTCCCGCAGGGATACATGGTCGTGCGCGTCCCGACGTTTGAGTCAATCCTTGTCTGGCGCAATATGCCGCTGGAAGGCGGCCTCAGAGCGGCCATAGAACGCCTGCACAAGAACACGCGCATCTATTCCTTGTCCGAGGCGAAGAATCCGCCCCCTAACAAGTTTGTGAATGTGTCGGACCGCGATTTTTGCACGGTGGCGGCGGCGGATTACAAGTTCTGGGAACTTCTCAACTACGTCGTTCAGAACGAACCCGTCGAATCGCTTGATCCGGTCACTCTCGGTTTCTTTGCCTCGATCGGCATCGAGAAGGGCAAACCCTTCGCACCCGATGCGCGCATGAAGAAGATACTGACCGAGGCTGCCGCTGTTGGCGATGCTACCGCGCGCACTCTCACCTACCAGAGCCGCATACCCGAGGCTTTCTACTATCCTAACAGCACATGGCGTCAGTGGCTGGGTGGGTACAAATTCCAGTCGCAACCCGGCGTGGCCTATCTGGATGCCGCCGCCTTCTTCTATTTCTATGCAACCGGAGTGACGCCGGCCATGGAAGCCAAGATGGTGGGTCAAGGCTCCCAGTACGCCGTCGGAATCGTGGATTCCAAGGGCAATCCGCTGGACGGTGGCAAGACCTATCGGCTGCGTGTATTGCCCAACGCTCCAGTAAAGGATTTCTGGTCAGCGATTGTGTATGACAACCAGACCCGTTCCATGCTCCAGACCGATCAAGACTTTCCCCAGGTGAGCAGCCTGGATAAGGGTCTGGTTGTGAACAAGGACGGTTCGGTGGACGTGTACTTCGGTCCCAAGGCGCCGGCCGGCATGGAGAAGAATTGGATTCAGACCATCCCCGGCAAGGGCTGGAACATGCTCTTCCGGCTCTACGGCCCTCTGGATGCGTGGTTTGACAAGACCTGGCGGCTGGGAGAGATCGAACTGATACAGTAAAAGAAAAGAGGGTCTTCCGGGTTTGTTG
>DIFQ01000016.1:0-15301 GCA_002419215.1 Syntrophaceae bacterium UBA5744
CATTTGACAGCTAAAGGCTAAAGGCAAGGGATTCTTTTCCTGACCCTTTGCCCTTAGCCTTTTGCCATTTGCCTTCTTCACAGGTACGGTTTCATCGCTTCGTAAAAGTACCCTGCCATGATGCCGTAGCCCCTGTCGTTGGGGTGGATGGCATCGCTCATCATTTCGGGGTTTCCGAGCAGGTCTTTAAGGATATCAGGCACCAGCACGGCCCCCGTCTCCTCGCAGACTTTCCTGTAGTTTTCCTGGAAGCCTCTCCCCCAGATCGGTACGTCGAGCCCTCCCACGATGACCAGTGCCCCCCGGTCCTGGATGGAGGTGACGATGGCCTTGAGGTTCCGGAAGGCACGCTCCCGGTCCTGTCGGTTCTTCAGGTCGTTTCCGCCGAGAGTGATGAGGACGATGCGCGGGGAGCGGCCGAGGACGTCGCGATCGAGCCTGGAAAGGGCTGTGGCCGTTGTGTCGCCGGGGATGCCGGCGTTGATGACCGGTTTTCCGATGAGACGGGAGAGCTGTGAGGGGTAGTCCATCCCCTGTGGCGCACCGGTCCCGTAGGTGAGGCTGTCGCCGAAGCAGATGATGTTCTCGCCCGCCGGCCGGGGGTTCTTCACCGGCGGTTGATAGAAGTGACGGTAGCCGAAATAGGCCGCCAGGACCACCGCCAGTGCAATGGCCCCGGCTTTGATGAGCTTCATGGTGGATGTTTATCTCTTGCCCGAAGCCTGATTCCTGAATCCCGAAGCCCTCGCTTCAGCCTTTCTCTTCGGCATAGCGGGCCAGCGTGAACAGCATGTCGGCGAGCCGGTTCAGGTACTGGTGGATCTCGGCGCTGTTCAGAAGCCCTTTCTGCTTGAGATCTGCTGCCCGGCGCTCTGCCCGGCGGATGACCGTGCGGCCCACGTCGATCTGCGCGGATACGGCGTTCTTTCCCGGATAGATGAACTCGCGCGGGAAGGGGACCTCCTCCTGGAGCCTGTCGATGAGGTCTTCGACCCGGTCCACATCGGCCGCCCCGATTCTCTGGCCGAGCTTGCCCATGTCCTCGGGAAGGGTCGACATCTCGGCCCCCATGACGAGGAGGTCTTTCTGGACCTGCAGGATGATGTCCTTGATCCGTCCGTTGCCCGTCATTCCCCGGGCCACCCCGAGGACGGAACTGGCCTCGTCCAGCGTCCCATAGGCTTCCGGCCGCGGATCGAACTTGGGCACCCTCTGCCCACCCAGGAGACTCGTCTCCCCCGTGTCACCCTTCTTCGAGAATTTCATGCCTGGCTCCTTTCGATGAACGTGCTGACGATGGTCATCATGGTTTCCCGGTTCTTTTTCGCGCCCTCGATGATCATTTCCATGGTGAGGGGTGTTTCCACAACCCCGTTGCAGTAGTTGTCGACCGAGCACAGGGCCGCGTAGGAGAGCCCCAGTTCCTTCGCGATGATCGCCTCGGCGGCCATGGTCATCCCCACGATGTCGGCGAAGGGGGCCATCATGCGGATTTCCGCCTTCGTCTCCAGCCGCGGCCCCTCGGTCTGCCAGTAGATGCCCCGCTCGACGACTGAAATCCCGCAGGCCCCGGCCGCCTCGATGAGCCGCCGACGCACCTCGCCGGACAGCTCGGGTGTGATGTGGACGGGCTTGTTGGAGAAGACCGTGGGCGTGTCGGCAAGCAGGATGAAATCGTCGGGCACCACAATGGAGCCCGGGGGCAGGGCCTTCTTCAGGGACCCCGTCGAGTTGATGGCGACAACGTCCCGGATGCCGAGGTTCTTGAGTGCCGTGAGATTGGCCTGGTGGTTGATGAGGTGCGGCAGTACGTAGTCGGCGGGATCGCGGTCATGGCGGGAGATGTGGGCGATCTGCCTGGAGACCCGGACGGTCACCCGCCCGAACTCGTTGACCACGTGTTCTTTTCTCAGGCCGTGGAAGACGTTGGCCCCGTGCAGAACCGTTCCCGAGATGATTCCAATGGGCGCCATGGGTACCTCGCAAGAAGCCATAAGGCAAAGGGCAAAGGGCAAAGGGCTAATGGCGAAAAGTCGTTTCATTTCCTTTTGCCTTGCGCCCTTAGCCTTAAGCCTGTTTGCATGTATCAGAATCGGCTGGGCCTGTCAAAAAAATCATGCCCCCGCAGGAAGGGCGCGGCAAGCCCGGCCGTGGCCTGCAGGAGGCTTGACTTCGCCGGTCATTGGTGGCATATTTTTGCATACAAATAAAAGGGGGTAATCCCATGAGCGGAGAATCCGTGATTCATGTCAACGAAGGGACGTTTGACGCCGAGATCCTGCAGTCCGACAAGCCTGCCCTGGTCGATTTCTGGGCGCCCTGGTGCGGGCCCTGTCGGGCGATCGCTCCCGTGCTCGACGAAATCGCCGAGGAATACAAGGGCAAGGTGAAGGTGGCAAAGATCAATGTCGATGAGAACCGCAAACTTGCAGGCAACCACGGGGTGATGAGCATCCCCACCATGATCCTCTTCAAGAACGGCAAGGCCCTGGACAAGATCATCGGCCTGGTGCCCAAGGAACGGCTGAAAGAATTGATGGACAAGGCCCTGTAAAAACGGTACATGGAGGCCCCTGCTGCACCGGAAGGCCTCCATTTTATTTTGCGCGGCGGCCGTCTCGTCGGCACGGTTGAAAACGGAGAACATCGAAGAAGGCATGACGAACAGACGCAACCTGATTACGGCAATCATCCTGGTCTTCCTCCTGACCTCGCTCACCGGCTGTGCCTGGTGGGACAGCCTCTGGGGGAAGGAGCCCCGGGTGCGCCAGACGCCGGAGGGCCTCTACCAGAGGGGCTTCGAGTATTACAAAAAGGGCGACTACAAGAAGGCGATCGAGACCTTCAGCCGCGTGCGGGACGAATACCCCCTGAATCCCGTTGCCCTCATGGCAGAGCTGGGCATTGCCGATTCCTATTTCGAAAACGAGCAGTACGTCGACGCCGAGGTGGCCTACAACAGCTTTGTCGAGCTTCACCCCACCAACCCGAATGTCCCCTATGCCATGTTCCAGCTCGGGATGTGCCATTACCACCAGATGCAGACGATCGACCGGGACCAGACCGAGACCATCAAGGCCCGCAAGGAGTTCGAGCGGCTCATGGCCCGCTTCCCCCGGAGCAAGTTCGCCATCATGGGGGAGAAGAATCTCCGCGAGGTGAAGCAGCGCCTGGCCGAGCACGAGTTCTATGTCGGCGAGTTCTATTACCGCACCAAGAAGTACGAGGCGGCGCTGAAGCGCTTCGAGGGGATCCAGCGGGATTACGCCAACCTGGGGCTTGATTACAAGACGAACCGCTTCATCGAGGAAACGAAGCAGCGGCTGAAGGAAGAAGCGGATCGCAAGGCGAAGGGGGCGCAAAAAGCCTCGGAGGACCGGAAAGACAGGGAGGCCAGGGAAGCCCCGAAAGCGCAGAGCGTGCAGGAAGGCAAGAAGTAGATCACCCCGGCCCCGGCAGTTTTCTCAGAACCTCGAGGGCGTTTTCTTCCGGCGCAAGCGACGTGTCCACGACAAGATGAGAGCCCTCCGGAATCTCTTCGATCGTCTCGAAACTCCCTTTCTGCGCCTGGAAAATCTCCCATCGCCCGTCCGAAACGTCCCCTCCGCCGGATTGCCTCGATTGCAGCCGTTTTTCGATGATGTCCTCGGGGCAGACACACTCGAGGACGACCACGTCGGCGCCGGCCCGGCGCCCGGCCTCGAAGGCCCTTGATCGCTCCTCCCTGTCCTTGTATGAAGCATCGATGATGACGGCGCCGGCCGTCCTGAGTTTTCCGAGTGCCATCTCCAGCGCTTTCGCGTAAGTCTGCCGGGAGATGTCGGCCGAGTAGATCCCCTGGCCGAACCCCTCGTAGCGGTGCTCGGAGACAGGAATCCGGAGCAGCTCCTTGCGGACGGCATCCGTCTGGATGATCTCCGCGCCGACCAGGGGGGCAAGGGCCCGGGCCAGCACGCTCTTGCCCGTTCCCATGAGGCCCGCCACCAGGAAGAGCGTCTTGTTTGCGGGCCGCGCCGCGTAGGACAGGGCGAGATCGAAATAGCGTGCCGCCGTCCGGACGGCGGCATCCCGGTCCGCGCTCCCGATGTGCGGATCGTCGACGCGGAAGCTGATCACCTTCCCGCGCACCATGGCATAGTAGCAGCGGTAGAAATCGAGAAGGCGCAGGACCTCCCCGTCGCCGGAGTGGCGCACGTAGGCTTCGACGAAGGCCCGGGCGTGGTCGGGGTAGCCGTTGTAGTCCAGGTCCATGGCGAGGAAGGCCGCCTCGGCCGCCACGTCGCCGTAGCGGAAGCGCTGGTTGAACTCGATGCAGTCGAAGATGACGATCCCGTCGGCCAGACAGATGTGCTCGGCGTGGAGGTCTCCGTGGCAGTCCCGGATCCGGTGCTCCCGCACGCGCCTCTCCAGCAGCGCCCGCTCCCGCTCCAGGAACCGGTTCACCCAGGCCCGCAGGAAATCGTAGCGCTCCCGGGGGATGGTGATGCCGATGTACTTTTCGGTCTGCGCGAAGTTCTCGTCGTGGTTGTAGCGAATGGTTTCGATCCCGCCGATTTCATCGATCCGGCCCCCCGTTTCCGCCCCGGCGTGGAAATCGGCCACCTTCCTGGCGACGGCATCCATGGCCGCGGGAGCCACCCTGCCTTCGGCGAGAAGCTTTTTCAACATCCTTTCCAGGGGGAGCTTCCTCATCACGACGGCAACCTCGACGACCTTCCCGGCTCCCAGCCTGAGCGAGCCCTTCTCGTCTTCCCCGATGGCGGCCACTTCGAGATAGGTATCGGGCGCAAGCCGGCGGTTGAGCCGGAGCTCCTCTTCACAGAAAAACTTTCTCTTCGCGAGCGTCGTGAAGTCGAGAAAGCCGAAGTCGACGGCCTTCTTCACCTTGTAGACGAGATCCCCGGCGATGAAGACAAAGGAGATGTGCGTCTGGACGAGCTCCACCGCCGGGGGCCGGTGGGGGTAGAATTCGGGCCTCGACATCGCTTCGACGAGCTTCGGGTGGGTCATGACAAGATCCCCAGAGCGCCCTGGGCGGGCGGAATCAACGGATAGGAGAACCGTGGCAGGAGGGCATGCTCCGGGGCACGCGGCTCAATGGTTCTCGCTTTCTCCCGAGAGAGATGTTCAATACTGCAAATTCCCGGCATTTTCAATATCAAGTTGTCTGATTAGTGGGATGCCCTTCAAAAGGCGCATTCGGGGACAGGATGACCGGCAGGGAGCGCATTCATGAAAAAGGAAAAGATACACGGGATGGGTTTCATTTCATGAAACGCAACAATGGACCTATCCGTGTTTTCCCGGTTTTTTATTGTTGGATCGAAGGCTGTGAATAATTTCGTCGGCAATTATTTGATGCGCATGGGTATTCGGGTGCACATCCACCAGGACGGGCGGATCTCCCGCCCAGTGGTTATAGGTCCTGCGGTACGTTTCTTCATTCACGGTATCCAGTTTCCGCAGCAGCGCATCGTACCCATTGACGACGATCGCATTTTCCGGAAATAAATCCAACGGCAATTCGGCGGTTTTGTCCGGACGTGTCAGAGCGACAATCACCAGCCGGGAGTGGCTTGCGAGTGCGATCCGGGAAAACTCGCCGTACACATGCGAGACGATCGCCTGATGGTCTTTGGCGGGATCCGGGGTCCGGGAGATCAACCTGCGGATCGTGTAATGACCGATGTTTACATCATCATGGACGAAAAGCGGAATACCCACATGTGCGAGAAAGGACAAAAAATCGAAAAACCCCGTCTTCTTTTTTCTGTATCTTTCGATGGGCAGTTGTGTGATTTTCGCTTCAAAAAGAGGCGGCTGGATCATCAAGGCGCCTTGCTCGAAGAAATAGGGAACGGGAATCTTTCCGAACGCCGTGGGCGCGAACGGAGAGACGGAGCGCTCGACAAGCCACGGAGAGTATTGGACGATCAGGTAATCCGGCTTGATCTCGGGAGCGATTTTTTTCGCCTGGATCAACATGTGGGCCAGACCGTAGCCAAAGACACCCGCATTTCTCACTGTCGCCCCCAGTTTTTCCCCGACCTTGAAAGCGAAGGCATCTTCTGCGGGAATCGATTTGCCGTAGGTGAAGGAGCATCCCAGGGCTAAAAGGACAGGCCGTCGGCCGGAAGAGGACTTCAGGTGGTCCTTCGGGACGCGGAATCCATCCTGGTCATATCGAACCGGAATGGCTGCGCCCCGTGGAAGAAGTTGATCACCCGATGAGTTCGGAATGGGTGCGTAGCCCAGTTCATCGTCGGATCGATGTATGGCGCCGTCCCATCCCCCATAAAGGTTTGATTTGATGTGCGAATAAATCGCGAAGGTTCGATATGCCACGTAACCGAAATAAACGATCGAGGCAAAAAGAGTGGTGCCGATCAAAACAAACACGGTGGAAAAGGCCGCGATTCTCCTGCTCGTTTGTCGCATGACTCTAAAATCCATGAAGCGATTTGCGCGACATCGTTAAAGCAAGATATATGCAAATGATTACGAAGTTATGAATATTAGCTCTGGGGTGAGTGGATGGTCATGCGGACAGGCAGGTGTGCAGATTGCACGGGATCGATTCATAATCCTCATCTGAACCATTTTTTCTTCCGGCTGAAGGGTCCCGCCGATGACCGCAGCAGCCGGGTGATGAGCCCTTCGTTGGACTTGATGTCGTAGATGCCGTTCTGTTCCTTCCCCGCCTGCTCGCGCTCGATATCCTCCAGGTTCGGGTAGTTGGCCAGATCATCGATCAGGATCCTGGGCTGAGCCCCCTTGTCGTGAATTGTAACGGCGGTAACCGGTGGATGATGTTCCCTTGCGGCTGCCCTTGCCGTAACGTCTTCACGCTTCGGAAAATGTTTCAGAACGGGAGGCCTGTAGCCCTGTTTTTTCAAGGTATGAAGAGCCTTTTCAACGATAACGGCGTAGCTTTCCCCTGTTTTTTCCTTTTCCTCGGCCAGAAATTCCCGGGCCTCCTGGGAGAGCAGGATGGTGAAAGAGGACTTTCCCTCGGCTTTCTGACGCTCCCGCCAGCGCCTTATTCTATCTGCTTCTTTTTTCATGCCTTTCACCCGTTACAAGTAACACTGATGGATGTTGCTTGTAACATCGGTTGCGCAATTTTTCAAGATATTTTGCTGATGGGAACTTCACGCTTTCGATTTTTTGTAGACATCCGGATTGAGGATGAAGCGCGGGATTTCGCCCTTCAGCCCGGCCAGAAGGTTGTCGGTTGCCATGCCGGCCATGAGCGTTCGATCCTCTATAGTGCCGCTTCCCACGTGAGGGGTCAGAACCACATTCGGCAGGTCCGTCAAACCCGGCTCGAGCGCCGGTTCGTTCTCGTAGACGTCGAGGCCGGCGCCGGCGATGACGCCCTTCCCGAGCGCCTCCACGAGTTCTTTTTCATTGACCACGGGGCCACGGGAGGCATTGATGAGGAAGGCCGTCGGCTTCATCTGCCGCAGCTCCTTCGCCCCGATGAGATGGCGGGTCTCATCCGTCAGGGGCACATGGAGGCTCACGAAGTCGGACTCCCGGAGGAGCCGGCCGAAGTCGGCGTATTCAATCCCCATCTCCCGTTCCCTCGCTTCGTCCAGCCGCCGTCTGCGGGTATAAAGAATCCGCATGTCGAACCCCCGGGCCCTCTTTGCCACGGCCTGCCCGATTGCGCCAAAGCCGACGATTCCCAGGGTCTTTCGCGCAACGGATCGGCCGAGAAAGAGCATGGGCGCCCAGTACTGGAATTTTCCCTCCCGAGTGAGCCGGTCCTCCTCCACGATCCTGCGGGCCACGGCGAGGATGAGCCCGAAAGTCAGATCCGCCGTGGGTTCCGTCGTAACGCCCGGCGTGTTGGTCACGGCGATGCCCCGGGCCGTGGCGGCCGACACGTCGATGTTGTTGTTCCCCACGGCCAGGTTGGAGATGATCTTCAGGTTGGGCGCCCTGTCCATGAGCTCCGCGTCGACGCGGTCCGTGATCATGGAAAGCAGGCCCTCCCGGTCGGCGATTTTTTTCAGAACCCTCTCTCTCTCCATGGGCCGGTCTTCCCGGTTCGCCTCCATGTCGAAGACGGCGTCAAGCTGCGCCATGATTTCATCGGGAAGCCGCCCTGTCACGAGAATCTTCTTTTTTTGAGCCATACCCAACCGTTCCTTCCTTGCCTTGCACCCGGGCGCTGATCACTTCCCCTTGAATTCGGGTTTGCGTTTTTCCATGAAGGAGACAAAGGCCTCTTTGAGATCCTGCGAGAGCATCAGGACCATGTTCTTGTGCTTGGCCAGCGACATCCCGTCCTCAACGGGGACATGGCGGCTTGCGTTGAGGACCTCCTTGGTCGCCTGGACGGCCAATGGCGCGTTGGCGGCGATCTGGCGGGCCAGCTTCTTCGCCCCTTCCAGCAGGGCAGGCTGGTCCGGGTAGACGGCACTGACAAGGCCCATCGCCAGGGCCTCCTTCGCCTTGTAGAAGCGCGCCGTGAAGGCCATCTCCCGCGTAAACCCCTGCCCGATCACGTGGGGGAGCCTTTGCAGCACGCCCATGTCGGCCACGAGCCCGATGGCCGCTTCGCGCAGGGAAAAGCTTGCGTCCTCCGTGCAGAGGCGCATGTCGCAGGCCGAGACGATGTCGAGCCCCCCGCCGATGCACATGCCGTTGACCGCGGCGATGACGGGCTTGGGGCATGCCTCGATGCCGTCGCAACTCTCGAAGAGGGCGCGGAGCTTCCCGGGAAACTCCAGGCTTGCCTTGGCGGACCCCTTCAGCCCGATTGCTGCGAATTCCTTGAGGTCGAGCCCGGCGCAGAAGGCCTTTGCCTTGCTCGCCAGCACGATCACACGCACCTCGTCGTCGGCGCCCAGTTCCCGGAAGGCCTTCGCGATCTCCGCCGAGAACGAGAGGCTCAGGGCATTCATGCTTTCCGTTCTTGCGAGGGTTACCGTTGCGACGTGGTCTTCGATTGCGATTTCCAGATTCTGATACGACATGTCTCTCCTCCCTATGAAGCCCCCTGCCTTGATCTTCCTCTCCCTTGAGGGGAGAGGATTGAGGTGAGGGTGAATTCGTCTATCTGGTCTTATTGTATTTTCCTAACTTCCGATCTTCTTAACTTCCTCGCTTCCTGTCGTCTCCTCCCGGTGCCTTCCCGAGAGCTGGCCGCAGGCGGCGAGGATGTCCTTGCCGCGGCTCTGGCGGACGACGGCCGTGAAGCGATGGTCCACGAGAACCTTCTGAAAGGCCTCGACGGCCTTGGCCGTGGGCGCCCTGAAAGGAGATCCCGGGAACTCGTTGAAGAGGATCAGGTTGAACTTGCAGCGCAGGTTCCCGAAGGTCCGGACGAGCAGCTTCGCGTCGGCGGGCGAGTCGTTCACCCCGGCGATGAGGATGTACTCGAAGGTGATGCGCCGTCGCCTCGGCATGGGGTAGCTCTTGCAAGCCTTGATGATGGCCTCGATGGGGTATTTCCGGTTGATCGGCATGAGCTCGTTGCGCCGGCGGTCATCGGGGGCATTGAGGGATACGGCGAGATTGACCGCGGAATCCTTGCCCAGCCGCTCGATGCCCGGGGCGAGGCCGCAGGTGGACAGGGTGATCTTTCGAGCCGAGAGAGCAAGCCCGTAGTCCGAGTTGATGATGGCGATGGCCTTCAGGACATTGTCGTAGTTGTCCAGGGGCTCGCCCATCCCCATGAGGACGAGGTTGTTGATCCCGGGCCCTTCCCCGGTGCGGAACCGGGCCTGGACGATCTGGTCGACGATCTCCGAAGGGCGCAGGTTGCGCGTAAACCCCGATTTTGCCGTGAAGCAGAAGGCGCAGCCCATCTTGCAGCCCGCCTGCGTGGAGAGGCAGAGCGTCCAGTGGCTGGCGCCGGGGATCAGGACGCTTTCGATGAAAAGGCCGTCCTCGAGGCGAAAGAGGAGCTTCTTCGTGCCGTCGGCGGCAGTCTCCGTCCGGACCATCTCGAGGTTGCCGATCCGGGCCCGTTTTTCCATGTCGGCCCGGAACTCCTTCGAGAGGTTCGTCATCTCTTCGAACGTGGAGGCCCCCTGCTGGTAGATCCACTTCATGATCTGCCGGGCACGGAACTTTTCCTTCCCGAGCGAGGCCACGAATGCCTCGATCTCCTCCAACGTCATATCTTTTAAGTTCGGTTTTGTCATAGGGTGCCGAGACTGTTGACCGGGGGCGTATCCATCCGGCCAGGAAATTCGAGAAGGTAAGAAGGTGAGAGGGTGAGAACGTTGGATGAGTCGTCGGCTGGATTCACACTTTTCGCTTCTCCAACCTTCTCACCTTCACACCCTCTTACCCTCTGGTCGCAAATGCGCGTCGTATCCGGGCGTTTTGGGACAACCTGCAAAATGGTCGAGCTTCCGGTCAACGCGCGTGCTTCAGCTTCCCGCGCGTTTGCCGGAGAGGCTGCGTTGCAGCCTCTCCGCGATCGCGTCGATAAAGCCCTCCGTGCTCACTTTCCGGTTTTTCGCGCTCTTGCGGGCCACGGTGAGCAGGTCGCCCGTCATGACGCCCGCCTCCACCGTCGCCAGGGCGGCCCGTTCGAGACGGTCGGCGAAGCGGATGAGATCGGGGGTGCCGTCCATCTCGCCCCGCTTGCGCAGGCCTCCCGTCCAGGCAAAGATCAGGGCCATGGAGTTCGTCGAGGTCTCCTCGCCCTTGAGGTGCTTGTAGTAGTGGCGCTGAACGGTGCCGTGGGCCGCCTCGTACTCGAAGCACCCCTTCGGCGAGATGAGGACGGAGGTCATCATGGCGAGGCTGCCGCTGGCCGCCGCGACGAGGTCCGACATGACGTCGCCGTCGTAATTCTTGAGCGCCCAGAGGAAACCGCCCTCGGAGCGGATGACCCGTGCCGCCGCGTCGTCGATGAGGGTGAAGAAGTACTCGATTCGAGCCGCTTCGAACTCCGCCTTCCAGTTCGCCTCGTACTCCTGCCGGAAGATATCCCGGAACCGCGCGTCGTAGATCTTGGAGACGGTGTCCTTCGTGCTGAACCACAGGTCGATCTTCTCGTCGAGGGCGCAGGCAAAGCAGGCCCTCGCAAAGTTCAGGATCGACTCGTCGGTGTTATGGATTCCCTGCAGGATTCCCGGCCCCTTGAAATCGGCGATCTTCTGCCAGGCCGCTGCACCGCCCGGGGCGGGCGTGAACATGAGCACCGCCGTTCCCGCGCAGGCAATCGCCATCTCCGAGTTGTCGTAGACGTCGCCGTAGGCATGCCTGCCGATGACGATGGGCCGTTTCCAGGTGGTCACGAAGGGCCGGATGTTCTTCACGAAGATGGGCTTGCGGAACACCGTCCCGTCGAGCATGGACCGGATGGTGCCGTTGGGGCTCTTCCACATCTGCTTGAGGTTGTACTCGGCCACGCGGTCCTGATTGGGCGTGATCGTGGCGCACTTCACGCCCACGCCGTACTTCAGGATGGCCTGTGCGGCCTCCACGGTGACCCGGTCGTCGGTGTCGTCGCGGTGCTTGACATGCAGGTCGTAGCTCTCCAGCGCCATGTCCAGATGCGGCTGCAGGAGTTTCTCCTTCACCAGGGCCCACATGACCCTCGTCATCTCGTCGCCGTCCATCTCGACGATGGGGGTTTTCACCTTGATCCGGTCGCGTTTCATTTCACCCTGTTTTCCCTTGCTTTTTTGTTGCTTTCACGGATATCGAAGTCCTGATCATGCCGGGAGCGGTCTTTCCCAGGACCAGGCTGACTCGCTGCCGCGCCCGTTGCGATAGCCGTCCCTTCAGGGGATAGGGCAGTTCCAGGCCGTGGTGCCAGACCTGCTCGACCTGAAAGCCGTTGGACTGGAGAAGCCCGCTGATGGACCGGGCGGTGTACTCCCTGTGATGGGACAGGTCGCTGTACGAAAGAGACTTCACGTACTGGCACAGCGAAAAGGGGAGCCTTGCGGCCATTCTGCCCCGGAGCAGAAGGCGAAGCGGCCGGTAGGGCAGCACCCCGAAGCTCAGATCGTTGGGTACCGAGATCAGGAGCACTCCGTCCGGTTTCAACACACGATGGATTTCCCCGATCATGGCGTGCTCGGAGAGAATATGTTCGAGAACGTGAATCGATACGGCCACGTCGAAGAGGCTCGAAGGAAACGGGATGTGGAGGGCGTCGGCGACGCAGAGATCGCGGCTGCTGTGCAGGAAAGACACGGCATCGCTGACCCGTGAGGCCTGACAGTCCATTCCCACAACCGTTGCGCCTTTTTCTCTCGCGTATCGTATAAACCAGCCCCACCAGCAGCCGACGTCCAGCACCTTCTTCCCGTTCCATCCCACGGAACCCAGCATCTCTGCCGAATCTCTTATTTGCCCCCGGGCTGTTTCAAGCCACCGATGATCAAGATTTTCCATCAGACCGCCATGCATGGGAAAAATGGAATAATGGAGTAATGGTAAATCCCTGCTCCGCTTAGAAACCCATTATTCCAACATTCCATCATTCCGTCTTTTTCCCTTTCACGAGGTTCAGTGCCCCGCCGGCCAGCAGGATCCGCCGCTGTCTTTCGGAGAGTGTGCAGGAAACGCTGAAGCTGCGGCCCTTTGTGACGTTGCGGACAGTCAGGGGGCTGCCCGACTGGAGAGCCTTCCGGATGTCGGGGATCTCGAGGCTGTCGCCCTGGTCGTGGAGGTTGTACTCGGAGTCGCTTTCGAACACGAGCGGGATGATCCCGAAGTTGATCAGGTTCGCCGTGTGGATCCTCTCGAAGCCCTTGGCGATGACGGCCTTCACGCCGAGGTACATGGGGCAAAGCGCCGCGTGCTCCCGCGAGGAACCCTGGCCGTAAGAGAGTCCCGCCACGACGAGGTTGTGATTTCCGTTGTCGCGGATTTTTGCCGCCCTTGCGGGGAAGGTGGGGTCGAGAACCTCGAAGACAAAATCGGCATATCGGCGGATGTTGGAGCGGTATTTCATCCGGGCCCCGGCCGGCATGATGTGATCCGTCGTGATCTTGTCGCCCACCTTGATGGTCACCTCTCCGTGGAGGTGCTCGGGCATGGGCTCGTTCCGAGGCGGATCGCCGATGTTGGGCCCCCGGATGATCTCGACGGAGGCGGCTTTTTCCGGGGGCGCCGGTTCCAGGATCATGCAGTCGTCGACGCGGAAAGTCTCCGGCATGTCGACGTCGGGATACTCCATCCCCAGGTCGCGCGGGTCCGTGAAAACCCCCGTGACGACGGCTGCGGCAGCCGTCTCGGGGCTCACCAGGTAGACCTCGGCGTCCTCCGTCCCCGAGCGGCCGTAGAAATTGCGGTTCGAGGTGCGAAGCGACACTCCTTTCGTGCCGGGGCTGTGGCTGCCGCCGATGCAGAAGCCGCAGGTGCTCTCCGTGATCCGCCCCCCGGCGTTCAGCAGATCGGCGAGGTAGCCGTCGCGGGCCAGGTTCTCCAGGACCTGCCGGGAGCCGGGCGTGACGATGAAGCTCACCCGGGGGTGGGCCACTTTGCCGCGAAGGATCCGGGCCATCGTGGCGAGTTCCCGGTACGAGGAGTTCGTGCAGCTCCCGATGCAGACCTGGTCCACGGGGATCCCGGCCGACTCCCGCACGGCGCCGATGTTGTCGGGGCTGTGGGGCCGGGCCGCCAGCGGGACGAGGCCCGCAAGATCGAGCTCGACGGTCTTTGCGTATTCGGCGTCGGGGTCGGCCGCAAGCTCCACCCAGTCGGCCTGCCTCGCCTCGGCTCTCAGGAAGCGCCGCGTCATTTCGTCGCTCGGGAAGACGGATGTCGTGAGGCCCAGCTCCGCCCCCATGTTGGCGATGGTGGCCCTCTCGGGCACCGTGAGAGCTGCGAGACCCTCGCCGCCGTACTCGAAGATGTGTCCCACGTTGCCCTTCGTCGTGAAGATCTCCAGGAGCTTCAGGATGACGTCCTTGGCCGAAACCCAGGGCGGGAGTTTCCCCGAGAAGTTCACCCGGATCACCTTCGGACAGGTCAGAAAGAACGGCTCCCCGGCCATGGCGAGCGCCACGTCGAGGCCGCCCGCGCCGATGGCGAGCATGCCCAGGGCCCCGCAGGTGGAGGTGTGGCTGTCCGATCCCAGCAGCGTCTTTCCCGGTTTCCCGAAACGCTCCAGGTGGACCTGGTGGCAGATGCCGTTACCGGCCCGCGAGAGCCGGACGCCGAAGCGGCGCGCCACGGACTGCAGGTACCGGTGGTCGTCGGCGTTCTCGAAGCCGATCTGGATCGTGTTGTGGTCGATGTAGCTCATGGAGAGCTCGGTGCGCACGCGGTCGATTCCCATGGCCTCGAACTGCAGGTAGGCCATGGTGCCCGTGGCGTCCTGTGTGAGCGTCTGGTCGATGCGGATGCCGATCTCGCTGCCGGGCTCGATGCGGCCCGAGACCAGGTGCTTTTCGATGAGTTTCTGAGTGATCGTCTTTCCCACGGGTCCTTCCTTTTCGCCTTTTGCCTCGAGCGCGATCATCATATCGCTCAACGGGCAATTGCGCAACGGTGAAAAACATTTAACCTACTGCTTTACCATCCGTTTTTCAAGTTGTTTTCGCGGCGCCGTCCGGGGGGTGAAAAAAAAGCCGAAGCGTGCTACAAAACTCGGAAGTTGTGAAGCTGAGAAGTTGAGAAGCTTGGATTGACCCCCGGCAAATCGGTGGTCGCTGTGTTTTCCGAGCTTCCTAACTTCCCAGCTTCCTAACTTCGTCGACATCCGGCGAGGCGCGATCCGGATACGAACGAACTCACCTTGCCCCGAGGCTTATCAAGGAGGAAACGATGGCAAGCATCCTGATCCGATGGCTGATCCTCACGGCCGCGATTCTTGCGGCGTCCTACCTGGTCGACGGGATCGTCGTGACCGGTTTCTGGGCCGCCTTTTTCGCCGCGGCGATCCTGGGGTTCCTGAACGTCTTCTTCAAGCCCCTTCTGATCATCCTGACCCTGCCCGTCAATATTTTGACTCTGGGGCTGTTCACCCTCGTCATCAACGCGGCGCTGCTCAAGATCGCCTCGGCGCTCATCCCGGGCTTCGACGTCCACGGCTTCTGGCCGGCGGTGCTGGGCGCCGTCATCATCAGCGTCGTGAGCTGGCTCCTCAGCTCCCTCGTCACCGACCGGGGATCGCCCGGCAACCCCGGCAATTCCGGCGGTCCCCGCCGCCGCGGCCCCGGGGCAATCGACCTCGAGAAGAAGGGGGAGCGCTGGGAATGAGCTCGCTGACGCCCGCCATGCGGCAGTACCTGGAGATCAAGGCCCGGTACCCCGACTGCATCCTCTTTTTCCGCATGGGCGATTTCTACGAGATGTTCTTCGAGGACGCCGT
>DIFQ01000016.1:15419-15539 GCA_002419215.1 Syntrophaceae bacterium UBA5744
CATCTGCGAGCAGATGGAAGACCCCCGCCTGGCCAAGGGCATCGTGAAGCGCGAGGTCGTGCGGGTCGTCACCCCGGGGCTTGTCGTCGACCCCGACAACCTGGAGGCCAAGCAGAACAA
>DIFQ01000016.1:15617-16272 GCA_002419215.1 Syntrophaceae bacterium UBA5744
CGCAACTTCTTCATCGACGAGGTGAGCCGCCACGGCTTCCGGGAGATCGTTCTCGAGGAGAACCTCAGGGATGCCGTGCTGGAAGCGGCTCTCGCCCGGGAGCTAGAAGATTGCGTGATCAACCGCTTCCCGAGGGACTGGTTTGATCACGCCGCTGCGCTCCGCATTCTCGGAGAACACGTTCCCTCAGAATCGATCGCTCGGCTCGAACCGGAGCGCCACCCCGCCATGATCGCCGCGGCGGGGGCGGTGCTTCGCTACGTGAGAGAGACCCAGAAAGAGCGCCTCGGGCACATCAACGACATCGCGCACTATCGCTCGGAGAGCTTCCTCACCCTCGACGACACGGCGAAGCGAAACCTGGAGCTCTTTGCCACGACCCAGGGGGGGGGCCGCGAGGGAACGCTCTTCCACGTGCTCGACGAGACCATGACCGCCATGGGGGGCCGCCGGCTGCGCTGGTGGCTGTCCTACCCCCTTCTCGACGCGGCAAAGATCCGCCAGAGGCTTTCGGCCGTCGACGAGATCCGCGAGGGCCACCTCCTTCGCTCGGATCTGCGCAAGGCCCTCTCGGGGCTTTACGACCTGGAGCGCCTGGGCGGGCGCATTGCCCTCGGCGTCGCCAACGGCCGGGACCTGGCGGCCCTGCGCGGCT
>DIFQ01000104.1 GCA_002419215.1 Syntrophaceae bacterium UBA5744
GCCATTAATCGGACTCCAGCGAGACTGACAGCTGCGAGAAGCTTCTTCGGAAAAGGCCCCTGCCGGGCAATCGGCGGGGGCCTTTCCTGTAAAATTACATGACCGTGACGCACCCTCAATCCGAGACAACTCAAAATGGTCCCTTCGTAAGAGTAGAAATTTCCTCTGGCTCATCACCAGGCGTGGTGATTTGTCCTATGCGTCTGTCTGGAGTCCTTCCCGTACTCCTTGATGCAGGAATAGGGGTGTCATCGAACATTAAAAGTGGAGAGGCAGGGTCGGAAATGGCCCTGCCTTTTCTGTTGAGTATTCAATTCCTGTCTCGAATCCGACAGGCGGCAGGCCCCGATATCCCGTCCTGATGTCTTTGTGATGTGCAGAGCCGCAGCTGCAGTGCTTATCCGGTCATGGATGGCTGCTTCATTGGTCGATTGTCCCCCGGCGCGTGATGACGACCTCCTCCACGTGTACATCCTTTCCCGCCTGGTGCGCCGCCTCGGTCACGATGGGCAGCAGGGAGGAGCAGCAGGGCACTTCCATGCGAAGGACCTTGACGCTCCTGATGTCGTTTGCCCGGAAGATGTCCGCGAAGCGCTGCAGGTACTCCGCCTTGTCGTCGAACTTGGGGCAGCCCAGCAGCAGCACGCGCCCTTCGAGGAAGTCGCGGTGGAAATCGGCGTAGGCGGCGGGCACGCAGTCGGCCGCAACCAGCAGATCGCCGTTCTTCAGGAAGGGCGCCGTGGGCGGGATCAGCCGGATCTGGACGGGCCAGTGGGAGAGGGCCGACCCGGAAGCCTCCGCCGCTCCCTTCGGTGCGGCTGCCGGTTTTTTCGCGGCAGGGGCGAAGCTGTGCAGGGTCATGGAGGGGCAGCCGCCCTGCGCGGGTGCAAAGGGGGAGGGTGCCGGCGCTTTCGTTTTCTTCAGGTGCTCGCGCACGGCCTTCTCGTCAAACGCGTCGGCCTCGCGCTCGATGATCTTCAGGGCCCCCGTGGGGCACTCTCCCAGGCAGGCGCCCAGGCCGTCGCAGAACATGTCCTTCACGAGCCTTGCCTTGCCGTCGACAATCCGGATGGCCCCCTCCGCGCAGGCGGGTACGCACAGGCCGCAGCCGTTGCAGAGCTCCTCGTCGATCTCGATAATCTGTCGTTTCGTCTTCATATCCTCTTCCGTCTCTGCCTTGTCCTGGAACCCCGCTCCCTTTCCGAAAAGCAGGGGTTCCAGACAGGAGAGAGGCAGATGGTGATTCGTATTTACCCGAGAATAGCTTTCAGGTCCTCTTCCGGTGTCGTGATCGGCTTGATGCCGAAGTTCTTCACGAGCACATCGAGCACGCCCGGCGTGATGAAGGCCGGAAGCGAAGGCCCCAGGCGGATGTCCTTGATCCCCAGGTAGAGCAGGGTGAGCAGGATGGCAGCCGCCTTCTGTTCGTACCACGAGAGCACCATCGAGAGGGGCAGCTCGTTGACCCCGACACCAAAGGCCTTCGAAAGCGCCACGGCGATCTGGATGGCCGAGTAGGCGTCGTTGCACTGGCCCGCGTCGAGAAGCCTCGGAATGCCGCCGATGGCGCCCAGGTCCTTGTCGAAGAAGCGGAACTTCCCGCAGGCAAGGGTCAGCACGACGCAGTCCTCTGGGACCTGCTCGACGAATTGCGTGTAGTAATTCCTGCCTGGCTTGGCGCCATCGCAGCCGGCCACCAGGAAGAAGTACCTGATCTGCTTGCCCTTCACGGCCTCGATCACCTTGTCAGCCACGCCCATGACGGCGTTGCGGGCAAAACCCACCATGACCGACTTGCCGTTGACATCCGAGGTGAAGCCCGGAAGCTTCAGGGCCCGTTTGATCACCGGTGCGAAATCCCTTCCGGGAACGTGGGCCACGTCGGGCCATCCTACGAGGCCCGTTGTGAAGATGTTGTCCTTGTAGGCCGGCTGGGGGCGCTGGATGCAGTTGGTGGTCATCAGGATCGCCCCGGGGAACTCGGCGAACTCCTTGGCCTGGTTCTGCCACGCCGTGCCGTAGTGGCCGGCCAGGTGGCCGTACTTCTTGAGTCCCGGGTAGCCGTGGCTGGGGAGCATCTCGCCGTGGGTGTAGATGTTGATCCCCTTGCCCTCGGTCTGCTTGAGAAGCGCTTCCAGGTCCTTGAGATCGTGACCGGAAACCATGATGGCCTTGCCCTTCTTTGCGCCCAGGGAGACGGCCGTGGGCACGGGGTGCCCGTAGGCGCCCGTGTTGGCCGCATCGAGGAGCTCCATCGTCCTCAGGTTCACCTCGCCGCACTTGAGCACCAGCCCGAGGGCCGCATCGAGACCGATTTTTCCGTCTGCCAGGGAGGCCAGCGCCTCATGGACGAAGGCATAGACAATCGGGTCTTCCTGCCCGAGGATCTGGGCATGGTCGGCATAGGCCGCGTTGCCCTTGAGCCCGAACAGCAGGGTGTGCTTCAGGGAAAGGATGTCGGCGTTGGCCGCCGGGTAAGACTTGAGCCCCACCTTTTCCCCCTGGGCCACAAGCCCTTCCAAGGTGGCAGCCGGCGTGAACGTCAGGGCATCCCCGGAAAGATCGAGGCTCCCGCCTGAGGCCTTCAGCTTGCCGACGAGGCCGTCGCGATATTTCACGGCCTGCCCGATCAGGCTCATGAAGAGCGCCGCGTCGAAGTTCACGTTGGTCAGCGTCGAAAAGAGCGCCTTGACCGTGAAGACGTCCGCCTCGTGATCGACGATCCCCTTCCTCCTCGCCTCGGATGCGGCGCTCGAAAGCCCGATGAGGGCGTAGACCAGTAAATCCTGCAGGGAGGCCACGTCATGCGACTTCCCGCAGACGCCCCCTTTCGTGCAGGCCTCTCCTTTTACCGTTTGCTCGCACTGATAGCAGAACATGTTCAGCCTCCTTCGTCCAATTTATACACGAGTGCGTGTTTTCCGAGATCAATACGACAGATTCCGCCGGAATTCCTTGATCTGGGTCAAAAAAACGGAAAAAAGTTGGAAATGCAAAAAACCGTTTTAAGTGTTCTGTGTTACGTGTTAGGTAAGAAAAAGATCGGGCTATGAAACTATTCTACAGACAGCAGCCAATCCGTAAAACAAAAAACGGATTTTTAGCTTAAACCCGAAAACGTAAAACGTAAAACAGAGTGATGAACATCCGGTCTTTCCTTTCCCGTCTTCCGCTGTTCAACGGTCTGCCCGAAGAGGACCTCAAGGCCCTTGCAGGCATCGTCCTGGATCGCTCGCACGCCGCGGGCGAGTCGATCTTTACCGAGGGCGACCGGGCGGCGGGTCTCAACATCGTCTTCTCGGGGCGGGTGAAGATCTTCAAGCTCGCGTCCAACGGCAAGGAGCAGATCCTGCACATCATGGGCCCCGGCGAGCCCTTCGCCGAGGTCCCCGTCTTCCAGGGGGGACATTACCCCGCCAGCGCCGAGGCCATCGAGGCAAGCCGCGTGCTCTTCATCCCCCGCGACGGACTTACCGACATGATCCGCCGAAACCCCGCCCTGGCCCTGGACATGCTGGCCGTGCTGTCGCGGCGCCTGAGGGAATTTGCCTCCACGATCGAGAACCTCTCCCTGCGCGGGGTGCCGGAGAGGCTTTCGGCTTACCTGCTTCACCTGAGCGACCTTGCCGGCGGCTCCGCCGAGTTCGAGCTCGACATCAAAAAGGGTCTGATCGCCAATCTCCTCGGGACAACCGGCGAGTCGCTGTCGCGCGTTCTCGGCAAGATGTCGCAGGCCGGCATGATCCGTGTCGGCGGGAAGAAAATCACCATCCTCGACCGTGCGGCGCTTGCCGATGTGGCGGCGGCGAGGCAGGCCCTGGACTGAGAGGAGCCCCATGGAATTCCGTTACGGTCTCGACGACCGGCCGCCGCCCCTGGAATGGCTTTTCCTGGGCCTGCAGTGGTTCGCCGTGGCCGTCCCCTCCATCATCATCCTCGGGAAGATCATCTGCACCGTCGGGCCGGCCGGGGCCTGCGACCCGCTCATTTACCTGCAGAAGATGTTCTTCGTCGCCGCCCTGTTCATGCTCATCCAGATTTTCCTGGGGCACGGCCTGCCGCTCATCGTCGGCCCTTCGACGGTGATCCTCATCGGGATCCTGTCGAGCCCCGGCGCTCAGCCGGCAGCCCTCCACACGGCGATCCTGCTGGGCGGCCTGGTGCTTTTCGTCATGGCCTGGACGGGCCTCTTCGGAAAGATCCGCCGCCTCTTCACCCGGCGCGTCGTGGCCGTCGTCCTGTTGCTGATCGCCTTCACCCTGACACCGACGATCATCCGGCTGATCACGGGCTCCGGCGGGGTGCCCCGCTCAAACGTCCTGTTTGCCTTTGTCCTGTGCCTTTCGATGATCGTCCTGCACCGGTTCCTGGGCGGCATCTGGCGCTCGACGCTGATCCTGAGCGCCACCGTCGCGGGATCGCTCGCGTGGCACGTCCTGGGCCTGGGCTCCGCCGGGGCGGGGAGCGCCGGCTCCGGGGCCCTCTTCGGCCTGTTCTTCACCGGTATCACGACGGCGTTTTCCTTCGACCCGGGGCTTATGGCGGCATTCCTCATCTGCTTTGTCGCCCTTGCCATCAATGACATCGGGTCCATCGAGTCGATGAACGCGTTTGCGGGCGATGGCGACAAGGGGGGGAGGCTCCGGAGGGGGATTGCCGTGACGGGCCTGGCGAATCTGGCGGCAGGCTTCCTCGGGATCATCGGCCAGGTCAACTACTCGCTGAGCCCAGGTGTCGTGGCCTCTTCGCGGTGCCTGTCGCGCTTTGCCCTCGTGCCGGCTGCGCTTTTGATGCTCGCCGTCGCCTTTTCCCCGGCGTCCATCGCAGTCATGGAGGCCGTGCCTTCCGTCGTGGTCGGCAGCGCCATGCTCTACATCCTCTGTGCCCAGATGGCGGCGGGAGTCATGGTGCTGATGGAGGATGAACGCGGCGCCGGTTTCAACGGCGGCCTCGTGGTAGGGATCCCGCTGCTCGTGGCCGTCGTGGTGGCCTTTCTTCCCGGCGAGGTGGTCTCGACCTTCCCGGCTCTCATCCGCCCCGTGGCGGGCAACAGCTTCGTGATGGGCGTGCTGGCGGTTTTGTGTCTGGAGCACATCCTCTTCCGGCAAGCCCCCTCGACGACGAAGGGGGCCGGAGAGGCGCCATGACGACCCTGCTGAGTTCCGCCGTGGTTTATGGATTATCGGCCGGTTTCTCGCCGGGCCCCCTGCTTGCGCTCGTCATTTCCCAGACACTCCGGTACGGCGTCCGGGAGGGCGTCAAGGCGTCCATGGCGCCCCTGATCACGGATCTGCCGATCATCCTGGTGTCCGTCCTTGTCCTTCGTTCGCTGTCGGACAGCCGTTTCGTCCTGGGCTGCATCTCGATGGCGGGCGGACTGTTCGTGACGTACCTGGCCTGGGAGTGTTTCCGGACGGTCCGACTGGAGATGGCCGACCTGGACGGGGAACCGCAGTCTTTGGGCAAAGGGGCGGCCGTCAACGCGCTCAACCCGCACCCCTACCTCTTCTGGCTCACGGTCGGCGGGCCTTCCGTCATCCGGGCCTGGGCAGACAGCCCCCTCAAGGCCGTTGCCTTCGTCGCCGTGTTCAGCGCGAGCATCGTCGGGTCGAAGGTGATGGTTGCCGCCATGGTCGGGCGATCGAAACACCTGCTGAGCGGGGGGGGTTACGGAACCGTCATGCGGGTCCTGGGCCTGATGCTTCTTTTCTTTGCCGTTCTGCTGTTCAAAGACGGACTGGAACTGGCGGGGTGGTGAGACGGATTCTCCGGGCTGTCGGAAACAGGTCCGGTGAAAGGGAAGGGGCGTTTCCATTCGGTTTCCTGCCTGTCCTGAGGCCGAAGATTGTGATATAGGGGAACTCCACTCCAACCAAGGAAAGCCGGGGTATCATGAAATTCTTCCAATCGAACCGAGAGAAATACTATGACCTCTTCGAAGAACTGGCCGACAAGCTCGAGGAGGGGGTCAAGCTTTTCACCGAGATCATCGGCAACTACGAGTACTCGGAGTACAAGGTGGGCAAGCTCAAGGAGATCGAGCACGAAGCCGATCACATCACCCACCAGGTCTACAAGAGGATGCACAAGATGTTTCTGACCCCCATGGACCGGGAGGATATCTATCTGCTGGCCAACAAGATGGACAGCGTCCTCGACGAGATCGAGTCCGCCGCCGTGAGGATGTACCTCTACAGGATGAAGGAGCCGGCGAAGGAACTCGTGCAGATCACGGCGATCCTCAAGGAAGCCATCGCTAAGATCCGCAAGATCATCTTCTCCGTGAGGAAAAAGCAGGATGCAGCGCTGATTTTGCAGCTGTGCGTGGAGATCAACACGCTGGAGAACGAAGCGGATCAGCTTTTCCGCTCGGCGATGGTGAGGCTTTTCGAAGAGGAAAAGGACGCCATCGAGCTCATCAAGGTGAAAGACATCATCGGACGGATCGAAACCGCCGTGGACAACTGCGAGGATGTCTCCAACGTCATCGAGGGGATCGTCCTGAAGTACGGCTAAAGATTGGGGACGTTGTTGACTAATTAGACTAACTCTGATTAGACTAACCCGGATGGGCCTGTGCAAGCGCAGGAGGTGCGCGTTGCCGAGAAAAGCGAGATTGGACGCAGAAGGTGCCATCCACCACGTCATCATCCGGGGCATCGAGCAGCGACGGATTTTTGATGACGATGGGGACCGAAGAAGTTTTATCTCGCGGATGGCAAAAGTGGCACTGGAGTCGGAGACCACGATCTATTCGTGGGCACTGCTTCCCAATCACGCGCACGTCCTCATGAGAAGCGGACCGCTCGGGATCTCGAAATTCATGCGGCGCCTCCTAACGGGATACGCCGTATACTACAACCGCCGACACGAAAGGCAGGGCTACCTTTTCCAGAACCGCTACAAATCCATTCTTTGCGATGAGGAAGTCTATTTCAAGGAGTTGATCCGTTACATTCACCTCAACCCGCTCAGGGCGAGGCTTGTTGATGATCTTGCCGGCTTGGATCACTATCCGTGGTGCGGGCATGCCTGCGTGGTGAACGGAAACGGACCCCTTTGGCACGATGTGTCTTTCGTGTTATCCCGGTTTGGTGACAAAGGCAGGGATGCCCGACGGAGGTACAGGGAATTTCTGGAGAGTGGGATTCGGGAGGATACAGGACATACAAAAGGGAAATGGCGGTCGGACTGGAGCCTGCTGGAATGGTTGCAGGAAATCCGCCGCACCGGTGATGTGGAAGAGTCCGACAGGGATGGGCGAGTTCTCGGTGGAGAAAAATTTGTCAAAAGCTTGATTACAAAGAAAAGAAAAACGCCAGGGCCGGATTTAAAGGAACTGGAGGAACTGATTCACGAGGCCTGCAGGAAGGTCGGCCTCAGCGTCGAGGAGCTGCTGTCGGGAAGTCGTCGTGCCAATGTGACGGAATTGAGGGCACGGCTGGTACGAGAGCTTGTGGCTCACCCCGCAATAACGCTGACGGATATTGGCTTATTGGTCGGCGTTTCGAAATCAGGCGTATATAAAATTCTCGAGCGTGAGGTTTAAGTTAGTCTAATTAGTCAACAACGTCCCCGTTTCCGGGCGATGCAGGCCAGGTAGTCGTGCCTTACGTCAAAAGTCTTGCGCCTGCCGTTCTGCCGGGCCAGGATCGAAAGGAACTCTCCCGTCAGCCGCTCCCTTGCCTTTCCGTCGATGGCGTCGTAAAACACCGTACCCGCGCCCGATTCGAGCAGGTGGGCGAGGACCTCCCGGGCGGTCCCGTAACGGAAAACGGCGCTGCCCTCCCACAGCTCGCTCACCTGGAACCCAGCCTGTTTCAGCGCTTCCCGGAGGTGGGTCCCGTCCCGGGGAAAATCGAAGGCAACGCGCTTTTTCAGGACAAGGGGCTCGCGCGCAACGAGTTCCGAGAAGATCTCGAACTCTCGCCGCGGCGAGTTTTCCCGGTGCACGACGAGGGCGAGACGCCCGCCTGCCTTCAGGGCATTCGATGCGACCTTGAAAAAGGGCGCAAGCTCGATGTAGCCGAGCACCCACGTCGTGAAGATCAGGTCGATTGCCTGCATGCCGGAAAGGGCCTTGACGGCGTCCTGCAGGATGAAATCCACGTGACCGAACCCGAGGGCCGCGATCCGCTTCCGGGCCTGTCCCAGCATCCCATCCGAGATGTCGGCGGCCGTCACGCATCCCCCGCCTTGGAGCCTCCCGGCAAGCAACGCCGTACCGAAACCGGATCCGCATCCCGCCTCGAAGACCCGTTCCGCACCCGTGAGCCGCAGGCGTTTGACGAGATCTCTCACGGCCTTGCCCGCCACGGAAACCCAGGCGCCGTCGTAGGTCGAATGCACCCGGTCGTAGGCCTCGGCCAGCTCCTCGCGACCTGCCGTCTCGAGAGAGCGCTTCCGGATCCGGAAGAAGCGGGGCAGCGCATGGTTCCGGGGCAGGTGCTCCCTGCAGATGCGTTCCGAGACGTCGGGCGGCACGGGGAAGGGGCCGCTTGCGGCATGCGGGGTGAGCGTGCGGCCGACGCAGGCGGGCCGGGGCAGGGCAAAGTGTTTCCCCATGCGCTCCAGGATGCCCTCGAGGGGCTCGCGGGTGACATTGCCGAAAGAGAGGGGCACGAGGTTGCAGGGGCACAGCTCGCCGCTGCCGTCGATGTAAAGGTGCGTCAGTCCCGCGCCGCAGCCGAAGGCATCCTTGCCCTCCAGGTAGGTGAAGGTCGAAAGGACCGGGAGGTCATCGCGCCGGGCGATCTCCCGCTGGTAATCCACGATGAGCTGCCGCTCGGCGTTTCTGAGGGTCACGTCCCTGCAGCCGGAAAGGCGCCCCGTCGCACAGGGCTCCAGGAGGTGGACTTCCAGGGCCCCCGCTTCCTTCACGAAGCGCATGAAGGCCATGAAGCGCTCCCGCTCGAGAAAATCGCGGGTCCCGACCGATACGACGTAAGGGTACAGGCCGGCCTCCCGGGCCGTCTCCAGGCCCTTCAGGGCGATGTCGAAGGCGTCTTTCCGGCCGCGCATCCCGTTGTGCTCGCTTCGATCGGCGCTGTCGAGGCTGATGCCGACGGCAAAGACGCCGGCCGCGCGAAGCTCCCGGGCCCGTTTTTTTGTGAGCTGCCAGCCCGTCGTGCCCACGGTGATGCACGAGCGATCGTCGAAGCCCCGGCAGATCTCGGCGAGGTCTTTTCTCAGCAGGGGCTCGCCGCCGGTCAGGGTGACGATGACGGCGCCCAGGTCCTGGATCTTCGCGGCGATCCGCTTCAGGGCGGCAAGCGGGATGTCCTCGGGGCTCCTGCCGGCGTTGTAGCAGTGCCAGCAGCTGAAGGGGCAGCGGTTTGTCACGGCGAGGGTCACCGAGTAGAGCCGCCGGCCGTCGCTGCGCAGGAAATGATCGGCGAGGTTGTCGAAGGCCCTTCCGGGCCAGGGCGGGAACTGGGTGTTGATGACCCAATGCTTTCCGAAGGGGATGGCCTTCTCTCCCTGCAGATAGGTCTTTAAAAAATCGGCCACTTGCGGGTGAAGTTTCGTCAGGGGCGGGCGCGTTGCCATCTTGAGGAAGAAATCGTCTCCGCGCATCGGATCCTCGAGAAAAAGTCCAAGACCTTCCGGTCAAGGTGTGATAGAAATATCGGCTGATGAGGCAGAATGCAAGCCGTTTATGGGGTTCGTCCTTCTGATATGCAAAACGCAATCCGTCTGAAACCCGTGGAGTGCGGCGGCGCCCCCTACGAGATCGGCAGACAGTGGGGCGAGGGCTGCCGGGAGAATCTGCGGCGCTCGCTGGCCATGCTCTACGAAGGCCTCGAGCACGGCCCCTTCCGGGCGAACAAGGGAAAAGTCTGGGATGCGGCTCTGGGGTTCTTGGGCGCCGTCCGCAACTTCGACCCCTACGGGTTCGAGATGCTCCGCGGGCAGGCCGAGGGAGCGGGGATGGTCCTCGAGGAGGCCCTGGCGCTGCAGTGCACCCTCGAGATCGCTTTCAACTACGGGAAGATCACGGGCCTGTGCACGTCTTTTGCCCTTGCGGGGCAGGCCACGGAAGGCGGCAGGGCGATCCTCGGGCAGAACGTGGACTGGCACCCCGCCTCGACGCTCGATCTGCTGCGGATCCACCACGAAAGCGGCATCCGCGAATTCGTGCTCTGCCTGTCGGGGAGCCCCTGGTATCACCTGAGCTCCGCCGGGATCGGCAACGTCGCGAACCTCACCCTGGGCCCGCTGGGCGACATGAGGCAGCAGGTGCCCCTGTCCTTCTACATCTCCAGGGCCATGCGCCAGCCGCGGATCGGCTTTGCCCTCGGGATCCTCCGCAGGCAGGCGAGGGGGCTTGCCTACTTCCACCTGGCCGATTCCGCTGGCAGCCTGACGGGCATCGAGGCAATCGCCGATGACGTCAACCTGATCCTCCCCGAGAGGGATGTCCTTGTCCACGCCAACCACTACGAAACGGAGCGGTTCAAGGCCGCCGACGCGACACCGCGGCTCATCCCCGACACCTGTGCCCGGGCCGGGCGGATGCGAGGGCTCATCGAAAGCGCTTACGGAAAGATCACCCCGGAGATCATGATGGGGATCCTTGCCGATCACGACGGACACCCCAACTCGATCTGCCGCCATGTGGATCCGGCCAAGCCGCCGGAGCTGGCCTCCACGTCGAGGGCCTCCTTCGTCATGGTTCCTGCCGAGGGCCTGATATACATCGCCGCGGGGCCCCCCTGCGAGGTTCCATTCATGGAGTACAGGCTGTGAGGGTCATGGTTCGGATAGTTGTGGTAGGCCTGCTGTGCCTTGCTTCCGCCCTGGGTGCGGCCGCTGCCGACGTGCCGAAGTGCCTTTCGAGGGATCCTTCCGACTCGATCGAGTTCGTTGCGGCAAAGGCAAGGCTCTCCCCGAAGGAGCTTCTGGCGAGGCTGGTCTATGCCGAGGCGCTCTCCACCGGCATCGGCGACGACCCCCTCGTCCACGATGCGATTGCCTGGGGGGTCATGAACCGCGTGCGGCTTGCCGAGCGTTCCGAGAGCATGAAAAAGTCATACGGCAGCGGCATCCGGGGCGTCATCTTCAAGAAGGGCCAGTTCAACCCCGCCGTCTCGCCGAAATCAACCTTCTCGAAAGATTTCCTCTGCCCGAAGGAGCGTATCCTCTGGCGTCTGGCTACGGCGGCAGCCGGAAAGGCCATGGCGGGGGAAAAGAACCCCTTCATCCAGACTCCCTGGGAGCAGGAGAACAATCTTTCGCTGGTCGTGAACTTCTACTATCCGAAGTCGATCCAGGCCAAGGGCCCCTATCCCCCCTGGGAGGATGGCGGGAGCCTGGAGTTCATCGGCGACGTCATGATCGGCGACAAGCTGCTGCCCGCCGAGCACATCCGCTTCTACCGTCTCGCCCGCCCGCCTGCGGATTTGATACCGGAAAAATCAGACGCACGGGAAAGATGAAGCAGGAAGATTCCTTTTTCAATTTCCTCACCCCTGACAATCCCAAATAACCAGTGCGGGAAAGCAGGCGTGACACGGGGGACACAATCGCAATCCCTGCAAATCGGTCGTGCCGCCGGTCCGTGAAGGGGCAGCGAAGGCACACGGTCCGGACAGAAACCGCAAAGGGATGTCATGCCTGCGTATTCAGCACTTTTCCCTGGCGAGGGTCTTCTCGTTAGAAATGATCGTACGTGATGATGGGCAGATCATCCTCTGTGACAACAACCTCCCCCTCTTCACGAAGTATTTTGAAGGACAGATTCACCCTGACCCTGAAAGTCGTCTTTCCCTTCGCGATGACGAGATCCTGTCTCACGACCTCGGCGATCCTCATCTCTCCCAGGGATCTCCCGGCCTCCGCCACGACGTTCCGCGCGGCATCCTCCCAGGATGTGGGACTTGTTCCCACCAACTCGACGAATTTGTAAACGGACATGACCCCTCCTCCTTTCATCCCTCACTTTCAGTGAGATACTTGAATGAAAGATTCATCCGGACTCTGAAAACCATTTTCCCTTTCGCGACAACAAGATCGAACTTTACAACCTCGGCGATCCTCAGCTCTTCAAGGGATCTCCCGGCCTCCGCCACGACGTTCCGCGCGGCATCCTCCCAGGACGTGGGACTCGTACCCACCAGCTCGACGAATTTGTAAATGGACATAACCTCTCCTCCTTTCGTTCTCTCATCCACCGTTGACTCCATGAACCAAACCTACAGAGGCGCTCGCAGGCCCTGATGTTTTTTAGAACGGAGGCACAAACGAAATGCTTGAAATGGATTAGATCGTTTACGAGGACAGGATCCGACAGCGACAGGATCAATTCAAAACCGACAAGTCAGCGCGGCCCGGTTCCGACTCATCGCAGTGAAAGACGGGAGAATTTACGTGAATGAGAAAATGTTTGTGAATATCGAACAGAATACCCCGTTTAGTGGGCGGGGATGATTGCGAAGAGGGAGCCGGATTTTCAGATGCCCCGCCCTGTAGACGTATACTTCAATTCTCATGCCTTTCGAGGGAAAAAGCAAGGTTCAAGAGGGTGCAAACGCTGCCCATCGCGCCTGTCCCGTTTCCGAGTACAATGAACGGGGAAATAGGATAAGAGGATCCACCCGGCTTCCAACTTGTCAGAAGAGGCCGCCGAGGCTGCCCGCGTAGCCCGTCATTTCCACGTAGCCCTCGCAGATCACCGGTTTTCCCGACGATGAGCCCCTGCCTTCCACGGCGCCTTCCCAGTAGGTCACACCCGTGGAGCCTGCCGTGATCAGTTCCTGGGCCGCCAGGAGAGGAGCAAGCTGCAGATCGACGCCTGCCGCCGGAATGCGGATCCGCCAGCGGTTCGGGTAGGCGCCGCCGCTCCTGGGGCTCTTCCAGGTCCCGAGGACCTCCATCCGGATCTCGCCCAGTTCCAGGTGACGGGCCCGTCCGTCGGGCTCGACGAGGGTTCCCGAAGACTCCGTTTCCACCGTTCCGTCATTCTTGCGGAGGAAGTAAAGCATCAGGTCCCGGCCGTCGGAGAGATGGATCGAGAACCAGTCCCAGCCCGCCTGGTCCTTCGTGAGGGCGTTGGAGCTGAACTCCTGGTCAAACCAGCTGATCCCCTGGACCTCGACCGGGGTTCCCCGTGCGGGCGTCCGGATCGTCCCGCTTGATGCCAGGTCGGTGAAGGAATAGTAGTACGACGCCTGGCCCTTCCCCGGTCCCTTGCGGCTGAGACCCCTCTCGCCCTGGAGGATCAGGGGCTTTCGCGGCTTGAGCACGAGGGCAAGTTCCATCTCCCCGTGTTGCGCGCGGATGGAAATATGATCGCCCTTCATCCTTGCCGACCAGCCGAGGTTCCAGACATTCAATGCGTCTGTGGCTGCCCCGGAAAGCCCCGGGCCCGAACGGGTGATCTGCTCGGCAACGTGGAACGTGCCGTTGCGGACGTCGGTCACGGTGAAATGAGCCGGGTAGAGATCCCGCAGCGACCAGGGGTTGCCCGGGTTCGAGGGCTTGATCCGGACGCCCTGGCGGAAGAAGGTGAGCTGGTAGCCATAGCGGTGTCCCGCCTCGTCGCGCAGGTTTCCCGTGAAGTACCACCACTCGGTGCGGAACTCCGGGTGAGCCCCGTGGTCCCTCGGGAAGCTCCAGGTGCGCTGGCCGATCGCCTGTCTCCACTCGTCGGCGGCGAGCGCCGGCAGGCTGACAAACATGACCAGCGCGATGATGAAAGCAACGATTCCTGCAGTTTTTATTCTGCTCATGATCTTCGCATTTCCTGCCTGCCGGGGCATCGGGATTCCGGCTTCGGGCCTCGGGATTTTGGGGAAATTTCTTTTCTTTCATCCTGAAGCCTGAAGGCCGATGCCTGAAGCCCTATTCTTCTCTGATCTGCATCTGCGGATACGTCCGGTGCACCTTCCAGATCGGGTAAAGCGCCGCCCCGATGCTGGCGGCAAGGGCCGTCAGCGCCGTCAGCGCGTAAGGCTGCCAGTCGGGGTAGTAGAAGATCGTCCAGTTGAAGCTCCTCAGGTTGATGACGCGGATCAGCAGGATCGCCAGAAGGGTCCCCACGCCGGAGCTGAAGACGAAGCTGACGAACCCCATCCCGATTGCCTCCAGGAGCGTCATGCCGGCCACCTGGCCCGTCGAGAACCCCAGGGCCCTCAGGATGCCGAAATCTCGCTGCCGCTCGATGAAGAGCGTCAGCAGGGCCCCCGTGATCCCGAAAAAGGCGATAACGATGGCGATGACCCTCATGGAACGGGTCACGGCAAAGGTGCTGTCGAAGACCTCGAGGATGTTGCTGTGGAACTGCTCGCGCGTGAAGGCCGGGAGACCCCGCGACAGGGCCCGGCTGCGCACATCATCGAGGATTTGTTTCCTCCGCGGCTCGCCCGGGTCGATGAAAACGGCGATGCTGTTGATCGTGCGGTCGCCATAGAGGCCGATGTAGGTTTCGCGGTCCATCATGATGAGGCCGTGCTCTGTCGAGTAGTCGTAAAAGACGCCCTCGATGCGCAGCCGGACCGGGCCTGCCACCCCATCGAGGGTGACCTCGCTTCCGGGGCCCGTCCCGAAGCTCCGGGCGAAGCTCTCCGAGACGATGACGTCGCCCTTCTTCACAGCCTCCCAGTGCTCGTCGCCGCCCGCGACCCAGCCGAAACGGGCGAAGCGCTGGAGGACGTCGGCCTTGATGGCCGCCACGTGCACCGTGCGGCCGCGGTAGAGGACCGGCACCTTGCGGTAGGTGTCGACGCCACCGATCCCGGGGATGGACCGGATCTCCGCGTAGAAGTCCTTGGGCACCTCCATGTCCGAGGCGTTGGAGATGTACATGTCGCCGCGCAGCTGGGTTCCCATCCACCAGATCAGGGACTCCCGGAAGCTGCCGATCATCGACCCCAGGCCGATGGACATGGAGAGGGCCACCATGAAGGCGGCCACGGCAACACCGGTCCGGCCCAGGTTCTGGATGATGTTGCCCGCGGCGATGCGGCCGGGGAGCTTCCCCATGCCGCCCAGCAGGCGCCGCAGCAGCGGTTCGGCAAGCACCATGATGATACCCGTCAGCAGGCTGAGCCCGAACAGGAAGCCGAAAACGCCGATGAAGGCCACGTAGATCTGCTTCGAGAAGAACGCGAGGACGATGATGCTGGCGACGAGGAAGAATACGCCCGCCAGTGCCACGAACCAGGCCCGACGCCGGTTTCCCCGGCTACCCGAGCGCCCCCGAAGGGTCAGCACGGGGTCTGCGTGGGAGAGCTCGAGCAAGGGCAGCAGGCTTCCCAGGAAGCTTGCCCCGAGGCCCACGATGACGCCGGCTGCCGGGATCCACCAGGACCAGGGCATCGGCGTGGGCCGGAGGAAGAAATAGAGGCTGCTGATGGTGCCGCCGATAATATCGGTCAGGGCCCGGCTCAGCAGGAAACCGAATACGCTGCCGAGGAGCCCTCCGAAGATGCCGAAGAGGGCGATCTCGCTCAGAAAGGCTCTCGCGACTTCCCCCCGGCTGGCGCCGAGGCTCCGCAAAACGCCTGCGTCGCGACGGCGGCTCACGACGGCGAACATGGCCGTGTTGTAGATGAGAAAGACGCTCACGAAGAGGGCCATGAGCGAGAGCGCCTCCAGGTTGAGCCGAAAGGCCCCCACCATGGCGCCGAACGTTTCCTGCCGCTGGCGCTTGGACTGGATGCGGTATCCTTCCTGCCAGCGGGAGACAAACCCGCCCTCGTCGCTGAGGATGAGATCGACATGGTCGATCTTCCCGGGCAGCTCGAGCAGTTTCTGGGCATGGGCGATGTCCATCAGGATGAGAGGCTCGCCGGAGGGGTTTGGAAAGGTGCCGATCACCTTGAGGCGGCCCTTCAGGGTGTTGAGGGCACCGCCTTTTGCCAATCCGAGTTCGCGGGCAAGATTCTCCTCGAGCAGGATGGCCTTCTCGTCCAGCAGGAAGGCAAGCGAATCCTCGAACGAGCCGCCGGACCGTTGCTCGAATGGGGCCCGGGAAATCTCGGGCCGGATGGCCCGGTCGAGGAAGGGGTCGATGCCCAGGATCCGGACGAGATCGCCGTTGGCGAGTTTCAGCCGCCGCTCCACGACAGGCGCGAAGGACGTGACGGCGGGGTCGCTCACGATCTCCCGCAGGATTGCTTCGTCCAGGGGCCCGGCGAGCCGCTCGAGGGTGTGGGAGGATTTCCCGCGGAGAAACTCGACAGCCTGGGAAAAGCTGGACAGGGCCGACTTTGCCGAAAGCGCCATCCCGATGACGGCGGCGACCCCGCAGGCGATCCCGAGAAGCTGCAGCAGACTGAGGCTGCGCCGCCGGTAGAGATAGCGTAAGAAGGATCGGGTAACGGTTCGCAAGAAAACCTCAGGAAAAAGGCTAAAGGCCAAGGGTTAAAGGCTACAGGCTACAGGCTACAGGCCAAAACCCTTTGACCTTTTTCCTTTATCCTTGCTTAGTTGCACTTTTCGTCTTCCGTGATCACGCCGTCCACCATGGTGAGGATCCGGTCGGCGTACTTGCAGGCAAGCGGCGTGTGGGTCACCATGATCAGGGACATGGCCGCCTCCCGGCAACGCTCCGTGAGAAGCTCTAGGATCTGGTTGCCCGTGACCGTGTCGAGATTGCCCGTGGGTTCGTCGGCCAGGATCAACGCGGGCTCCTTCACGATGGCCCTCGCGATGGCGATGCGCTGCTGCTCGCCGCCCGAAAGCTCATGGGGATAACGGTTTTCCTTTCCCTTGAGGCCCACCTTATCCAGGGCCGCGCGCGCGGCTTCAGGGTGGAGCTTTCCGGCCAGCTCGAGCGCGAGATAGACATTCTCGAAGGCCGTCAGGGTGGGCAGCAGGTTGAAGAACTGGAAGACGAAGCCCAGGCGGTGCCTGCGCAACTCCGTGCGTCCGGCCTCTCCAAGGGCCTCCAGGTCTTTCCCGTCGATCTCGATCAGGCCCCGCGTGGGGCGGTCGAGGCCCGCGAGCATGTTGAGGAGGGTCGTTTTGCCGGAGCCGCTTTTCCCGAACAGAGCGAGCACCTCCCCGGGGGCCGCCTCCAGGTTCGCCCCCCGGAGGGCCTGGGTCACGACCTGTCCGTTTTCGTGGTACTCCTTCCAGAGATCGACGATGCGTACGATCGGGGACGTTGGTGACAAAGGTGACAACTTCACGCTCCATGTTAGGGGACGTTGTTGACTAATTAGACTAACTCACCGAAACCCTTTAGGAGTTAGTCTAATTAGTCAACAACGTCCCTGGTCTCAGATGTCTTTGAGGCGGAGGTTTGCCGGTGATTTCTCCACGGCCTCGCCGAAGGCGGTCAGGCTCTGCGAAATCTTTTCCAGTTCCGCCGTGCGGGCCACGGGGATCTGATCCACTCCCCGGCGGTCCAGGGCATCCATGACGAACTTCACCGTGAGCTGATCGGTGTCCCGCGCCGGGATGTAGGCGGCCTCGTCACGGCCGCGGTGGGCCGCCTCGATGAGGACCCCGCTTTCCGTGAGCTCCTCTACAAGCTCCGCGGTGAGCCCCCGCGGGATCTCGAGGCTCTCCGAAATACTTGCCGCCGTCAGGGGAACCTCACCCGTTGCGAAATTCCGGCTCATGTGGTTGACGATCCGCAGGGCTACAAGCCTTCGGAAGTAGTGGTTGGCCCGCCTCGCATCGGGCCCGTACTCGAGCATGTCCATGTTCTGGTGGATGCAGGAGATCTCGGCGCCGGCGAGCACAATGAGCCAGCTCAGCTGCAGCCAGGTGAGGAAGAGGGGCAGGGCGGCGAAGCTGCCGTAGATGGCGTTGTACTTGGCAACCCCCACCTGGAACTTCACGTAGAGGAGCTGGACGATGACGTAGACGGAGCCTGCGATCACACCGGCGATAAACCCCGACTTCCGGTTCACCTGACGGTTCGGCATGAAGATATAAAGGAAGCCGAAGAGCACCCACATGATCGCAAAGGGGGTGATCTCCAGAAAGAGCACGACGACGGGACCCAGGATCCCCAGCACGTCGATGCGTTTCGTGATCGCGGCGAGCTGGGTGGAGATGAAGACGGTGACGCTGCCCGAGATTACCAGGAGCACGGGCGCCACGAGCATGACGGAGAGGTAGTCCGTGATCTTTCTGGCGAGAGTGCGATCTTTTTTGACCGACCAGATGTCGTTGAAGGAGTTCTCGATGTTGCCCAGGACCTTGATGATCGTCCAGAACAGAAGGATGACGCCGACCCCGGCGATGAGCCCTCCCTTCGTGTTGGATAGCAGGGAGTTGGCGAACCCGAAGACCTCCAGGAGGACCTCCTCCTGACCGGCGAAGCGCTCCAGGATTTTTTCCTGCAGGACCTTTTCGAACTCGAAGCCCTTGGCGATCCCGAAGGCCATGGCGACGATCGGCACGATGGAAAGCAGCGTGAAGAACGTGAGCGCCGAGGCCCGCAACTGGCAGCGGTGCTCCTGGAAGGCGTTGGCGGCGGCAAGAAGGATGCGCAGGTACCGGATGCCGAAGGCCTTGAGCGGAGGGAGGCCTTTCGCGCGGATCCTCCAGATGTCTTCCTGGATGAATTTTTTCAGCTTGGCGATCATCCCGGCATCCTTTCTGTCGCGCGAAACGGTCGTGACGAGCTGACCTTGTTTTTCGTTTACGGGTTTCATGCCCGAAACGTGCTTCGCACGTGTCATTCCCGCGAAAGCGGGAATCCATCTGCAGACTGGATTCCGGATCAAGTCCGGAATGACAGGAAACCATTCGCCGGATCCGGAAGCCCGATGCCTGTATTTCTAACACAGCAGGCGCAGAAGGTAAAGGGGCGGTCGCCCCGCTTCGCGGAGTTTTAAGCACAAAACGGTTCTGTTGGTTCCATGGGTTCTATTCGTTCACTGGGTTCAGGGAAATGTAGATTGCCACGCCTCTCGAGGCTCGGCTCGCAATGACTTTTTTACTTTAATAATTTTCCGCCAGGACTTCATAGTGAGCCTTCGGATGATTGCAGGCCGGGCATGTATCCGGGGCCTCGGCGCCCTCGTGGACGTAGCCGCAATTGCGGCAGTGCCACTTGACGGGCGACTTCTTCCGGAAGACCTCCCCGTTCACAACGTTGGCCAGCAGCTTGCGGTACCGCTGCTCGTGGCGCTGTTCGACCTCCGAGATCTCATGAAAGGACTCGGCGATCTCCGGAAAGCCTTCCGCCCGGGCCATGCGTTCGAAATCGGCATAGAGGGTTGACCACTCGTGGTTTTCGCCACGGGCAGCGGCTTCCAGGTTGGCCGCGGTGTTGCCGATCGTCCCGGCAGGATACGCTGCGGTGACCTCCACCTCGCCGCCTTCGAGGTACTTGAAGAAGACCTTGGCGTGCTCCTTCTCGTTTTCGGCCGTTTCCAGGAAGATGGCCGAGATCTGCTCAAAGCCTTCCTTCTTTGCAGCGCTGGCAAAGTAGGTGTATCGGTTCCGTGCCTGGGACTCGCCTGCAAAGGCTGCCAGCAGGTTCTTTTCCGTCTTCGTTCCCCTGATCGATTTTGCCATTTCCCTGTATTTCCCTTCCTGAATTCTGTTCTTTTCTGCTCTTCTCATTCACTTCCCGACTTCCGCTCTTCTTCCCTTCTGTTCCCCGTCCCCTTCCGATAGATCTGCCCGGCGACTCGAACATGTTTCCCGGCGGCGACGGCCCTTTCGTTCGTCTCCGCGATGCCCCACCCCGAATAAATCTCACAAAGGGCCCTGTAGCGCAAGGGGGTGAAATCGGGCATGACGATGTTGGCGTCGCAGGCCAATGCATTCCTGCGGGCCTCGGGGTCCGGCGTCGTCAGTGCTGTCGTGGCGGGGACGTTGCCGTCTCTCGTCACGAGCCGCGCCACGGAAGTCGTCTCCGCATCGCCGGAATGCATGCTCCCGGCAACCAAAAAGTTATGCCCCGAATCAGCGCCTGTCAAACCGAAACGCACCATCCCGGGAAAGTTGCACGGGCACGGAAATTGCTTTAAAAGCAGACAAGAAACGAACCCCAACCACCTCCTTTCATCTCCTTCGGGGCAGGGCGGAACACCCTGCCCCACTTTTTTTCCCGTCCCCTCTCAAAGAAATGGACCTTCGGCCCATCCCTTTGTAAAATAAACATTCATGCGGTCTTGTTCCTTTGACCTTCAGCCGTTCTCATAAAACCTTTTCACGGAGGTTTCCGATGGGTCAGGATGTCATCTTTTCCCCCTTTCCGCTGAAGAGCTGCCGTTTGAGGAACCGCCTCGGCGTGGCCGCGATGACGCGCATGTCCTCGCCGGGCGAGAGCATTCCACGAAAGGACGTGCTGGAGTTCCTTGTCAGGCGGGCAGCGAACGGAGCCGCCATTGTCTTTACGGAGGGCATCGTCACGGATTACGAAAGCGCCCAGGGCTACCCCCGCCAGGCAAGGCTCCTCACGCAACGGCAGATCGATGCATGGAAGCCGGTCGTCAAGTCCATACAGGATGCCGGCTCCGTGGCCATCGCACAGTTGTTCCACTGCGGCAGGGTCGCCTGGCCGGAGGTCAATCCGGCCGGCCGCATCATCGCGCCGAGCGCCATTGCGCCGAAGCAGAAAAACCCCCTGACGGGAAAACCCTATCCTGTCCCTGACGAGATGAGCCGCTTCGACATCGAGCACGTGGTCCAGGGGTTTGTCGAGACGGCAAAGGGAGCCATGGCGGCAGGCTTCGACGGCGTCGAGATCCACGGCGCCCACGGTTACCTCATCACCCAGTTCCTGTCGACGTACTCGAACGGTCGGACGGACGACTACGGAGGGTCGGTGGAGAACCGCTTCCGCATCGCGCGGGACATCATCCGGGCCGTGCGCCCCGTCGTTCCCGGGGAGCGCCTCATCACCTTCCGAATCTCCAACTGGGGCATTGCCGACATGGAGGTCTCCCTCTTCCAGAGCAGGGAGGAGTGGCAGGAAATGATCCGTCTGCTTTCGGCCGAGCCGGTGGATGTGATCTCCGTCTCCACCTACGAGTTCGATGCAAAGGCCTTCGGGACGGACAAAACCATGGCGGGCCTGACGAGGGAGGTGACGAAGATGCCCCTCATGGTCTGCGGTAAAATTTTCGACCGGGCCTCCTGCGAAGATGCCCTCCGGGATGCCGACATTGTCCTTTCAGCCAAGTCGATGCTGCTGAACCCGAACTGGGTGGAGGACGTGAGGCAGGGCAAAAAGCTTCCGTCACACAAATCGGCCGAGGCGAACGTGGCTTACACGGAAACGCCATTGCCCTGACGGGCAGGCATCGGGCTTCGGGTTTTTTCAAATCCAAATCCTGAGTCCGGAATCCGGAATCCCGAGTCCCGAGTCCCGAATCCGAAGTTGAAGGAGACTTTCATGGCAGGCAGAAACTCAAATGACAAAGCAGCTTGGATAACCGAACTGATTCGCGACTGGGTGAACACCTCACCGGAGAATACCCTCCGGAATAAGGCCGGTGACAGGGCCTGGGACGACCCGCTCGTCGGGTTTTCCTGCGGTGACGATGCCTACTGGGAATCCTTCCGGGAGCATGTGGGCCCCTACCACTGGACGCCGGCGGAGGCCTTCATGCTCGCATTCCCGAACGGGAATGTCTCTCCGGAACGCCTCACGGTCGTCAGCTGGGTTCTCCCCCAGACGGGGGCCACGAAGCTGGATACCCGCAAGGAAAAGACCTACCCCCCGGAGAGTTGGGCCAGGGCCCGGTTCTACGGGGAGGCGGTCAACGAGAAGCTCCGCATGCACGTGGTTGCGGAGCTGGCGAAGGCGGGCATCCGGGCCGCTGCGCCCGTGCTGCTGCCCCAGTGGTCGCGCATGCCCTCGGAGAAGTTCACCTTCGCGTCGAAGTGGTCCGAGCGCCACGCCGCCTTTGTGTCGGGGCTGGGGACCTTCGGGCTCTCCGACGGCCTGATCACGCCCCGCGGAAAGGCGATGCGCACGGGATCCGTCGTGGCCGAACTCGAGATCCCGGCCACCCCGCGGCCTTACAAGGGGCACCAGGACTACTGCCTGTGGTTCAGCCACAAGACCTGCAAGAAGTGCGTGGCGCGCTGCCCCGTGCATGCCCTCTCGGAGAAGGGACACGACAAGATCGTCTGCTCGAAGCACGTCCACGACACCTGCAAGGCTTACATCGTGGAGCGCTTCGGCTTCGAGGGATACGCCTGCGGACTTTGCCAGACGGCGGTTCCCTGCGAGTCCGGGATCCCCAGTCCGGGGGAAGGGAAGTAGGGAAGGATCGGCTATCGGCCGATGCAGGAAGGGGGTCTGACCGAATGTCAGACCCCCTTCCTGTTTCAGATGCTCATACCGCTGTCGATGTCAGATCTCCGCGTCACAGCGCAGACAGCGTGCAGCCTCCTTGAGGGCCTGGTCCTTTTTGTAGCCCAGTTCGACCTCGATGAAGTTCTTCCGGCGGAAGTCGGCCTCGAGCTCGGGCATGTGGGCCTGCGGGCACTCCTCCGTCTCCTCGTCGACGACGAAGGGGATGTGGATCTGCTCTTCGGAGGGCGGCACCCAGGCCGGCTCGCCATTCCGGGCGCGGATGAAGCCGTCGATGTCCTCGGCTGCTTCGTGGCCCGCGGCGATCGCCTTGATGACCGTGCTGGGGCCCGTCACGGCATCGCCGCCGGCGAAATACTTTGCGTTGGTCGTCTGGGAGGCGATGTCGTCCTTCACGTCGAAGCAGGACCACTTGTTGACCTTCACGCCGCTCTCTGCGGGCACGAAGGTGAGATCCGGCACCTGGCCGATGGCGGCGATCACGGTGTCCACGCTCAGGGTGAACTCGGAACCCTTGATGGCCACGGGCCGTTTGCGGCCGCTCGAGTCGAAGTCCCCGAGCTTCTGGCGCAGGCACTCGATGCCCGTGGCGCGCCCGTTGGCGCCGACGACGCGCAGCGGGGCGATGAGGTACTCGATCTTGATGCCCTCGTGCTCGGCGGCAACGATTTCCTCGGCCGCGGCGGGCATGTCCTCGCGCAGGCGCCGGTAGAGGATCGTCACCTCGGCCCCCAGCCGCAGGGCCGTGCGGGCCGCGTCGATGGCGGAGTTGCCGCCGCCGATGACGGCGACGCGTGAGCCGAGGCTCTTCTTGCCGCTTTTCCAGCCTTCCTCGTCCCCGTTGTAGTCCCGCAGGAACTCGACGCCGCCCCAGACCCCCTTGAGGTCCTCGCCTTCCACGCCCATCCTCTGGCTCTTGTGGGCGCCCGGCGCCAGGTAGACGTGGTCGAAGTCCTCGTGGACCTTGCCCCAGGAGATGTCGCGGCCCACCCGGGTGTTGCACCGGATCTCGACGCCCAGCTTGCGGATGTCGTCGATCTCCTTGTCCAGGATGGCCCTGGGCAGGCGGTACGAGGGGATGCCCCAGCTGAGCATGCCGCCCGGCGTGGGGAGCTCCTCGAAGACCGTCACGGAATAGCCGCGAAGGGCGAGGTCCCGTGCGCAGGTGAGGCCTGACGGGCCCGCACCGACAACGGCGATTTTTTCCTTGCGGGTGATGCCGACGGGCTTGATCTGCGGCCGCGGGGCGTTGTCGCTGATGAAGCGCTTGAGGAACTTGATCGCAACGGGCTCGTCCAGCAGGCCCCTGCGGCACTTGGTCTGGCACTGGTGGTCGCAGACCCTGCCGCAGACCGACGGGAAGGGGTTGGTTTTCATCATGACCTTGTAGGCGTCCTCGAGCCTGTTGTCGCGGATCAGCGCGATGTAGGCCGGGATATCCATCCCGATCGGGCAGGTGTGCTGGCAGGGCGACTTGAAGAGGGCCGAGCAAACGGCGGCGCGGCACTTCTTGTCGCGGATGTGCTCCTCGTACTCGTTGCGGAAGTATCGGATCGTGGAGAGCACGGGGTTCGGTGCCGTCTGGCCGAGGCCGCAAAGCGCCGAGTCCTTGATGACGGTCGCCATCGACTCGAGCAGCTCGATGTCGCCCTCCTTGCCTTTGCCCTTGCAGATATTGGTCAGGATGTCGAGCATGCGCTGCGTGCCCTCGCGGCAGGGTGTGCACTTGCCGCAGGACTCGTCCTTGCAGAAGTCCATGAAGAAGCGCGCCATGTCGACGGCGCATTTGTCCTCGTTCATGACGATGAGCCCGCCCGAGCCCATGATGGCGCCGAGTTCGGCGACCTTTTCGTAGTCGACGGAGGCGTTGAGGTGCTGGACGGGGATGCAGCCGCCCGAGGGCCCGCCCAGCTGGGCGGCCTTGAACTTCTTGCCGCCGGGGATGCCGCCGCCGATGTCGTAGAT
>DIFQ01000130.1 GCA_002419215.1 Syntrophaceae bacterium UBA5744
CAGACCGGCGAGCGCGGCGAGAAAAACCGCGACGAAGGCGAGCCCCCCGCCGCGGGGCGTGGGCGCCTCATGGAGGCTCCTCGCGTTCGGGATGTCCATGAGCGAGCGCGAAAGCGAATACCGCCGCACTCCTGCCGTCAGGATGGCGGAGAGGACGAGAGCCAGGCCGGAAAGCAGCAGCGTCAGGGCGGGGAGGTTCGCTTCCATCAGGGCTTTCCACCCCTGCCCGAGACGGCCCGGTACCAGCGGATGGTCTCGCCGATGGCTTCCGGCAGTCGATGTCTCGGGGCAAACCCGGCATCCCTGCGAAGCCTCTCCGACGAGATGCGCAGCTCCCCCGTGAGTTTGGAGAGAGCCCCCGTATTGAAGGGCAGCGTGCGCCCTGTGAGCCGGCCCCCCGCGTCGCCCATGCGGGCCAGCATCGTTGCCGCGAGAAGCGGCAGGCCGAAGGGCAGGGGCCTGCGGCCGAGGCCCCGGGCGATCGCCTCGTAGAGTTCCCGGACAGAGTAGTCCGCCCCGTCGGTCACGATGTAGGTATCCCCGGGGAGATCGCGCCGGCCGGCCACGGCCAGGGTCGCTTCCACCACGTTTTCCACGTAGACCATGCTCCGGCGGTTCTCGCCCCGGCCGATGACCGCAAAGCGGCCCCGGTCGACGGCTTCGATCATGCGGTAGACGTTGCCCTTGTTCCCGGGACCGTAGACCAGGGGAAAGCGCAGGGTTGTCGTCCGGACGCCGTGCTCGAGCCCGAATTGCCGGAGGGCCTTCTCGGCCTCGAGCTTGGTCCGCCCATAGGCCGTCGTAGGCTGCGGGGGGAAGGATTCGTCGAGGATGCCATCGGCCTCCTCGGTCATTGCCTTGACGCTGCTGAAGTAGACGACGTGCCTGACCGCTTCGCGATCGCAGGCCTCGAGGAGATTCCGGGTGCCCGTCACGTTGATCCGGCGGTACTCGTCTTCCCGGTCCTCGCCCGCCGAAAAGTCGTGGGTCTTGGCAACGAGGTGGATGACGGTGTCCGCCCCCAGGGCCGCCGAGGCGAGACGGGCCGCGTCGAAAATGTCCCCCTGGATCCAGTCGACGCCATCCCCCGGGGCGCCCGCTTTCGAAACGTCCAGGTCCAGCGCGGCGACACTTGCTCCTGCGCGCCGAAGGGCGCCGATGAGGTGGGTGCCGATGAATCCGGTGGCGCCGGTGACGAGAACGCGGTTCATGCTTTATTCGGCGGCCCTGTCCCGCAGGTACTGCATGACGCAGTGGATCAGGACGACGTGGGCGTCCTCCACCTTCTGCATGTCCATGCTCTCCAGGGAGAGGGATTTGCCGCAGGCCTTCTTCAACTCGCCGCCTCCGTAGCCGCAGATCCCGAAGGTCCGGCCGCCGTTGGCGTTGGCGTAGTCGACGGCCTTGAGGACGTTTCGCGAGTTGCCGCTGCCGGAGATGGCGATGACGAGGTCGTCGGGCGAGAGGAAATTCTTCAGCTGCTCCACGAAGACGTCTTCGAAGGAGACGTCGTTGGCATAAGCGGTGATCGTCGGCAGGTTGTCGTTCAGGGAGATGACCTTGAAGCGCCGGCTGCGTCCGTAGCTCACCCCCTTGTTGATGTCGGCCGCGAAATGGGAGGCCGTGGCGCCGCTGCCGCCGTTTCCGCAGATGAAGATGTAGGCGCCCCGGCTAAGAGCTCCCTGGAGCTCGCCGGCGAAATCCTCGAACTCCTCCGGTCGGATTTGCTCGAGGGCCCTGCCCAGGTCCTGCAGGTATTCTTTCAGGAAGGTTTTCGGCATGTCGGTCTCTCTCAGCTTTCGTAAAAGATGATCTTCGTCCCCTCCCGGTCGACCCGGAAGGGCAGGACCCTCTGTCCGAGGGCCTTCTTCAGCGAGCGGTGGTCCTGCGCATAGAGCAGCAGAAAGCCCGCGGCGCCGGCGCCCAGGAGTTTTCCGCCCCGGGCCCCGCTGTCCAGGGCCCGGGTGTAGAGCTCGTCGATACGGCCGTTCGAGATCCCCGCGGCGAGTTCCTTCTTGCAGAGCCAGCCCCGGTGCAGGATGTCGCCGATGGCGTCCGGCTCTCCCGCCTGCAGGCGCTCCCGGAGCTCGCCGGCCAGCGCAACGAGCGTCTTGAGATTCTTTACGGCGAGCCTCCCGGAGGTGTTTTTCCTCTGCTCCCCGAGGATGTCGCGCGAGCGCCGATCCCCTCCAATGTAGTAGAGGCAGAGGCGGTTTTCAAGCAGCCTTTTCGCCGGCTCCGACATCAGGATGGGGGTCACGTTCACCGTCTCGTCGCGGTTGAAGGCAATGTGGTTGATATTGCCGCAGGCGGCGGCGTATTGGTCCTGCTTGCCGATGGGCTCGCCCAGGACGTCGATCTCGATCTCGCAGGCCTCGGCGGCGAGCCTCTCCTTCGAAACGACCTTCCCCCGGTAGGCGTAAAGGGCATTCAGGAGCCCCACGGTGAATGCGCTCGAAGAGCCCAGCCCCGTGCCCGCCGGGACGTCGGCGAAGCTTGCGATCTCGATGCCCCGGTCGATCTTCACCTTCCGCAGGCACTCGCGGATGATGGGGTGCTCGATCTCATCGACATGCCCGACGTCCTCCGTCTTCGAGTACTTCAGGCGGATCTTGTCGTGGAAGTACGGGTGGATGATCAGGTACATGTACTTGTTGATGGCGGCGCTGACCACGGCCCCGAAGCCGTTGCGGGCATAGAACTCGCGCAGGTCGCTGCCGCCTCCGACGAAACTGACCCGGAAGGGGGTCCGCGTGATGATCATTTCTTCCTCATATCATTCTTGCTGAATTTCACTTCGGCATACGTCATTGCGAGCAACAGACCCCG
>DIFQ01000117.1 GCA_002419215.1 Syntrophaceae bacterium UBA5744
CCGGCTTTCGCCGGCATGACGGTGTTGATAGCACTTTCTACTATTACGACACAGTCTCTTGATCCTGAATCCACCCTTCGACAAGCTCAGGGTGACAAAAGGATGTCATGGTGAGCTGTCACAGTGAGCTTGTCGAACTGCGAACCATGGACCCCGGCCGGAGTTTATCCTGAGCAGCTCGAAGGGCCGGGGTGACATCACACCCTTACTCACGACCCCGTGAAGAAGACCGTATCCGCCTTCCACTGATTCGCCGCCGCCACCCTCGCCCCCGAGGATATCTGTGGCGGCAGCTTTGCCATGGCGCTGATCGCTGCCTCCCGGTTCCCGAAACCATCCTTCATCAGAACGGCAAAGACCAGGCCTTCCTCGCTGTTCCAGTAGGGGACGAACCACAGGGCCGGGAAAAGAGCACGGTAATCTTCGAACAGCCGGTATGTCTCCGCGAGACTGTCCCCGCTCGCGACCCGCACCCAGTATGTCCCGGAGGCCAGGGGGTTCGATCGCACGGGGAGGGCGGGCAGATGAACCGTCTCGTTGGCGGTGATCCTGTTGATATTCCGTATATGGGGGTTGGCGCGGCGGATCGCTTCGAGATGTCCTTTTCCCGCCTGGCCATAGATGTCATTGAGTCTCCACCACACCGTCTTTCCCTGCCGGATCTTCAGCGTCCCCAGCATGCGGGGCATCGGCTGCGGCTTTGCCGGGATCTTTTGAGAAAGCACCTCTTCCTTCACGGGAGGTTTTTTCACCTCCACGGCGGCATCGGAAGGGGGCAGCAGGTTTGCTTTCGGACTTTCCTGGCGGCCTGTCCCGATCCATCCCGGGACCAGGGCGATCATCAGGACAATCAGAGCGATGGCGCCGGCGCCGGCGGCGGCCCATCGCATCCTTCCGCCGGGGGAGGGTTCAACCCTGCGGGCGCAGGAGTGGACGAGGAACCATCCGGCCTTCGACCGGTTCTGAATGATCAGGGTCAGGATCACCTGATGGCACAGGTTGATGATCTTCCTGGGGTAGCCGCCGGTGACGCGGTAGACCGCCCAGAAACCGGCCGGCGTGAAGAGGGAAGGGGGCGCCTCTTCCATGGCGCTTGCCTTCCGGATGCGGAAACGGATCATGCTCCGGGTCTCCAGGAAACTCAGAGGCCCCAGGGAATAGAAGAGGTTTGCCCGGTCGGTGAAGTTGGGGCGCTCTTTCAGGACCCCGGCGAACTCGTCCTGTGCGAAGATGACGATCTGAAGCAGCTTCCGGTCGTTGGTCTCGTAATTGAGAAACTCCCGGAGAATCTCGATGCAGAAATCGGGTATTTTCTGCCCCTCGTCGATGATGAGGACGACGGTTTTCTTCTCGCGGACACCCCTTTCAAAAAGATCGTTCTTGATGTCTTCCTTGATCTGCCAGTCGCTTCGGTCTCCGGAGGCCGCTGCTGTCCCGAACATCCCCGCGACCGTGGAAAGGAACTCGAGGGAACTGCTGAAGGAAGGGTCGAGGATCAGATGGGTCTCGATCGGTGTCTCCCCGCCTTCCCCCTGGGCGAGCCGCGAGATCAGCTCCCGGCAGAGAGTCGTTTTACCCGTTCCCACGGGGCCGATGACCACGTGGAGCCCGCGGTGAAGACGGATGCCGAGCTCCAGCTTCTGGAGACAGTCCACATGCCGGGCAGCCCGGAAGAAAAACTCGGGCTCCGGGGAATTGGAAAAAGGCTCTTTCCTGAGATTGAGGATGCGGAAGTAATCCATAGTGTCTACTGTCCCGGTTTCTTTTCCGTCGTTTTTTCAGGTGCGGGCTGCGTGGGCGCTTTCGCGGGCTGGAACGCCGCGGCCTGTTTCAGCATGTGCGGGGTGATGAAGACGAGGACCTCCTCCATCTTCTGGCTCCGGCTGTCGGCCTTGAAGAGCCAGCCGAGAACGGGGATGTCCATGAGCCACGGGAGCCCGCTTTCCGAGTTGGATGTTTTGTTCTTGGTCAGGCCGGAGATGACGATGGTCTCCCCGTCCTGGACGATCAGGGTCGTTTCCGTCTGTTTCTTGTAAATATAAGGATTTCCCAGCACATTCCGGGAGGTGTCCACCTCGTCTTTTTTCACCATGATTTTCATCTTGATGCTCTTGTCGTCGATCACGTAGGGCGTGATCTCCAGCCTCAGGACGGCGTCGATGAACCGGACATCCTGCGTCGTTCCGGTGCTCGTGGACGTCGTGGATACATAGGGCACTCTATCGCCGTTCTCCGTGAAGGCCATCTGGTTGTCCATGGTGGTGATGGAAGGGCTCGAGAGGATGTTCAGCACGCCGTCGGTCTGGAGGGCCTGGAGCTGGAGCTCCAGGATGTTGCCGCCGATGGTCCCGAACAGGAGACCCAGGGAGCCCGCTCCGCCCGCCGTGCCCATGGCCGACGAGCCGACGGGGAAATTCACGCCGAATCCCTGGCCGCTGAGTCCGGGCGATCCGTAGGTGGGTGTGTAGGTGCTGAGATTTGTGGAACCGGTGGTGGTGGTTGTGCCGCCGGGCGTGACATAGACATTGCCGCTGTTGTACAAGCCGCCCCATCGGACGCCGAGGTTCCGGGCCGTCTCCTTGGTGGCCTCCACGATGTTGGCTTTGATCAGGATCTGCCTGGTCGGCCGGTCAAGCTTTTCCACCATGGCGACGATTCGGGCCAGGTCCTCCCGGGTGCTGTTGATGACGAGCGAGCGGCTGTAAGCATCGACCTTGATGGAGCCCCTTGCTTTGTCCTTATCGTCCTTGGTCAGAAGGTCCTGGAGGCCGTCCTTCAGCTTGTCCACATCCGCGAAGTGGATCCGGATGCTCTGCGCGATAAGCGGTTCGGTCTTCCTGTCTTCGGGGGCCATGACGCGGAGGATGCTCCCGTCCCAGGTGTAGGTCAGCCCCTTGGAGCGCAGGGTGCTTTCGAAGACCTCGCTCCAGGGCGTGTTGACGACATCCACGGTGAGCTCGCCCTTGATGTCGTTCCGGATCAGGATGTTCTGATTCACGGCCCGGGAGAGGGCGCGGATGATGGCTTTAATGTCGGCGTTTTGCATCCGCATCGTGATCCTCGTGTTCGACAGGGCCTTGCCGGGTCCCGCCCCGGCCCCTTCCTCAAGGGCATATCCTTTCCTGGCCGCGTCAGGGACCGCAGCGGGTCTCTCCCCGGGGGTTGGGGAATGGCCCTTCGACTCCTCCGCGAGGGTGGTCCACTTATCAAAGAAGCCGTCCTTCGGTTTCGGCTCCTTGGCCGCGCAGCCCGCAACGATCAATCCCAGGAGAACAAGAGGGATCAGCCACCTGCAGCGCCCTTTCCAATCGGTGTTTTTCATAACCACTTCCCTTTTTTAGTCCGGTAGAAAGTCCTGTAAAAAAACCTCGAAGACTGTCCCGTCGCGGCGATCCTCAACAACGATTTTTGACGGGTGGATTCTCTTTAAGACGTAAGGTTTATCCTTCACGGGATCGCCGGCTTCATATTCGATACCGTTTATAACCGCGAACTCCCGGTTCCCTGCTTTCAGGTAGCCCATGTAGACGACGTCCGCCTTCTTTTCCGCGCCTCCAGACGCGCCGGCCTTCGCGGAATCCTTGAACAGCTCCGCGAGGGGTATCCTCCCGGCGTAGAAGGGATCTCCGCGCCAGTCCATCCCCACCCGGCTGATGATATGGGCGTCTGCTTTTGCCGAGGGGTCCCGCCCCAGACTTCCGGCAGCATCCAGGACCGCGCTCGTGTCCGGCGCCTTCGCGACCGACAACGGGGCTGTGCCCACGTTTGCCGTTTTTGCTCCTGACGACACGGTCGCACTGCTTTTCTTCGCCGACGGCTTGAGGAAGTCGTAGGCGCCGTAGAGCACCACCACCGCCGTGACGGCCAGAATGATGATCTGCCTTTTGTCCAATTTCGGCATCGATTAAAATCCGTTCCTGTGTTTACACTGCTGCTCCCGCTTCGTCATTCCTGCGACCCTTCGACCCTTCGGCAAGCTCACCCTTCGACAAGCTCAC
>DIFQ01000094.1 GCA_002419215.1 Syntrophaceae bacterium UBA5744
CCCAGTCCGACCAGGTCGGGCAGACGGGCAAGGTCGTTTCCCCCAATCTCTATATCGCCTGTGGCATCTCCGGCGCCATCCAGCACCTGGCGGGGATGAGCTCCTCCAAGTTCATCGTGGCCATCAACAAGGACGCCGAGGCCCCCATCTTCCAGAAGGCCGATTACGGCGTGGTCGATGACCTGTTCAAGGTCGTTCCGGAAATGACGAAGGAAGTCAAAAAACTCCTTGCGTAAATGGCAACTACCGGGGGGGCGGACAATCATCCGCCCCCCAACTTTATGGAGGCGTTATGGAACTATCGCATTTCAGAGTCGGCCATGAAGGCAGGGAGGTTTTCTGGAACGCCCAGAGCTTCGAGCTCTTGCTGTTTTTATTTTCCGGTGTGGCATTGGTCATCTTTGCATACGGTCTATATCGCCGCTGGCTCATCTGGTGGTCTGTGGGCAAGCCGGAGGCCGAAGACAGAGCGGACAAGCGCGGTGAGCGGATCAAGAACCTGCTGTGGAATGGTCTTTTACAGAAGAAGATCCTGGAGGACCTCTTCCCCGGGGTCATGCATGCCCTGATCTTCTTTGGTTTCCTCGTACTGTTTTTCGGCGCGGCCTTCGATGCCACGGAATTCCATGTGGCCGAACCGCTGGGCATCCCCTTCCTCATCGGGAAATTCTACCTGTTTTTCTCCTTCCTGATGGATTTCGCCGGCCTGGCGGTCCTGATCGGTGTCTTCATGGCCCTGGATCGGCGGTACCTGACCAAGCCCGACCGTCTGGGATACCGGGGAAAGCCCGACAGCACCGCCGATGACGCCATCGTTCTTCTTCTCATCGCCGGCATCATCGTAACGGGCTTCATCATCGAGGCCCTGCGTATTCACGTCACATGGCAGCAGACACCCTGGGAGGTCTGGTCCTTCGTTGGGTGGACCCTGGCCAAGGCCTTTACCGGCGTCGAGACATCGACGGCCCTGGCCCTCCACAAGACCATGTGGTGGACCCATACCTTCATCGCCCTGGGCTTTATCGCCTACATCCCCTATTCGCGGATGTTGCACATGGTGACCACGCCGGCCAACTATTTCATGGCCACCCAGCAACCCGTAGGAACCATCGAGCCCATCCGGGACTTCGAGAATGCCGAGGCCTTCGGTGTGGGGACGGTGGAGGAATTCACCTGGAAGCAGCTTTTCGACGCCGACGCGTGCACCCGTTGCGGTCGTTGCCAGGATGGCTGCCCCGCCTATCTGACGGGAAAACCCCTGTCACCCAAGAAACTCGTACAGGACCTGAAGACCTACTGGGTCGACAAGGCCCCGGCGGCCATCGCGGCGAAGAAGGCCGAGCTGCTCGCGGAGGTCGAGGAAGCGGAGGGCGCAGAGGGGGAGGCTACAGGTAAGAAATTGAATCCCAAGGTGAAATCGGCCCTCCGGCTGCTGGACAAACTGGACGCGGTCGTGGACGCCAATGTCCCCGTGCTCGGCGCCAGTACCGCAGAGAAGGCCCTCGTGGGCGAGGTGATTGAACTGGACGAGCTCTGGGCCTGCACGAATTGCATGTACTGCATGGAGAACTGCTCCGCCTCCATCGAGCACGTCCCGAAGATTATCGGCATGCGTCAGTACAAGGTCCTCATGGAGGCGGATTTCGCCCCTGAGCTGCAATTGACCTACCGGAACATGGAGAACAACTCCAACCCCTGGGGCATCGGCGCCCACATGCGCGGCGACTGGGCCAAGGAGCTGGGCGTGAAGACCATGGCCGAGAACCCCGAGGCGGAGTACTGCTGGTACGTGGGCTGCGCCGGCGCCCTGGAAGACCGCGGCAAGAAGGTCTCCACGGCCTTCGCGAAGATCCTCCAGGCCGCGGGCGTCAGCTTTGCCATCCTCGGCGCCGAGGAGAGCTGCTGCGGAGACTCGGCCATGAGGGGCGGCAACGAGTACCTCTACCAGGCGCTGGCCCAGGCCAACATCGAGGTGATGAACGGCTACGGGGTCAAGAAGGTCATCACCACCTGTCCCCACGGCTACAACCTGATCAAGAAGGACTACCCCCAACTGGGCGGCACCTATGAAGTCTATCACCACACGGAGATCATCGCCGACCTCATCGCCAAGGGGAAGATCAAGCCCACGAAGGCCGCCGAGGGCCTCTTCACGTACCACGACTCGTGCTTCCTGGGCCGCTACAACAAGGTCTACGACCAGCCGAGAAAGATCCTGTCGGCCGTACCGGGCTTGAAGTTCGTGGAGATGGAGAAGCACCACGACCACGGTTTCTGCTGCGGCGCCGGCGGAGGCCGGATGTGGATGGAGGAGCATCACGGCGAGCGCATCAACAACACGCGCACCGACATGGCCCTCAAGGTGAACGCCACGGCGATCGCCACGGCGTGCCCCTTCTGCAACACCATGGTCATGGACGGCCTCAAGGCCCGAAACGCCGAGGAGAAGGTCGTCGCCAAGGACATCGCCGAGATCGTCTGGGAGTCCATGGAGGCGAAGGAAGAGCCGAAGGCCGAGGCCTGATCGGCGCGGTCGCCTGACCGGATTGCATTGACCGCCGGTCAGTGAAAATGCTGAAATGAAGTCCCTGCCTGCATCTGCGGGCAGGGACTTTTTTTTATAAATTCCATTGACATAGAAATGTAGATATGCCTAAAAATGCGCAAAGAGGAGAGCGCCATTCGGGCGTTGATTTAATTCTTAGTTCTTTGATTACAGGAGGGGGTATCATGTCTATGAGGAGGTTTGTCTATTCGTTTTTAACCGTCGTTTTCGTTCTTTTCCTTTCCACATCCGCATTCGGCGCCGGCTTCGGCCTTTATGAAGGAAGCGCCCGCGGCAACGTCCTCGGCGCGGGCCTGACGGCCACGGCCGACGATGCATCGGCCGTTTTCTACAATCCTGCCGGCATCACCCAGCTCAAGGGCACCCAGGTCATGGGCGGCCTTACGTTCATCTACCCCAAGACGGATATTTACACCACGCCCGGAGGCATGACGGCGTCCACGGACAACTGGTGGATTCCGCCCCACGCCTACCTGACGCACCAGATCAACGACAAGTGGTGGGCGGGCGTCGGCATTTTCTCCCGGTTCGGCCTCGGCACGGAGTTCAATTCGACCTGGCCCGGTCGCTACAACAGCTATTACGCCCGCATCCGCACGGTCGAGTTCAACCCCAACATCGCCTACAAGGTCAATGAGAAGTTCTCCGTCGCCGGAGGGTTGAACATCACGTACATGGACCTCAAGCTCGAGAACAAGATCTCGCCCACGACCTTCGGCGGCCCGGCTGCCCTGGGCGATGCCAACTCTTCGCTCAACGACGGAACAGGCATGGGTTGGGGGTTCAACCTGGCGCTCCATTACAAACCCACGGAGGAATGGTACCTGGGGGCCTCCTACCGCAGCCGCGTGAGCCAGCACATCGAGGGTGATGCCGACTTCACGAAGCCCGCCGCCTGGGCCGGTTTCGGCGCGGCCAATGCCGTGCTGCTTCGCGACACGCAGGCGTCAGGCGACATCCGCCTGCCCGATGAGGTCTTCGCCGGTATCGCCTGGAAGGTCGCTCCCACCGTGACGCTGGGCGGTGGTATCTACTGGACCCGCTGGAGCACGTTCGACAAGCTCCAGATCACCTATGACATCCCGATCGCGCCGGGTGTTGCGACCGTGACGAAGCAGAAGCAGTGGCAAGACGTCTACCGGTACATGATCGGCGCCGAGTGGAAGTTCATGCCCAACTGGAGGGCGAGCGTCAGCTATGCCTACGACGAGGAACCGATCCAGGACCAGTATGCAGACTACCTCGTCCCCGCCAACAACCGGAACATGTACAGCGCGGGCCTGGGGTGGGACTACGGCAAGTGGACCACGGACTTCTCCTACACGCTGATCATGATCAACGAGCGGAAGATCCCCGCCCGCCCGGCTGACGGCGTTCTGCAATCCGAATTCAAGAACGGCATCGCCCATCTCTTCGGGTTCAGCCTCGGCTACAAGTTCTAAAATTATTCCGAAAAGAAAGCCCGGTTCCGCCGGGCTTTCTTTTCGGGGCTCATCACCGTCATCCGGTTCCAGGCATCCATTCTGGCTCGAACCCTTTTTTTATTCCCGATGCCCGAGACCCGATACCCAATACCCAATACCCGCTTTTAGAGGTGCCCCATGGCCTACGAAGACTCCGCCTATTTCAAGAAGCCCTGGCTCAAGTCCTACGAGCCGGGGGTGCCGGCCACGATCAACTATGAAGAAATCACCATGCCGGACATCCTGGACCGGACGGCCGGCAAGTACCCGGACAAGGTTGCCCTGATCTTCCAGGGCTACTCGATCACATACCGCCAGATGAAGGACATGGTGGACCGCTTCGCCACGTGCCTGACCGATTTCGGGGTCAAGCAGGGCGACGCCGTTGCCATCCTCCTGCCCAACACGATCCCGCAGGTGATCGCCTACTATGCGACGCTTCGCATCGGGGCCATCACGGTGCTCAACAACCCGCTGTACTCGGACCGCGAGCTGGAGCACCAGTTCAACGACTCGGGCTCGAAGGTGCTGGTGACCCTCGATCTGCTGGGCAACCGGATGATCGACCTGCGGCCCAAAACGAAGGTCAAGCAGATCGTCTACACCTCCATCGGCGACTACCTGCCCTTTCCGAAGAGCCTGCTCTTCCCGCTGGTGGCCAAGAAGAAGAAGATGGCCGCCGACGTAAAGGCGGCGCCCGATGTCTACACGTGGAAGGACTGCATCGCCAAGTACGGTCCCAACCCGCCGCGGCCGAAGGTCGGCTTCGAGGATGTGGCCATGTACCAGTACACGGGCGGCACGACGGGCGTATCCAAGGGCTGCATGCTCACCCACGCCAATCTCAGCAAGCAGATCCAGCAGGCCGAGGCGTGGTTCAAGCGGTTCAAGAAGGGAGACGAGATCTGTCTCGGCGCCCTGCCCATTTTCCACGTCTTCGGGATGACGGGGGCCATGAACATCTCGGTCCACATGGGCTGGACCGACGTGCTGATTCCCAGGCCCCAGCCGCCGCAGCTTCTGGAGGCGATCCGGAAGTTCCGGCCCACCTTCGCGGCTCTCGTGCCCACTATGTACATCGGGATGATCAACCATCCAGACATAAAGAAGACCGACATGTCCTGCATCAAGGGGGCCTTCTCGGGAAGCGCGCCGCTGCCCGTCGAGGTCATCCACGAGTTCGAGCGGATCACGGGGGCCGTCATCGTCGAGGGCTTCGGGATGACGGAGACCACGCCGGTGACCCACGTGAACCCCTTTGCGGGGGGCGCCCGCAAGGTGGGAAGCGTCGGCGTTCCCCTCAGCGACACGGAGGCTCGTATCGTGGATCTGGAGACGGGCCTGATCGACATGCCCGTGGGAAAGCCCGGCGAACTCATCGTCAAGGGTCCCCAGGTCATGAAGGGCTACCTGCACATGCCCGAAGAGACGGCCTACACGCTGCGCAACGGCTGGTGCTTCACGGGGGATATCGCCACGATGGACGAGGACGGCTACTTCTACATCGTGGACCGCAAGAAGGACATGATCATCTCGGGCGGCTTCAACATCTACCCGAGGGACATCGATGAGGTCTTTTACGAGCACCCCAAGGTCCAGGAAGCCTGCTCCATAGGCATCCCCGACCCCAAGCGGGGCGAGAACGTGAAGCTCTTCGTCGTCCTCAGGGAAGGCGAGACGGCAACCCAGGAAGAGCTCATCGAGTACGCCAAGACGAAACTTGCCACCTACAAGCTCCCCTCGGAGATCGAGTTCCGCAAGGAGCTTCCCAAGAGCACCGTCGGGAAGGTCCTGCGCAAGGAGCTCAAGGCCGAGGAGATGGCCAAGCGCAAGAAATCGTAACAAACGGGTAACCAAGCATTGAACGAAAACGGGGAGAATCCTTTTTGTCGGATTCTCCCCGTTTTTGTGCATTCGAGCTAATCTGCGCCATCCGTGCGCGAAGGTTAGAAGGTAAGAAGGTGAGAGGTTGAGAAAGAAAGGACCTTTTCTTACCCTCTTACCTTCTCACCCTCACACCCTCTCGCTTTTTTCCTCCTCCAGCCGCTTGATCTCCTCCGTCGCGTCCTTGTCTCTGAACGAGATGACGATTTCGTAGGTCCCCTCGGAAACGACGGCGCGCAGCGGGAAGGGTGTCTTTTCGAAGACCCGGAGCATGGACTTGTTGTCGAGCAGCACGTCGGCCCGGAACCCCTCGATGCCCCCCTGTTCTCGGGCGATCCGGATGAGCATGTTCAGCAGAAAGGTCGAGATCCCTTTTCCCTGGTAGGCCTCGTCGACGAGAAACGCCGTGTCGGCGTAGGGACGGTCCGCAAGGCGCACGTAACGGCCCTCGGCGATGATGCGATCCATCCCCTTTTCGTGAACGATCCCCACGATGGACATGGCCCGGCGGTAGTCCACGTTGACGTATTCCTGCATCTTCCCATGCGGCATGGCCTTGATGCGGCTGAAGTACCGGTAGTAGACGGCCTGGTCGGAGAACCGGTAGAAGAGCCTGCGCATCTCGTCCTCGTCGGAAGGCTTGATGGGCCGGAAAAGGACTTTTAACTTGTCTTTGAAGGTTTCCGTTCGGGCAAGATGCGCCGGGTAGAGGTGCCCGGACTCGTCCAGGAAGATCTGGTCCCTGTAGAGCAGCTTCGCGTCCTTGGCTTTTTGCACGAGTACTGCCCGGTCGTCGGGGTGCGCGATGTCGATCAGGGCCTGCGCGCGCTCACGGATCGTCCGGCCCGTGAGAAAGGCGATCCCGTACTCCGTCACGATCATGTCGAGGGATTCCTGGTTGGTGAACTGGTTGGGGTAGTCGGCAATCGAGACGAGGATGTTCGAATCGCCCTTGCGGTTGCGGCTGGGCAGGGCAAAGACGGTGCGCCCGCCCCGGGAGAAGGCCGCCCCGGCAAAGAGCTCCGCCACGGCGCCTGCGCCCGCCGTCACGTTCCCCTTGCCGACGTGAAGGGCGATGCCGCCGGTCAGGTCGGCCTTGCGGGCCGGCAGGATGGCCATGAAACGATCGTTGAGCCCGATGTTGCGGGGGTTCATGACGACGTCGATGGGCTGGAAATCGACGAGCGCGTTGCCGTCGAGCCACTTCATCAGGGTCTTCGTCCCGAGCACGTAGGCCGCCACGGCCTTTCCCTGGAAGAACCGCTTGCGGCGGTTGGTGACGGCGCCGGAATTCACGAGATCCATGAGGGCATCGGTGAAGAAAGGCGTGTGGATGCCGAGGTGCTTCTTCTTCCAGAGGTGACAGGACAGGGCCTCGTAGATGGGCCCGATCGAAAAGGACAGGCAGCTGCCGTCTTCCACCACCGAGGCGATGTGGGCGGCGATCCGGTCGAAGGCGTCCTCGACGGGCCAGCGGGGAAGGTAGATCGGGGGTTCCTTCGCCTCGACGAAGAGGTCGAAATCGTCGACGTGCACGAAGGTGTCGCCGATCGTCCGGGGGATGTCGGGGTTGATCTCCGCCACAACGAGCGACGCCTGCTCCATGGCATAGCGAGCCACGTCCACGCCGAGGCCGAGGCTGGCGTGCCCCCTCTCGTCGGGAGGGGTGATCTGGATGACGGCCACGTCGATGCGAACGGCACCGGACTTGAAGAGCCAGGGGATCCGCGAGAAGCGGCTCGGGATGAGATCGACCCTGCCTGCCGTGACGGCTTCGCTTGCCACCCAGCCGGAGTAGAACGTCTTGAGGCGGTATTTCCGCGAGTACCGCTCGTCGATGGAGACCGTGTCGCCGAGGCTCACGAGCTGGATCAGCTCGAGGTCCTGCAGGTTTCCCCGGTCCGAGGCCATGAGGTGCTTGACGAGGGTCCGCGGCTCGGCCATCCCCGTGCCGAGGAATATGGTCATGCCGGGCTTGATCTTCTCCAACACCGCGTCGGGCTTGACGATCCGGTCTTTCCAGAAGGGCGGGTCTTTGGGGCCGTGCAGCACTTGGGCGTTCCTCCTCTCGAAACTGCTACCATTATGGAGCCAGGCCCGCCCGGAGTCAACCACGGGAAGTTGCGAAGCTTGGAGAAGCCGGGGGTATGCCCCAGGCCGTATTTACATAACAGTCATTACGAGCCGAGCCTCTAGCAAACCACTTCCCTGATCTCCCTCGCCCTTGAGGGGAGAGCAACTGTGTC
>DIFQ01000091.1:0-3568 GCA_002419215.1 Syntrophaceae bacterium UBA5744
AGCCGCCGGCGCCTGCTTCTGAGTCGGCGCAGGCGCCGATGCCTGGGGGGCCTGCTCCGGAGCGGCCGTCGTCGCCGCAGGCTGCTTCTCCTGTGCGAAAACGGATTGGTTGGCTACCAGGGCGACAGCGACCAGAATGACGACAAGCGCAATCGAACGTCTCCTCATCTCTCTCCTCCTTTTTTTGCCGACAGACATTTTCCCCTGAGTGTCATGAAGGCCGAATGCAACCTTTAAACATTTTATCCAGGTTAAAATTCTAAAGGATATTTTCCAAAATTCAATACGAAGAAAGTATGATTTTGTAAAATATCTTTACAATTTTCATTCCTCGCTGTAAAAAACCCCGTCACCTGAAGAAAGTCGCAAATTTATCCTTAGCAGCAAGCAATCCGCAGGAACATAAACACGAGGAAAACGGATAAACATTGGACTTCTGATGCTTCTCTCTCGCGTTTAAAGACATGCAATTTTTGTTCCCCGAGAAAGCGGCAGAAACTGCAAATCGCAGAAGAAAAAAACAACGACATTACGGTATGTTACATGACTCCCTTCCGTGGCCTGTCGCTGGCGGGTACGCATTGGGGGTTCAAATCTTGACGGTTGGGGAAGGGTGGCTGGCCACCCTTCCCCAACTAATTGATATAATGTGAGTATTGTTTTTATTCCGGGACCGGGCCTGACGGCTTTCCAACCCCTTCCATCAAATTTTGACGCTCGTTTTTGGAGGTCTTCCCCTTTTTGATGGTGTCGGCTCCCTTTACTTCGCTTTCTGCAAAACCTCTTTCGCCTCTGCGGCTCCCGCGAAGTTCGGGTCGATCTGGAGTGCCCGGTTGAGTTCCTTCTTCGCCAGGTCGATCTGTCCGTTCTTATAGTAGGCCATCCCGAGGTGGTAGTGTACCACGGGCTGGTTGGGCAGCTTATCGGCAGCTTCCTTCAGGTAGACGATGGCCCGGCTGTAAATATTTTTACGGTAGTAGACCCAACCCAGGGTGTCTGACATGAACGGGTTGTCGGGCACGGCTTCCTTGGCCATCTGGGCAAGGTTAAGGGCCTCGTCGATGTTGGTGTTCTCCTCGGCATAGATGTAGGCGAGATTGTTGGCCGCCGGGGGAAACTTGGGATTGATCTTCAGAACCTTCTGGTAGTTCTCCTTGGCGAGGCTGTTCTTCTGCTGGCTCTGGTAGATTCCCGCGAGCGCCATGAGGGCCGCGACGGAATTGGGGTTCTTCTGCAGGGCCGCGTTCAGCTCGCCGATGGCCTTGTCGGCCATTTTCTGACGCACGTAGAAGCTGGCAAGCGATACATAGAGGTCCGGCGAGTTGGGGCTCGACTCGATGGACTTGCGATAGTACTGCTCGGCCGTTGCCGTGTCTTTCTTCGCCTCGTAGAGGACCCCGAGCATGTTGTAGAAGAAGGGGTTCCCCGGGGATGCCTTCAACTGGGCCTCGACCCGGTCGATTGCCTTCTGCGTCTCGCCCCTGGCCATGTAGGAGCTGAGGATGTACTGCATGGGCTCCACGGCGCCCGGCTGGAGCGCGAGGGCTTTCTCGAAACGGGCCAGGGCCTCCTTCTCCTGCTTGCGGGCCATGAAGACGCGTCCCGACTGCAGGTAGGCGGCGGCATTCTGCGGGTTGATCCTGATGACCTCCTCGAAGGTGCCGCCGGCCTTTGCCCAGTCGCCCTTCACCGCATAGGCATTGCCGAGGCCCATCAGCGCCCGGACGTTCTTCGGGTCTTCCTTGAGGACGGCCTGGAGGGTCTCGAAGGCCGTCTTGCTGTCGCCCGTCGAAAGCGACAGATCAGCCAGCACGAGCCGCGGCTCGAGCCACCGGGGATTGAGCTTGATCGCCTCGGTGATCTGGGCCTTCGCCTGCTGGATGTCCCGGTTGCCGAGCTGTGCCAGGCCCAGGTAGTAATACCCGGTAGACGACTTGGGGTTGTCCTTCAGGTAGGCCTGGAGAAGCGTGATGGCGTCGTTGAACTCGTTTTTCGCCACGTGGATCTGTGCCTTCAGGATCATCCCCTCGTGGCTCTTCGGGTTGATCTTCTGGATCCTCTCGACGGCCTTCGCGGCCTCGTCGAGCTTGCGCTCGGCCAGGTAGTACTCGGCAAGCTTCGCCAGGGGCGGGATGCTGTCGGGCTCGCTGTCGGAGGCCTTCCTGTAGCTCTCGACGGCCTTGTCCCGCTTCTTCCATGCCATGTAGAAGTCGCCCAGGTAGACATAGGCGGCGGCCTTCTTCGGGGCCACCTCGACGGCCTTGATGAACTGCTTTTCGGCATCCTCCAGGCGCCTCTGCGACACGTAGAAGTTCCCGAGGGCTATCCACGCCGCCGTGTCCTTGCCGGTGATCTTCGTCGCCTCCTGGTAGGTCGCCTCCGCCTCGTTCGGCTTGCCGGTGCGGGCGTAGAATGCGGCCAGGGCGAGGCGGGCCTGGACGGAGCCGGCGTCGGCCGCGACGGCCGCCTTGAACGTCTCCTCGGCCTTGGGGAGATTCTTGCCCAGGATGTAAAGACCTGCCAGGTGCAGGTAGGGCTCCACCTTCTTCGGGTCGGCCGCGACGGCCTTGGCCGCCTCGGAGATCGCCTCGGGGAGTTTCCGGTCACTGAGATGGACCATGCTCATGAGCTGGTGGCCCATGGCGTTGTTCGGGTCCTTTTCAAGGACGATTTTCGCCTGCTCGCGGGCCTTTTCAGTCTCCCTGGCCATGAGGAGGATACGGCCCAGGTTGACCCGTGCGTCGACATTGTTCGGGTCGAGTTCGATTGCCTTGTTGAAAGCCGCGTAGGCCTCGCGGGGATTGCCGGACCCGAGACTGGCCATGCCGAGCTTGAAGTAGGCTTTCGCGTCGTTGGGGTCGATCTGCAGAACGTTCTTGAACTCGATGACGGCCTCCGGGGACTTGCCCTCGGCCAGGTAGGCCTCGCCCTTCTTGAAGTGGCTCTCCTTCTTACTCTCCTTGCTGCAGCCTGCAAGGCCCGCCAGCAAAAGGATGCAAAGAACGGCCACAAGGGCCCGGATCCAACGGTTGCGGTGAAGCATCAGCAGTACCTCCCAAGATCGTCTGTTTCGTTCGTTTCGCTCGTTTCGTTTATTTCGTTGGTTCGTTTGTTTCGTTCAAATCCCCCTTCCTTGATCTTCCTCTCCCCTGGCGGGAGAGCCCTTCGACACGCTCAGGGCCGTGAGCATGCCGAACGGGATTGAGGGGGTTTTTTCGTCCGTTTGGTCCATTTGGTTTATTTGGTCTGTTTCGTCGGGAAGAAAGAGTCTTTCCCGTCTTTCCCGTCTGTCCGGTCTGTCCGGTCTGTCCGGTCGTGGTAAAGAGTCATCATCCTTCCCCCTTTGCAAAAGGGGGAGTGAGGGGGATTTTCTTCGACCACTTCGAACCGTTTCTAAGGAGAAGCAAAGCGACGAAGCAATCCAGCTGCTTCGCGGAAGTGACTGGTAATTGGGTAATCAGTAATTGGGAAAACGGAAAGAGGCACTTAATTACTAAGTTACTTAATTACCAATGTTCCAATCGTAGATTGCCACGCCTCGCGCGGCTCGGCTCCTAAGAAACAGCTC
>DIFQ01000091.1:3631-8499 GCA_002419215.1 Syntrophaceae bacterium UBA5744
GTTTCTTCCATCGATAACCCCGGACGATGTCGGGGTTTGTTGCTCGCAATGACTTGTTTGGACGGGACAGACTATTTGTTTCCCTCAGCCCGACGCCTGAAGCCTGAAGCCCTGCCGCTCCGCGGCATTTCCCGACGCCCGAAGCCGGGAGCCCGAAACCCTTTTTTTGGCTGTTGGCTCCTTTGCCTCGAACCTTAACGGAAGTTTATACCACCATTAAATCAAAATTGGAACAACAGGGTGGACGAACATGGGTTTTTCCATGGAAAAGCCCAATTTTCCCTTGACAGTGCGCCCGTGAATTACTATAAAGCGCATATTGCGTTATAAAGAGGACAATGCTCGAAAATTCAGGTTTTCGGGTTCTTCATATACTCCATATACTCTCCTGACATCATGTTCTCCGCCGAGCGGGGTTTCCGATAACGGAAGTCAATGATGCAGCGCCTGGGTCCGGGGACGGGCCCAAAGGCATCTGCCCCGTCCACCAACGCGGTCAGTACCGGACGGAAGCATCAGCTTCCTTCGGAGAGCATTCACCCGATTCACCAACCACAACCCTGGAAGAAACCCCGTTACCACGGGCATCGTTCTTCAATGTATTCAAAACAGTCCAGGATTTGAGCGAACACCCGAAGTGCATCCGGGGGCTTTGTCCGAAACCCAGGGCACAAAGGGGATTAAGCTCGCGTGAAAACGAAGAGTCAAGCATCAGCAGTCAGGGACTGAGCTTTTCTCATTTTATCAGAAAGGAGGTGAGCCGCCAAATTTCAGGATTTTTTGGGGGAGTCTTTTTTTTATCATCTGTATTTATCGTGGGCCTATTTGTTAACAAAAGGAGGTAACAATGCCACGTTCTCGGACACAAACCAAGAAGGCACAGATCATGTCCCTCGAGGAGGCCGCAAAGACCTTCATGCACGACGGCGCCATGGTCGCCTGGAGTGGTTTCACGGGTTTCAACAGGAACCCCTTCGCATTTGCCTGGCAAACGGTGCGTCAGGGGGTCAAGAACCTCCACGTCATCGACAGGCACGGGAGCTGCTGCACATGGCTCCTCAACGCAGCCGGCGCCATCAAGGTGTATGAGACGGACTGGATGGGCTGGGGCGAGATGGCCGGAAAGCTCGACATCAATCTCGAGAAGCGCTACAAAAAGGGGGAAATGATTCTCGAGGACTACTCGCACGGCGCAATGGCCATGCGGTTCCTGGCCGGCGCGATCGGGGCGCCGTTCATTCCCTACAACGCTCCGCTCGGATCCGACCTGTACAACCCCAAATACGATGCCCTCGGCAGAGCCGGGATGAGAGGCAAGGACCCGAGAATCCCCAAGAAGAAGTTCATCCAGATGGAAGAGCCCTTCTGGGGCGAGGGTGACACGGTGCTTCTGCCCTCGGCAAGGCCCGAGCTGGCCATCATCCACGTCGCCCAGTGCGGCGACAAGGGCACGGCCCGCTGGCGCGGCGTCGGCACCATCGACAAGGAGATCTCCTTTGCCGCCGACAAGGTCGTCATCCTGGCCGAGGAAGTCGTTCCCGAATCGGAAATGAGGAAGCTCCCCGAAGGCAACCAGATCCCCTACTTCGTGGTGGATGCCATCGTGGAATGCCCCTGGGGCGCTTTCCCGAGCTCCGTTCCCTTCTACTATGACTATGACGCGCCCTTCATGCGCGACATGGACAAGGCTTCCCGCAATCCCGACGACATGAAGAAGTTCATGGACGAGTGGGTTTTCGGACCGAAGAACTGGGAAGAATTCATCGTGAAACTGGGCGCCAAGCGGCTCCTCGATCTCAAGGCTGACAGCGTCACCGGCTACAGCACGAGGATGATGAGGGGCAAGAAACCGGCACCCAGGATGAAAATGCCTCTGTCCGTCGCCATGAGCGGCTACTAAGAAAGGGGGGAACCTGACTATGGCAAAATCAATGGAACAGATGATGGAATTGATCGAGAAGATGCCGGAAGAGGCGGCGAAGCCAGGCGAGTTCATTCTCCCCGAGCTGATGGCCATCCAGATTGCCCACCAGGTCCGCAACGACGACATCGTGTTTGCGGGCACGGGGCTTCCCATGGTCGGCATCATGACGGCGAACTTCATAAACGCGCCCAACGCGCTTCTGATCTACGAGTCGGGGATCTGCGACGGCAAGACGATGCACGTCCCCATGTCCGTCTGCGACCAGCGGGCGGCCAACATGAGCTCCACGCTGGGCGGTCTCGTGGACACCTTCGGCTACTACCTGCAGAACGGCTACGTCTCCCTGGGGTTCCTGGGCGGGGCGGCCATCGACAAGTACGGCGGCGTCAACGTCACCTCCATCGGCGACTACTACAGCCCGGGGCACCGCTTCACGGGCTCCGGCGGGAACTCCGATATCGGGACGATGGCCCACCGGGTGGCGTACATCATCCTCCAGGAAAAGAGAAGATTCCTGGATCGCAACGAGTACACCACGACCCCCGGGTGGTGGTGCTGGGACTTCAAGAAGAACGAGTGGAAGCCCAAGAAGGAAGTCTGGAAGGGCACGGCCTATGCCAATTCCGGGCCCGTGGCCGTCGTGACCAACATGGGCAACTACGGCTTTGACGAGAAGGGCGAGATCTACCTCAAGTCCTTCCACCCCGGCGTCACGGTGGAGCAGATCAAGGAGAACTGCGGGTTCGCCCTGAATGTCTCCCGCGTGGAAGGCGAGACCAAGAAGCCCACTTACAAAGAGCTGTTCGTGCTGAGAGAGTTCGTTGATCCCGAGCTGATCTTCCTGCCGCAGAAGGTGGAATACCCTGCGCAGATCCAGAAGCTCATCAACGGCTGATCGATCTGAACCGAAGAGAGGTCAAGGGGGCGGTTCGGCTTCGAACCCCTCCTTGACCTCATCCTCGAACCCTGATATGGGCAACAATCCATCCACGCTGGGGGTGCGCCCGCGGGTGGGTGGTTTTATAATGCCGCGCAGCGGCAGGTCCAAGGTTTAAAAAAGTGTCTGAGTGCTTGAGTGTCTAAGTGTCTGAGTGAAGAAAAAGAGGGATTCGGGCTTCAGGCTTCAGGCGTCGGGATCAGAAAATAGAAAAAGAGTCATTGCGAGACGAGCCTCTAGCAAACCCCTTCCATAATCTCCCTCTCCCTCTGGAGGCCGCTTCCATAAGCTCCCTCTCCCTTGAGGGGAGAGGGTCGGGGTGAGGGTGAATGGTCCAAATCCTTTTTCAGGAGAGGGCCGGGGTGAGTGTTGATTCTCTGAGGCTGGGCAATCAGTAAAAGAAGGGCCTGATTGAAGATAGAAGAAAACTAGTCATTGCGAGCCGAGCCTCGCGAGGCGTGGCAATCTACGATTGAGATTTTTCAGTTTGCTTCGCCGCTTCGCTCCTTGCAATGACCATTTAGCTTAAATTCTGGAGAGGGGAGGCAAGAGTCTTATGAATCTGGAACTGACAGAAACCCAGAAAATGATACAGGATACGGCGCGCAACTTCGCAAAGGCCGAGTTGGAACCCGTCGCCGCAAAGCTGGACCAGCAGGGTGACCGCGAGACCTTCCTGAAGAACCTCAGGAAGCTCGGCGAGCTGGGCCTCATGGCCATCAACTGCAAGGAGCAGTACGGCGGCTCCGAGGCCGGCGTCATCGCCTTCAGCCTGGCCATCACCGAGATCGGCAAGGCCTGCGCCTCGACGGGCGTGACCATGTCCGTCAACAACATGGTCTGCGAGGTCATCCAGGCCATCGGCACGGAGGAGCAGAAGAAGGCCTACATCCCCAAGATCGCCTCGGGCGAGTATTACGCAGGCGGCTTCGGCCTGACGGAAACGATGGCCGGTTCCGACCCCTCGGGGATGAGGACCACGGCTGTCCTCGATGGCGACTCCTGGGTCCTCAACGGAACGAAGATCTTCATCACCAGCGCCGAGTACGCCGGCGTCTTCGTCGTCTGGGCCATCACGGACCCCAAGGCCCCCAAGGGCAAGGGCATCAGCACGTTCCTCGTCGAGAACGGAGCCAAGGGCTTCACTATCGGGCGCGCCGAGCACAAGATGGGTCAGCACGCATCGGCCACCAACGAGCTTCTCTTCGAAGACTGCCGCATCCCGAAAACGGCCCTCATGGGCAAGGTCAATGACGGCTTCCGCACCGCCGTGGGCGAGCTGGCGGGCGGCCGCATCGGCATCGGGTCGCTGGGTCTCGGCTGCGGCCTGGCGGCCATCGAGTACGCCACCAAGTACGCCATGAACCGCATCCAGTTCGACCAGCCCATCACGAATTTCCAGGCTATCCAGTGGATGATCGCCGAGAGCTACACGGAGCTGGAAGCGGCGCGGCTGCTGCTGATGAACGCGGCCTACAAGAAGGAGAACGGCAAGTTCTTCGCCCGCGAGGCCTCCATGGCCAAGTACTACGCCACGGAAGCGGCCGAGAGGGCCTGCCACAAGGCCATCCAGATGCTGGGCGGCTACGGCTACACCAACGAGTTCCCCGTGGAGCGCTACGCCCGCGACGTGCGGATCACCTCGATCTACGAGGGCACCAACCAGGTCCAGCGCCTCATCATCGCAAGGGACATCCTGAGCAGCCTGAAGTAAGCCCGAAGGGCTTAGACAAAAAAAGAGCGATACCGCCTGGCGGTCATCGCTCTTTTTTTGCCTGGTGGTCAGTGGCCGGTGGAAGAAGGGGACCAGGGACCAGGGGGTAGGGACGAGGAAGAAGCGCGTGAGTGAGGGAAAAGAGGGATTCGGGATTCGGGATTCCGGCTTCGGGCGTCGGGATCAGAAAATAGAAAAAAAGTCATTGCGAGCAACAAACCCCGACTTCGTCCGGGGTTATCGATGGTAGAAACATCGTCGATCCGTCATTGCGAGCAACGGACCCCGACTTG
>DIFQ01000108.1 GCA_002419215.1 Syntrophaceae bacterium UBA5744
GGGATCGTCAGTTACTGCCATCCGGATCACAAGGTCTCCCTGGGCTTCATGGAAGGCGTCAACAACAAGATCCGTGTCATCCAGCGAAGAGCCTACGGCATCAAGGATCAGGAGTACCTCATGCTCAAGGTCATCGCGTCGTTTATCAAAGAACCGAAATCAACCTGATTTATGCACAACAAACCCGGAAGACCCAGAAAATTAATAACTACTCTGATGTGACCAGGGGCTATTCAAAATGGTGGGGCAGAAAGACACTAGCTTGGTTTGATCCATCTATTTCAACTTTTAGACGTCATGGCGTGGAGGTGAATATCAATCCGGAGCTAGGTCTAGAGATAAACGGGAATCCTCATCTTGTTAAATTGTATTTTAAAGCCGACCCGCTAGCGAGGGGACGAGCTGAGATAATTCTCCATCTCATGAATATTACTCTGACACGTCTCTATAATGATAATGCCCCAGCGGTCGCTCTCATGGATATCCGTAATTCAAAGCTTATTACTGCGACACCGACTAATCCAAATATTGATGCCGCCCTCGATGCTGAAATGGCGTATATTTCGGCGATTTGGCCGCAGGTCTAAGGAGTGAGACAAATATGACTATGCTGATTCCAGATCATGAGACTCAGGTTGATTTTCTGAATTACGAGTCAATCTCACGTACAGTCGTTGAATTACTAAAAGACAACCGTCAACGGGCTTTAACGATTGGGATCCATGGAGACTGGGGCGCCGGAAAGTCCAGCATCTTAAAAATGATCGAAAGCGACCTATCGGCCGACAAGAATGTCGCTTGCCTATGGTTTAATGGATGGGCATTTGAGGGGTTCGATGATGCTAAGACCGTGCTGATCGAGGTGACGATCAGCGAGCTTTGCCGTCAGCGCTCAACTGTCGGCAAGGTGAAGGAACTGGCGTCAAGTCTGCTAAAGCATGTGGATTGGTTGAAATTAGTGAAGCAAGGAAGTGGCGTGGCTTTCAATTTACTGACAGGGATACCATCGCCGGACCAGATCAGAACGGTCATCGACGGTCTGAAATCCATTGCTTCGAATGTTGAAAATCTAAAACCTGACGATATTAACTCTCAACTGGGAGAGGTTGCATCATTCCTCAAACCAGAAGGGAACGGAGCACACGTCCCGGAAGTTATCCATACTTTTCGCACTGAGTTTCAAGCCTTGCTCAAAGAGGCAAAGATCGATCAACTAGTCGTGTTGATTGATGATCTCGACCGGTGCCTTCCCACAACAGCTATTGAAACGCTGGAAGCTATTCGGCTCTTCTTGTTCGTCCCTAAAACCGCTTTCATAATCGGGGCCGATGAGGCCATGATCGAATATGCAGTCCGTCAACATTTTCCCGACTTGCCTGTCACCTCCGGTCCGCTGCCATATTCCCGCAACTATCTTGAGAAGCTCGTGCAGGTCCCCTTCCGTATACCGGTGCTCGGTGCACAGGAGACACGTACCTATGTCACTCTCTTGCTTGTTGAAAGCATGGTCGGTGAAGACCACAAAGGCTTTCAGGATCTCCTTGAAAAAGCGAAAAATGGGCTTAGAAAGCCTTGGCTCGGATTCCCGCTGTCACAAGAAGACGTGCAGAAAGTTGATCCTTCAAGCCGTGATGTCTTGAATGCCGTCTTTGTGATGGCACAGCAGATCGGTCCGATCCTTGCTGAGGGCACTAAAGGTAATCCGAGGCAGATCAAGAGATTCCTTAATGCTCTGCTTCTGAGACAGGCAATTGCACGGGCACGGGGGTTTGCCGATCTTATCAACCAGCCCGTATTGGCCAAGCTGATGCTCGCCGAGCGGTTCCAACCGGATTTCTATGAATATATTGCCACACAAGGAATGGTCTCGAAGGATGGCAAGGTTGCGGATCTTGTAAGACTAGAGGACGCATGCATATCTTCAGGTAAAGCAGCAAAGGCAGATGCAGATAAGAAAGAGAAAACTAAAACAGAAGAGACTTTGCTAGATCTGAGCAAATGGCTCGAACGTGACTGGCTTCGACGCTGGCTCAAGATCGATCCATCGCTGGCCGACGTCGACTTACGGCCATATATCTTCGCAGCAAGAGACAAACGTCTGTTGACCGGTGCCGAAGAACTTGGCGGCCTCGAAGGACTGATCACAAGGCTATGCGGGCCATCATTGACCGTGCGAAGTGCCGAGATGGAAGTCAAGGCATTGCCTTCAGGAGACGTTGATACGATCTTCAATGCACTGCGTGAGCGTGTCCTCAGCTGCGGCAATTTCATTAGCGTACCTCCTGGAATCGACGGCCTTGGCATAGTGGCCAAGCACCATCCACGGTTTCAGAGTGAGGTCATCGCGCTCCTCGACAGTCTGGATCCAAAAGCGCTAGGCATGTGGGTGGTGAGGGGATGGGGCGAGTTCATAACGGACGCTAAGACGCGGGAGCAATTACGAATGGTTGTGGAGAAATGGGCGAACCAAAATGACAATCCCATCCTGAAGAAAGCAGCAGGCGCTGCACTGGCAGCCATGCGTAAGGGAGCAAAATGATGGGCACATCTGGTTCATCGAGAGGTCCGCAAAATAGTACGCCGCTCGTGCCCACGTGGCTTGACGAGCCACAATCTCAGCCACTTCCTGGCGGAACGGGTGAAGATATTCCCAATAATAATAGAAACCCGGCTCCGAACATCGGTGATGCGCCAACGGCAGGTGACCAAGACAATACGGAACAACCTGTTATTGTACATTCGCCAGAACCTGAGCGCTTTCGGCTTGCTCGGACTAATTTCACTCGTTTCGCCCGTTCGGGAGGCAATGATCGCAGAGCACTCCACCGGGCAGTGCGTGACTATGTCCGCACCGCCACAAGAGGCAGTGACAATGCGGTGAGACGCATGGGTGCGTCCCGCGCATCGGCCAGTAATGTTCTGGGTGTATTTCGGGGATTTCAGCGTGAGGGAATCGGAGAGACCCTCAGTCATTTGAATCTGCAGGATCTGGCCGGACGTTCTCCGCAGGATGTGTTCCTCGGCCTGACAGAGGTGATTTGTCGTGATGGCGGCTCGGTTGATGAAGCAATTGCCCGTGATGCGTGGCTCGAAACCGTAGCCGATATAGATCGGTTCGGGATCGACGATCTAACCACCCTTACGATCGATCAGATACGTGAGTTCTTTCTGAGTTTCATCGCCCATGCGATTGAAGTACGACTCTATCAGGATATTGGTATTAACGGATTCCGAGTTGCCGGGGATATCGACGACATTGAGAACTTTGATGCCCAGCTTAGGAGTTACATCGAGCGTGCGGTGCGCGACTCCTTCATTTCCGAACTGACAGACCTGCCAGCAATGTCGGACAGCGATATACGGATGATAGTGGACCGGACGTATTCTGAGGCATGGGAGCTTCTTGAGTTGATAGGAGACCGATAGGATGAGGCGTCACAGTATCATAGTGAGTCTGAACCCGGCTGACACACGGGAACTGGTTCTGAAGGATCCACATTCTCAAATCACGACCATACGTATTATCGAGGGTGAACGGCAATTTGGCTTTGGGCTGGGTCAAATGCTCGCGCAACTCTCGGACCGTGATATGTATCCTTCCGAAGCCGCCCTTGATCTTGCTATACTTTCGTTGGCAATAACCGCGGCTGATACGAGAATATCACGCACAACGGAATCGCAGGACAGTTGGACACGAGAGATTGATCTATACGTACCAGTCAAGGACCCTGCCCTGTGGTTAGATAATTCGAACCTACTGGAACGCATGCTAAAATTCCTGACAGGTGATTTATGGCGTGTCTTCTTTCGCAGCCGTCCGAGCAGCCTCGAAAACCTAGTCGATATACCTGCAGGGCTTCTTGAAGCTCCATTCACAAGCGTTTGCCTGTTCTCGGGTGGACTGGACAGCTTTGTGGGAGCCATAGACCTCCTCGGAGCAGGCGAGAATTCGATTTTCGTAAGCCACTATTGGGATTTGAGCACGAGTTTGCAGAAGCATTGCGCCCGTCTTCTTGGAGCCGTCTATGACAATGTGGAGCCCCGCCACGTGAGAGCGCGCATAGGATTTCCTGATAGCCTTGTATCAGGGTCAGCACCCGAAATGTCAACTCGGGGACGGTCGTTTCTGTTTTTCTCATTGGCCACAATGGTTGCTAGCGCACTGGACGGCAACACTCCGATCTATGTACCTGAAAACGGCCTGATCTCGCTGAACGTTCCTCTCGATCCGTTGCGGTTGGGCGCATGGAGTACCCGTACAACACATCCATTCTACATGGCGCGGTGGCAGCAGCTTCTCGACAGCCTCGGCATCTCAGCTCGTCTTGAAAATCCATATCGTTTTAAAACGAAAGGTGAGATGCTCACTGAATGTGTGAATACGCAATTCCTCAAACAAAGTCTTGCGACGACTATCTCCTGTTCGTCCATCGCGAAAGCGCGCTGGAAGGGGCTATCGCCACGGCATTGTGGATTTTGCGTTCCTTGCCTAATCCGGCGAGCATCCATTCAAGTTGCATTTGGAGAGGATTCAACCGACTACCTTATTAGCGATCTCACAGCCCTACCTCTTAATGCAAAGCGCGTCGAAGCACAGCATGTACGTTCTTTTCAGATGATGCGTCGGCGATTGAATCAACACCCTGAACTTGCGAATATTCTAATCCATAAATCAGGGCCTTTTTCGGACTATTCACAAAGGGAAATCGACGACTATATCGAAGTGTTTCGGCGAGGAATCGTCGAAGTCGGGAATATTGTTGACGACGTAATCGTAAGGCCATCATGAACAAGGAAGGACAACCCCAGGGCTTTGACTTTCATTGCCATATTGATCTGCATCCTGACCCTGTTGCAGTTATTGACCTCTGTGAGCAGGAAGGTATTGTCGTTCTCGCCGTGACGACGACGCCGAAGGCATGGCCGCAAAATTGCAATTGGGCCGCCCGGAAATCCAATATTTTGGTTGCGGCCGGTTTGCATCCCGAGCTTGTCAATGAGCGATACGCTGAAGCTGACCTACTCGAACAGCAAATCCATGAAAGTCGGTTTGTTGGAGAGGTTGGGCTCGATGGCAGCCCAAGCATACTGAAGAGTTATGACCAACAGAAGGAAATATTTGGCCGTATCCTCGATACAGCGCAGAAACGGGGCGGACGAGTTCTCTCTATCCACAGTCGACGAGCCGTACGAGATGTAGTCACGATGATTGAAGGGCGCACTGATCCAGAGCGAGTGCTCTGCATCCTGCACTGGTTTTCGGGCTCGGTTGCCGAGGCACGGAGAGCTGCTACTGCAGGCTGTTACTTCTCCATCAATCAAGCAATGCTCGATAACGATCGCGGACGAAAGCTGGTCAAATATTTGCCCATAAACCGGATGCTCACAGAAACGGATTCTCCGTTCAGTATGATTGGAAACAGCAGAAGCATGCCTTGGGATGTGATCACGACAGTGGAGCACCTTTCCGAAATACATGGTGTATCGTCTACCGAGATGAAAATATCGATATTCGCGAATGCTCGGCAAGTTCTGCATTTTGCTGGAGTCGAGATGCCATTCCGCAGAATAGACAAGCGGGCTGATTAGTGAGGATTATCGAAACGTATGGCTGTAAATTTGCTTAATTCTGAAGACATGAGGGCACCTAATCTGCACATAAGCCAGTAAGGAGGAAGGGTGGCGTACCATGACAAGAGATGAAATGCTTAGTATTCTGGACGAGCTCGCCAAACCGATAGACTTCGCGGATCTCATTGAACGAGGAGTCCTCAAGAAATCAGGGGCTTGGTTCATTGTATTGAAGCCACGTGACATTCCAAGTCACGCATGGAGACAGGTCGATGCCTTAGCACAGACCAATCGAAATGGCGTAGTCACAACGAAGCTTAAATTCAAGAATTGCTCCAAAGCGGCAGTTGCTCTGCGTAATAGATTGTTGAGAAAATAGAACGATGTCTCCCAGGCATTTATCACAGAATGGGCTAAATGAGATGGATTATCACTTGCCGCACATAGTTGGAGAGATCAATCTCGGCATTTTAATATTGCGAGCCAAAGAGCAGATCAAATTGACGAAGCGCAAAGCGACCATGTCAATGGAGTCTATAAATGGGATTAACGGATAAGTTCGTCGAAGCACTTCAATGCACAAGAGACATTGCAGGCAACAGTTATTTGCGATGCCTTCAGGATTCCGTAAAAACCATTGAATTGGCCTCTTCGACTGATGCGACGATTAAACAATATGTAGAGATGTTGCTTGCTCTTGCCAGCAAGAATAATTTTGCATTGAATAGTAAAGCAACGAACGAATTCGCCCAGATTTTAGGAGAGGCACATTTTTATGTGTTGTGTATGAAAAAGGGAATCACATTAAGACAAGTACCAAAGACAAAGAAAAGGACGCCAGATTTTTACTGCGACACAGGAGCATTGAAAATGTTTTATGAAGTCAAGACCTTGTCGGTAGTAAAAGGGGATTGGGGCATTAAGAATGCCCTGGAAGACGCTCTCAATGCACGAGTTGAGATTGATGCTCAATTGAAATCTGAGAAACGGGTAGCCTCGGCTGTCTCGGTAGTACAGCCTTATGGTGACAAACCATACAGATCCGGGACCATCTATGCTGTGATCGATACATTACTCGAGAACGCGCGCAATAACATTAAAATCGAGCAGTATGCCAATCCTTACACATTCCTCGTCATTAACCTTTGCCTCATCCCTCCTTTTCGTACAGAAAATTGCGTTCTGTGTCCGGCATATTCTGATTTCTACACGAATGGAACGAATCTAACCGGTGATCTATGGGCGATAGCATTCGGTCGGCCAGACACGGTTAAACACAGCGACACATTAAAGTGCGCATAGACGTTTCAGGGTAGCATTGCCCGTGCGCCATTCGTCGAACACATTCTCAACGGCGACGGGGACCGAAGCGAGCGTCGGGAAGTACTGATTATGCGTCGCCTTCCTCCGAGTCAGTTTCCAGACCCGTTCAACCGGGTTGAGCTCCGGGCTATAGGGCGGCATGAACTCCAGAGCAAAGCGTTTCCGGCACTTGTCCCGCCATTTTCGGTGCAGGCTGGCATGATGGTATCTGACGTTGTCCAAAATCAGCACGACCCGGCGCCCGGCATGGCTGGAGAGCCGCCGGAGCTTTTTCAGAAACGTGAAGAACTTATCGGCGTTGAACCGATTTACCTCACGGCTATACACGAACTTTCCGTCCCGGATGCGAACGGCACCAAAGTAGCCGATGCCCTCCCGGGTCGGATGGTGCAACAGGATGGGGTCCTTGATCTCCGGCGCAACCCACATCCGACAGGCCGAGCCGTGCTGCTCGAACCGGACCTCATCGAGGGCCCAGAGATCCACCGTGTCGTCCCGGGCCAGGGCGCGCAGTTTTTTTATATGCCGCCTGCCGAGCGGGATCGGCATGGGCCATCTTCGGCCGGGGCTTGCGCAGCCGGAACCCCAACTGGCGAAACAGCCGCTGACACTGCCGGACCCCCAGGGAGATGTCCCATTGCCGCTGCAGATACTGCGACAGGGTCGTGCCGTCCCATTGCCCGGACAGACCCACGGCACCGGGGGGCTTGCGCAAGACGCCTTCGAGGGCCTGCAGCTGCGAGGGGCTGAGGCTAGGGGTTCGGCCCGGACGGGCCTCGTCCATCAGCCCCGAAAATCCTCGCTCCTCGAACCGCGTCACCCAGTACGCGACGGTTCGGGGGGCATCGCCGAGCATCTGGGCCACCTGGTGGCCGCTCATGCCCTGGGCGACCAGCAGCACGGCATGGAGCCGATGATCGTAGCGGGACTCTTCGGTTCGCCGGATCTCGTCCTGCAGGGACAAGATGGCACTCTGCGGATCGGATATCGTTAATCGTTTCATGAAGCGCAGCATACCACAAAACCGCATTATGCGCAATTATTTATGTCGTGACGTATATTTATGAGATACCGGAATTTGAAGGAAAGCAGAGCGAAGATAGGCTTCTCGGTAAATATGGAATTTTAGCCGACCCAGCATACAGTAATATAGCTGGAATGCTTTTTATAATTCATCCTCTGAGTAAGAAGAAACCAGATATTTGGGGGTTATTTAGGTCGAGAGATCTAAATACGTGGGATAATGAAAACCCGAATATTAAGCGCAACCTATTTACATTAGTCGGGCAGAATTGGAATGATGAGGCTGATACGAACAAGTTGAATCTATGTGGACCGCAGAAATGATGATGGAATTTATCATTTATCGTTTTGTTCTGTCTTTTGTTCGGAATTATCTATTGTAATCTTTATACTCATTGACAGTCTGTCTGTCAATCGCACAGGTATATACGGACTAAGGAATACTCTTTTTCGATGTCCTGAGATTCTATCCCTACGCGTAATCACTCTGCTGCTCGATTTTATGAGTATCACAATTTAGCTGCCTGCCATGTTGCTCTCAAAGCCTGGAACTCGGCTTCGAGCCCTGCTTTGAAATTTGCAGAAAGGGATGGGTTGACGGATTGGAGTGCTAACTGGACTGCATCCTCGATTCTTTTTATGATCTCTTCTGTGAGAGGTCCTCTTGTCCCACGAGCTTCTATGAACCGTCGGATTGTAATAAGTTCGACACGGCGGATGGCTATGTGTTTGTCCTCGCTGCTCTCGATATGTCGCATAAGCGCCCTGAGTGTGTTCTCCCACGGAACATTGCCTGGATCTTTATTTAGACCGATATTATGATCACGGTAATAGTATAAATGATACCCTCGATTTAGCTCGTCCCAATTTTTATCGTCTTGAAGCTTTCTAACAAAGGCCTCCTCCACGTCATACTGCATGCGCTTAATCAGTCCAAAGCCTATGGACAATTTCACAAACGGGTTATGTTCGAGGTCATCCGCTTTCCTTAGTTCGGAGACTGCTTGGGGTATACCAAGGCGCCCCATATAATATGCAGCCTGATTACGACAGAGAATACCCGATGTAGAATCATCTGATAAGGCCATATTAAATGCCCCGACTAGATTCGCGAGAGATACCTCTAATTTCGCAATGTCAAATTCAGACCATAGTGATCTTATTAACTGGTTGATTTCCCATCTAACTGCCACAGAAAGTGAGTCTGGATAAAGTCGTTTTCCCGTAAGCATACCTTCGACGAGAAACTCTGCTACTAGCTCTTCAAGAAGTTGTTCGTGTACGAGACCGATTATTTCATCTGTATGGCCGATCATATCGAATATTCCAACCAATGCTTCTCTTTCGCAAATAGACCCCGCTTCAGGTAGAATTTCTTTCACAATGGCTAGTAGATTTACAACCTTAATAGGAGGAGCTGCATTGAACCGAGCGCGATAGATCCACCACGCCGCAATGCGCCATGCCTGTAATAACAATGCCTCCTCTTGGGCACTTACACCTGTGAGTCCTCGGAGACGACCCAGTTCTCTTCTTGCCCACATTTCTAGGGTTTTAGCCAGTAAGGTTCGCTTATTTCTCACATCAAGCGGAACTTTCATTCCTGCTTCTTCAACGAGACATAAAAAAAGAGTCAACAGGAGGGGGTTTCCAGTGATCTCACTCATTTCACTGCTCGAAGCGAAAGCATCCTTAAGTCCAGCAATTAGATCAGTCCGATTCCTGATTCTACAAAATTCTTCGATATATCTCGTTGTTTTCGGTTTGTCCCATGGTTGAAGCTCAATCACAGCAGAAAGACGATCTCCCACGGCGGTTCTAGCTAGATTCTCATTCGCGTAACGGGATCTGCACGCGAATACAAAAGGAAAGCTGTAGATGGTCGATTTACAAAAACAACTTGCGTCAAACGCAGATTGAGATTCCGATATTTCATCAAAACCATCCATGTAGAATGAAGGTTGGATACTGTCTAGAGATAAAATTGGATATGGTGTTTTTAAAAATGAGACGGAGAAGAATTCATTCACACAGGACTGATAGTCAAATGCAAATGTTCCTCTACCTCTTAGTGACATAAAAAATGGAAGGTTTGGAGAATTAGAACTAATGGACTCTTGCGCATGTTCTATAAAGGTCTTGCCAAGAAGAGTGCTCTTACCAGAACCTGGTTCCCCCAAGATAGCCACACAAGATCTGGCATGTCGAAAGTTTCGCAAGACATCTGTTGGAGTCTCTCCCAGCATAGCCCCACCGCTCTTCATTTGGTATGGCGGATCAATAAAGTAGCCTTGATCTAATACATCACCAAGTGAAAATCCCATTGCAGTACTAGTTTTCATATCTTTAACTTGACGCATCTGATCCCTTACCAGCATTTGAAAGAGCCAGAAAGATATTCCTCTCAAGCGTCCCTCAAGTCTCGGACGTAGATCAACAAGATCATCGAAGAACTCTATAAAGTTATTGATGTCGGCGTTTCTCACCCTTTCTATAAAATCCAGGACCTCCCAACTATCAACATATGTTGGCTTGAGCAATTTTCGTGGATCTGCAATTCTTTCTGCCCGTAAATTCTTCTCGCTTTCGAAAAGTTGATGGCGTTCATCCCAAGCCCTTCTTCTTATGAATGGTATTATTATTTTTTTATTCCTAGTCGCTGCGTCATACTCTGCCTCGGTGATTGAGTGAGGCTTGCCTAAGTATAGACCGCCGTACCGTTTATCTACGATGAGAATAACTATGTCAGCCTGATTCAGCGCAATTAAACAAGCATCATGAGAATGTACGTCAGGATGAACGGGAAAATCGGCACGTTCATATGCCAAAACAGAGAAACCTTTATTAGTCAGAAATTCTCCCAAATCTGCGCGAATGTCAGGCATATCATAGCCTGTAGATATAAGAGAAATCTTCCATGGTGCTAGCGGCATACCATTCTCTCCTTACCTGCGTAGTACCATAATACGTTCAGTCCCTACGCCTGGCACTTGTATACGCCTGAATTTTATTCGCCGTTCTTGCTGAAAATGGACTTCGAATTTATATTCATCTCGGAGAATGCTAATTAACATTTCAATTATATCTTCTTTGTTGACGCGTCCCTTGCCCTGACCGATGACAAGAGCCAGATACCCAGTACGTTTCAATACCCTAGAGATTTCTGAAAAGACCTCCGACATTTCCTGTCTATACTCTTCTAAAGCCGTTTTCCGATGCCTCTTCCTGCGAGCGCCGATTTCTGCGGATATTGCCTCATTCCCCCCTTCTTCCGGGAAAAGCATTGCGGTGAGACGCATAGAACGCACATAGTCATTAACACCGAGATAAGGTGGGGATGTTACAACAAGATCAACGGTTGAATCGTGAAGCCATTGCATTTGTCTTGCGTCACGACACGACACGATACCATCATTCAATGGTATCCAGCATTTGTTGTGAACTCGGACATATTGGCGAGCGGTTTCAAAAATAGCACGGCAGGTTAATTGGACTTGTTCACAATACATCTCTCTCGCTGGTCGATAAATCATCTCCTTCGGAAAACAACGGTCAGTAATATAAGTATAATGATCACGTTGTGAGCAGCACCTATTTAGAATGGAGGACAACATCACTTGTCTAAGTAGATTTGCATGTGTACCTCGGCGCTTAATGATATTACTATGGATTGTCAGTATTTCTTCAAGAGTGCGCAGTTCGAACCACTTGAAGATTTCTTCGTCGATGCCTACTGTTGTACAGTAGTCACCAGAATTTCTTATTGGATCTAATTTACCGACAGCGGATAATTCTTCTTCAAACCACTCGTTGTCTGTTTCGCCGATTGCTGTCAACTTGGCTTGGCAAATGTTTATCGCGAAAGGATTTCTATCTATTCCAACAAAGTGACGGCCTACCCTAGAGGCTTCAATTGCAGTTGTTCCTGATCCCAAAAAAGGGTCAAGAACAAGATCACCCTCCTGGGAGAGGCATTTGATGAGTATGGCTGGTATTTGCGGAACAAAGGCCGCCGGATACCAGTGCAGAGAATTTATGTCAGCCGGATATTGGGAACTACTGTAATCAGAGAAATTCCAATCTACTTGTTCCAGTTCTCTAACTGCGATTTTACTAATCACTTTTGATCTTCCTCGACATTTGGATAGCGACCTTCGCCTATGCGAACACAACGAAGCCGTTGAACGTGATAATTTACAGATAAGTAGTCGTACAAGGCTATCTCTGCCTCTTGATCCCACTTACGATGGTGTGGGGTAAACACTCCCAAAATCCATCGCTTTGGTTGTAGTTCTTGTTTTGTTATGAACTTCTGGCCCATAAAGCATACCGGTCGACCTGCAGACCTAATCCTTTTATCGGGATACATATTGGCAATGATTTCTGGAAGATCAAAATCTGTTCTTTTGGGCTTCAAAACCCTTTCGATATACCGTCTGAAAATATCTTGTGCCTGCCGTTCGATAGCATATAGCGAGGGTGCAGTCTTTACGGATACGTCCTTTGGCTCAATTAATAAAAAAGAAAGGCAGTTATATAGATCCGCTAATCGCATGCGGATAACAATGTCATGGGTTGATCTATTCAGAAGCAGACGCTGATGGATTAATTCATCATCCGTAAGGTTCCAATCGGTTTCGCGGAGTTGATTTTCTGCAGGCACATTTGCAAGTATTCGCAGAGCATGTTTTAACATCGTTTGCAAAGAAAAATCCTTAATTGACGCGTAGATCATGCCATACAAAATGCTTCGTGCGCTTTCCCATGATTTGAGATACGTTGAAAAAGATTCATCAATACATACTCGACCTTCGTCAATAACAAGGCTCCGTGCTAAGTTTTCTGCCACTGCAGGACCATACTCACGCACACCCATGGAAGTTGCGGCTCTTATAACGTTATCGATGTTGTCTAAATCGATACCAGAACTGCATACAACATCCCCGAGTGTGTCATTTAATGAACCGGCGGCGATATCAGCTATTCGTAACACATCGACGCCCAGAGCCCGCGCATGCGTGCTTTGGCAAACCTTATGTAGCTTGAGAGAACGCCCAAGAAACAATTGTGTTCTCTGACCTCCGAGGTCCTTTGCCTTTCCTATTATAATTTCGCGGAGCTTCTCCTCGTGGTCGAAACCATGTAGATCGGACAGCACCTCCTCAACCGCGTGGCCAAATGGTGGTGTAGCTACATCATGATAAAGGGCCGCGAGCATCACCTCTATTCGATCCTTGTCACATAACCCCACTTTATCTGCAAAAATGCCGGCGAGATGACATACACCGAGAGAATGTTCGTAGCGGGTTACACCGGTGAACGATGGAAAACTAAGAAACGGGATGTTCGCCATTCGCACTTCACGGAGACGAAGTAGTCCAGGACAATCAAGGGTATCGCTCACTAACGAGGGGAAGTGTAATTCTCCGTATAATCTATCAAGGCGGAACATCACAATGTTTCCTTCTTTATGGAAAATCTATCAACGCACCATTCTTTGACGACATTTGCAACTTTAGAATAATTTGCGCCGAGGCTTTGATTTGCCATTTTATGCCATTCATTTCGGGTGTAAAACGACTTATATCCTTCATTGACCATAGCGAGTAAATCATTTCTCGTTAGCAAATCATTCTCATAAAGCAATTCACCCCAGGGAAGATCATCCGAAACGATCTTCTCATACCAGTCAAGGGGCCCGTCATTAGGAAAGCATTCCCTATACACATCTGTTCCGGGATACACCTCAAGGGGGTAAAAATGGGCAAATAGAAGACCAAGGTCGCTGGCTAGTTCGATCGTTCTTAGTATGGAGTTTTGATTTTCTTGTGGCCCTCCTAAGATGAATGTACCTGTCAAACGAAGATTTGGTGCCTCTGAATTTATATTGCGCACGGCTCTTCTTATCTTGTCAATATCAACATTCTTGCCCATCAAACTTGCACAAGAGGGGTCTAATTTCTCAATTCCGATATTTAGCTGACGACATCCAGCCGCGTAAAGCATAGCCGCTATATCCTTGTCTACCATAGCTAATAATTCTGGCCGCATTTCCACCTGCCAATATAGAGGTCTAGCTAGATTAAACATACCTGTTGCCAAATCATGTGCGTCTTGGGCCAAGCTATCTGGTTTTAGGAAGAACGTGTCATCATAGAACACAACCATGTTAATATGTGAATCCTGAAGGAAAGAGATCTCATTAAAAATATTTTCCAACGAACGTCTATTATAAATTCCTTTGCGCAGGTGAGCCGAAACACAGAACTTACATCTGTGTGGGCAACCTCTTGAAGATACCATTGTTGCGAACTTTCCCAAAAACAAGTCCCGTCGAACCGATAACACATATCCATTACTATCGACTGAGCACAACCTTCGCGGAAATTGCAGGCTATCAAGATCTTCGACTACATTCATCAAATCGTCTTTTCCTGGTGTAATGACAGTGTGCGCGTGAGCCAGATCTGAACCTTCTGATAGTATTTTTAGAATGTCACATATTGCTTTTTCACCATCGCCTGGCACAATTGCGGTTGCCCCTAGTTTATTGAAGAAAAGCCTTGACTGTCCGGGTAGTGATGCTAGAGGACCACCATAAATAATTGGAATTTTTGGAAATACATTTTTACAGACATGAGCAACTGCTTCAGTTCCTCGTATTGACGATGTTGTACATGGTCCGATTCCGATGCCAAGATGCGGATTCATTGATTTCAATCTCGGCTCTAACCATGCACCGAGTTGACTTAATTTTGAGGGTAGAAGCGACCCGAAGACGAGGGCACAGTCGATAATTGAGACTTTGTAGCCGATATTTTCTGCGGCTGATGCAAGGTAACCCAAACCAATCGGAAATATCGTTCCGCTCCCTCGACGTCGATGATACGGGGGGTGAATCAATACAAGATCAACTTGCCTAGCCATTTTTCTTATCAGCTAATGATTAACTGAGCTAAATTTGAATTTATCTTATAAACATGAATCAAATTAACGAGCTACTCTATATATAAATGTATATCTGGAGTAAAGATAAATATCTTTATAGAACAAGTAATTGCGAAATTCTTGAAAGGCTTCTGCATCCCGCTGGATTTCTGGCTGTCGCACGGAGTTATGTAGATCTCGAACCCGGCGGAGTGTCGAAGCGAACTTCATCCTTATTGTGTGCCTTGGGTCCCTTTTGGGTCCCTTTCAAACGCTTTTGGTTGCAAATAATGAATTTATTGCGACTATTGAACGTCGCAGAAATGGCATCTATGATGTTGAAATCAAAGGAAAAGACCGGAATACCTGGGTTTCGATAAGAATCATTTTTTTGCATTCAAGTCCCGGCTTCGGCACCAAAAACAAGGCGGCATGGATCGACGGGTCCATGCCGTTTTTTTGTCTTCCGGGGAGATCGAGCCGGGCTTCTTCTTGCTGAAGCACGGCTGCCCGGGGTGAAAGACAGGAAGTTAGGAACATCGGAAGAGCGGAAGCGCGGATAAGAATAAGAACAGAAAAACAAATTGAAGGAGAGCGGAGCCTGTGCGCCCCGCTCTCCTGGTTTATTTCCCGATACCCGATACCCTCTCTTCATGCAGCCCCCTCGGGCTTCATGGTGCCCGTCTCGTTGAAGCGCACATGCCAGCTGTAGGCCTCGTCGAGAAGCATGGGGATGTGCCCGCCCACTTTTTTCCTGGCGCGGTTGAAGTAGTCCCACAGCATGGGCCGATAGTCCGGGTGGGCGCAGTTCTCGATGATGAGGGGCACTTTTTCCCTCGGGTCAAGGCCGCGCAGGTCAGCAACTCCCTGGTCCGTCACGATGACGTGGATCTCGTGTTCCGTGTGGTCGTAGTGAGTCACGTGGGGAACCACCCTCGAAATGGCGCCCTTCTTGGCCGCGGACGGCGTCAGGAAGACGACGAGGCCCGAGTTTCTGGAGAAGTCGCCCGAGCCGCCGATACCGTTGACCATCGTCGTTCCGAAGGTGTGCGTGGAGTTGGCATTGCCGTAGATGTCCACCTCGAGGGCCGTGTTCATGGCGATGTTGCCCAGCCTGCGGGCGATCTCCGGGTTGTTGCTGATCTCCTGGGGCCGCAGTACGATCTTGTCGCGGTAGGTCATGATGTTCTTGTAAAACCGCTGGAGCCCCTCGGGAGAGGGGGAAAGCGACGTGCCGGAGACGGCGTTGAGCTTGCCCACGTCGATGAGGTCGAACATGGCGTCCTGGATGACCTCCGTCCAGACCCTCAGGTTCTTGTAGTCGCTCTCGACAAGGCCCGCCATGACGGCGTTGGCCACGTTGCCCACGCCCGACTGCAGGGGCGGCAGCGTCTCGCCGTACTCCTTCTCGAAGAACTTGATGAGGTGCCGGGCCATGGCCTTGGACTGTTCGTCGATAGCCCCCAGTGGCCTCGTCTTGTCGCCGATCTCGCAGGGCACGATGGCCACGATCTTCCGCGGGTCGCAGGGCATGTAGATCGTCCCGATCCGCTGGTTGATGTCGGTGATGGGCAGAGGGTGCCGGGCCGGCGGGTCGGCGGGGATGAAGATGTCGCTCATCCCGACGAGCTCCATGGGCTGGCTCGTGTTGACCTCGATGATGACCTTCTCGGCCTGTTGCAGGAAGGTGGGGGAATTCCCTACGGAGGTCGAGGGGACAATCCCGCCGTTTTCGAGGATGCAGACGGCCTCCACGATGGCCACATCCATCTTGCCCAGGAACCCGTAGCGCAACTGCTGGGCCATCTGGCTCAGGTGGATGTCGAAGAACATCGTTTCGCCCGCGTTGAGACGCTGGTTGATTTTCTTTCCCGTCTGGTAGGGAAAGCGCTTGGCGATGGCGTTCACCTCGGCCCAGGCCTCGTCGAGTTCCACACCGACGGAGGCGCCCGTGAGCAGGGAGAAGCGCATCTTCTCGCCTTTCTTGACCCGATCGGCCACGGCCAGCGGCACCGCCTTGGGATACCCGCAGGGTGTGAACCCGCTCGTGCCGACGACCATCCCATCCTTGAGGTGCTTGGCGGCCTCCTCGGCCGTTGTGACCTTGGACAACAGTTCCTTGTTAAAGATACGGCTCTCGATTCCCATCTTGGTATTGCCTCCTTGTCTTGGATTGAAACCGGCAACTCCCCACGTCAACGGTTACAGATCCTGCGACAGGTCAATCAGGTATAAAAAATGCGGGACCCCGAGGGGCCCCGCCGTAACCGCTAGTAGCTTCCGTTGATGATGCCTTCCTTCTTGAGCTGCGCGATCGTTTCGTCGCTGTAGCCCAGCAGCGACTTCAGGACCTCGTCGGTGTGCTGCCCGAGAAGCGGCGCCGGCGCGTAGACCTCGCCGGGGGTCTCCGACATCTTGATCGGTGAGCCGGCGATCCGCATCTTTCCGATGCGTGGCTGGTCGATATCGACGAGCATCTTGCGGTAGGCGATGTGCGGGTCCTCGCAGATCTCCTTCATGTTGTTGATCGGCGAGTAGGGCAGCCCCTCCTTCTCGAAGATCACCTCCCACTCTTGCGTCGTCTTCGAGGCCATGATCGGATCGAGGATCGCATTGAGGGCTTTGCGATTCTTCGTCCGCGCCGGGTTCGTCTTGAACCGCTCATCGTCGAGGAGGTCGGGCCTGCCGATCACCTTCGCGTAGCGGACGAAGAGCGCATCCGTGCCGATGGCGGCGATGATGTAAGAGCCGTCTTTCGTCTTGTAGCCCTGGAAGGGCGTGATGGAGGGGTGGATCCCGCCCAGGGGGCCCGGAATCTCGCCGTTGATCGTGTAGCGCGCGACGGCGTTTTCCAGGGTAGCAAAGACACTGTCGATCATGGCCATGTCGACGTGCTGGCCACGGCCCGTCTTCTCCCGGTAGCGCAGGGCCGCCAGGATGCCGATCGTGGCCTGCAGCCCCGTCAGGATGTCACCGACGGAGGACCCGACGCGGCAGGGGGGGCCGCCCTCGGGCCCCGTGATGCTCATGAGCCCGCTGTAGGCCTGGGCCACCATGTCGTAGGAGGGCCGCTCGGAGTATTCCGGCATCGAGTCGTGGCCGAAGCCGCAGATGGAGCAGTAGATGATCCCGGGGTTGATCTTCTTGAGGTCTTCCCAGTGAAGGCCCAACTTCTTCATCGTCGTGGGGCGGAAGTTCTCCACGACGACATCGGATTTTTTGATCATCTCGATGAGGATGTCCCTGGCTTTCTGGTGCTTGAGGTTCAGCACCAGGCCCTTCTTGTTGCGGTTGAGGCTGATGAAATAGCCGCTGCGGTTCTTGTCGTGCGCCCCGGCAAAGGGCCCGAATTCCCGGGCGTCATCGCCGATGGGGGGCTCGATGTGCAGCACTTCGGCTCCGAGGTCCGCCAGGTACATGGTTACGGTGGGTGCAGCAAGCACGTGGCTCAGGTCAATGACTCGGATTCCTTCCAGCGATCGTGGCATGTCTTTCTTCCCTCCTGACTGTTTTGTCTCCTTGATCTTGATCGTCACTCCGGTGTTTCGGGGGCAAGGACATCCACCCCCCCTTTGTTTTTGCACCCGGTCTACACAATTTCGCCCCTGCATTTCAAGTGAATATTTGAACTCAAACGGCTGTGCGGTCACGGGGAAAGGGGCCCGGGAGCCGGGTGAGTCGCCTTGCATCCCTTGCGGCATGGGGACTTGCGGGCATTGTCAGACAAACCCCGACAGGCATCCCTGAACGAGTCCTACAGCAGAATCAGACGGCTCCCGATAGTTTTCACCCTGCCCCGATGCTAGATACGCGGCGAATCAATTCCCCACGTTGGTTGCACCTGTCTTGCCGACAGGTCGCGTAATCTCAAACAGAGTCGGTCATGTTGATTTGTCCTCGATGCGGCGGAAAAAATTTCTGGCGGCTGGCCACGGGGCAACGGCGGTGCGGTCAGTGCGGTCTGACTCGTAAGTTCGACAAGACGTACTGGAACTCCACCAAAATGTCCCCCTACTGGAAGGGCCGCCTCCTCGAGTACTTCTGCCTGGGGGTGCCGGCCTACCGGCTCCGGCACCGGGTACCGCTCGATCTCAAGACGGTCCAGCGCTGGTTCCGGATCCTGCGGATCGCCATCTACTCGCACGAAATGAAGGAGATGAAGGCCCTGCTCGCGAAGGCGGGGGCCGATGCGCCGCTCGCCGGGGGCGAGGTCCGGTTCGGTTCGGACTTCACCGTATCGAACGGACAGCTGGCCCTGGGCATCTACAAGGGCAACGGCCGTGTATTCGCGCTGCCCGTCAGATTTTCCGCGGGCGAGCTGGACGCCAAGGCCGTCGCCGAGGCCGGGAAGCTGCACTTCTGGGACGACACCCTGGCCGGCACCCTCCTGAAGGTCCGCGGTAACAGCGTCGTCGTCGAGGGTGAAAGGGGGGGGCGGAAAGGCCACGAGGTCCCGGCGGACATCGAAGGCTTCTGGACCTTCACCCGGCAGTGGCTCAAACACTACCGCGGCGTGCCCAGGCTGTACTTCCCGCTCTACCTCAAGGAAATCGAGTGGAGGTTCAACCACCGCAGCGAAAATCTCGTCAAGCTGATCCGGAACCTCCTGGACCAGAGGGTGCCCGCGGAATCGGAACTTCTGCGGCCCTGAGGCCCGGCGCGGACGAGGACATGCGACGGGGGCCTCCCGAAGCGAGGCCGCATCCACGCACCCGGCATCAACCCAGGAAAAAAGGCCTTTCACCCATAGGCTGAAGCAAGGAGGAAAACAATGGCTGAACACCCCCAGATGAAGAAGTGGCAGGAGCAGGTCGCAAAGGAGCTCAAGGGGAAGCCCGTGGAGGCGCTCAACTGGGAGACGCCCGAGGGGATCACCGTCAAGCCCATCTACACGGCCGAAGACCTGGAAGGGATGGATTTCGTCAACACCCTCTCCGGCATGGCCCCTTACGTCCGCGGTCCCGTGGCCTCCATGTACGCCAACCAGCCCTGGACGATCCGCCAGTACGCCGGGTTCGCCACGGCCAAGGAATCGAACGCGTTTTACAGAAAATCCCTCGCCGCCGGCAATCAGGGCCTGTCCGTCGCCTTCGACCTGGCCACGCACCGCGGCTACGACTCCGATCACCCGCGGGTGGCCGGCGACGTCGGCAAGGCCGGCGTGGCCATCGACTCCGTCGAGGACATGAAGGTCCTCTTCGACGGCATTCCCCTGGACAAGGTGACCGTCTCCATGACGATGAACGGCGCCGTGCTGCCCATCCTCGCGGGCTACATCGTGACCGCCGAGGAGCAGGGCGTGAAGCAGGAGCAGCTCGCCGGCACGATCCAGAACGACATCCTCAAGGAGTTTCTCACGCGCAACACTTACATCTACCCGCCCCTGCCCTCGATGCGGATCGTCTCGGACATCATCGCCTACTGCTCCAAGAACATGCCGCGCTACAACACGATCTCCATCAGCGGCTACCACATCATGGAAGCGGGCGCCAACTCGGTCCTCCAGACGGCCTTCACGCTGGCCGACGGCAAGCAGTACATCCGGGCGGCCATCGACGGCGGCCTCTCGATCGACGATTTCGCCCCCCGGCTCTCCTTCTTCTTCGGCATCGGCATGAACTTCTTCATGGAGATCGCCATGCTGAGGGCGGCCCGTTACCTCTGGAACAAGACGGTGAGCGAGTTCAGCCCGAAGAACCCCCGCTCCACCATCCTGCGCACTCACTGCCAGACCTCCGGCTGGAGCCTCACGGAGCAGGATCCCTACAACAATGTGATCCGCACAACCCTCGAGGCGCTCGCGGCGGCCCTGGGCGGAACCCAGTCTCTGCACACCAACGCCCTGGACGAGGCCATCAGCCTGCCGACGGATTTCTCGGCCCGCATTGCCCGCAATACCCAGATCATCATCCAGGAAGAGTCCCAGGTCTGCCACGTGGTGGACCCCCTGGGAGGCTCCTACTACATCGAGGCCCTCACAGGCGCCATCATCCGCGAGGCCAAGAAAATCATGGACGAGATCGAGGCCCTCGGCGGCATGGCCCGCGCCATCGAGACGGGCATGCCGAAGCTCCGCATCGAGGAGTCGGCGGCACGCCGCCAGGCCCGCATCGACCAGGGCAAGGATGTCATCGTCGGCGTCAACAAGTACCGGGTGAAGGAAGAAGCGCCCATTGAGACGCTCGAGGTGTCCAGCACGGTCCGCGACGAGCAGATCGCCCGGATCAAGGCAACCAAGGCCAAGCGCGACGAGGCCGCCGTGAAGAAGGCCCTCGAGAACATCACCTCGGTGGCCGAGAAGGGCGGAAACCTCATGGAGGCAACCGTCCAGGCCATGCGGCTGCGCGCCACGGTGGGCGAGGTCAGCGGCGCCATGGAGAAGATCTTCGGCCGCTACGTGGCCACGACCCGGATGATCTCCGGCGTGTACTCCTCCGAGTACGGCGAGAGCGACGTGATCAAGGGCCTGCAGAAGCGCACGGAGAACTTCCTGAAGCAGACGGGCCGGCGCCCGAGGATGCTGGTGACGAAGATGGGCCAGGACGGCCATGACCGCGGCATCAAGGTCGTCGCCACGGCTTTTGCCGACCTGGGCTTCGACATCGACATCAGCCCCATGTTCCAGACGCCCGACGAGGCGGCCAAGATGGCCCTCGAGAACGACGTCCACATCGTGGGCGCCTCGAGCCTCACGGCGGGCCACAAGACGCTCGTCCCGCAGTTGATCGAAAAGCTCAAGGCGTCGGGCGCAGGCGAGATCCTGGTGATCGCCGGCGGCGTCATCCCCCCGACGGATTACGACTTCCTCTACAAGACCGGTGTCGCAGGGATCTTCGGGCCGGGGACCTCGATTCCCGACTCGGCCGACAAGGTCCTGACCCTGCTTGAACAGAAGTACCTGAAGTAGTAGCATCGACCAGGCATTGCCGGGGGGGGTGCTCCTCCCGGCAATGCTGCAGTGAACGATCGGACCGGATCCGGGACTACGTGATGACTCAGAAGGACATCGACTACTTCGTCCAGGGAGTAACCAGCCAGAACCGGCTGGTCATGGCGAAAACAATCACGCTGGTCGAGAGCACCCTGCCGGCCCACCAGGAAACGGCCCGGGCCGTCATGGACGCGCTGCTGCCCCACACCGGCAAGGCCGTGCGCCTGGGGATCACGGGCGTGCCCGGCGCGGGCAAGAGCACCTTCATCGAGAGCTTCGGCATGATGCTCACTCAGAAGGGGCTCCGGGTGGCCGTGCTTGCCGTGGACCCGAGCAGCCCCCGGACGGGCGGAAGCATCCTGGCCGACAAGACCCGCATGGAGAAGCTGTCCGTAGAAGAACGGGCCTTCATCCGGCCCTCGCCATCGGGCGGCACCCTCGGCGGGGTGGCCCGCAAGACCCGGGAGACCATGATGATCTGCGAGGCCGCGGGTTACGACGTCATCATGGTGGAGACGGTCGGCGTGGGGCAGTCGGAAGTCGCCGTGGCCTCCATGGTGGACTTCTTCCTGGTGCTCATGATCGCCGGGGCCGGCGACGAGTTGCAGGGGATCAAGAAGGGAGTCCTGGAGCTGGCCGACGCCATCGCGGTCAACAAGGCCGACGGCGACAACGTCGAACGGGCAAGGATGGCCCGGCAGCAGTACGAGACGGCCATGCATCTCTTGTCCCCGCCCTCGCCCGACTGGAGCACGCCGGTCATGATGTGCAGTTCGCTCACCGGAAACGGTCTTGCGGAGATCTGGGAGTCGGTCCTGAAACATCGAAAAATCGCGGAGGAAAAGGGAGAGCTGGAGAAGAAGCGGCACGAACAGTCCCGTCTGTGGATGTGGGCCCTGGTCAAGGAAGGCCTGGAAGAGTGGTTTTACAAGAATGCCCAGGTCGTCAACCTCCTGCCCCTCATCGAGAAGGAAGTGGTCAGCGGAAAGATCACGGCCACATCGGGGGCGGCCCGGATCCTCTCTTTTCTCCAGAACTACAGTCTCACCGTACCATAAGGAACCAGACGAGCCGGGAGGGTCAGTCAACATGAAGATTACGCGTGTAGATCACATCGGAATCGCAGTGAAGAGCATCGCCGAATCCCTGAAGGTCTATGAGGCGCTGGGTCTGAAATCCGTGGGTGTCGAAGAGGTAGCCGAGCAGAAAGTGCGCGTGGCATTCCTCCCCATCGGCGAGGCCGAGATCGAGCTGCTCGAGTCCACGGCGCCCGACGGCCCCGTGGCCAAGTACATCGACAAGAACGGCGAGGGCATCCAGCACCTGGCGCTGCGCGTGGACAACCTCGAGGCGGCCCTGGCGGAGATGAAGGCGAAAGGGGTGCGGCTCATCGACGAGAAGCCCCGTTACGGCGCGGGCGGTGCGAAGATCGCCTTCGTGCACCCCCGGTCCACAGGCGGCGTGCTGCTCGAGCTGAGCGAGAGAGAATAAGCGCCGCACAATCATTCCGGAACAGAAACAAAGAGGAGAAAAGCCGTGACGAACAAGGAAAAAATCGAACTGATGAGGGCCCGCGAGCAAAAGATCGAGATGGGCGGCGGCGCCAAGGCCCTCGAGAAGGTGAAGGCCACGGGGAGGCTGACGGCCCGCGAGAGGCTGGCCCGTCTCTTCGACGAGGGGACCTTCGTGGAACTGGACAAGTTTGTGGAGCACCGCTGCGTCAATTTCGGCATGGACCGGACGGAAGTCCCCGGAGAGGGCGTCGTGACGGGCTACGGCATGGTGAACGGACGCACCGTCTTTGCCTTCGCGCAGGACTTCAGCACCATGGGAGGGTCGCTGGGCGAGATGCACGCCGCCAAGATCGTCAAGTGCCAGGAGCGCGCCATGTCGGCGGGCGCCCCCATCGTGGGCCTCAACGACTCGGGCGGCGCGAGGATCCAGGAGGCCGTCGACTCGCTGGCCGGCTACGGGCGGATCTTCTACAAGAACACCATGGCCTCGGGCATCATCCCGCAAGTGAGCGCCATAATGGGCCCCTCGGCCGGCGGAGCCGTCTACTCGCCGGCGCTGATGGATTTCATCTACATGGTCGACAAGGAATACGCCCAGATGTTCATCACGGGCCCCCAGGTCGTGAAGGCGGTCATGGGCGAGGAAGTGACGGCGATGGAGCTCGGTGGCGCCATGACGCACAACACGAAAAGCGGCGTGGCCCACTTCGTGGCGGCAAGCGACGAGGACTGCATCGACCAGATCAAGAAGCTCCTGGGCTACCTTCCGCTCAACAACCGCGAGAAGGCTCCGGTTGCAGCCTGCGCCGACCCGGCGGACCGGATGGAGGAGAAACTCAATACGCTCGTCCCCGAGGCCAGCAACCGCCCCTACGACATCAAGCGGGTCATCAAGCTCGTCGTCGACAACGGCGAGATCTACGAGAGCCAGGCCCTCTACGCCATGAACATGGTCACATGCTTTGCCCGCATGAACGGCCAGCCCGTGGGCATCATCGCCAACCAGCCCGCCGTGCTTGCCGGCTGCCTCGACATCAACTCCTCCGACAAGGCCTCGCGCTTCATCCGATTCTGCGACTGCTTCAACCTGCCGATCCTGACCTTCGTCGACGTACCGGGTTACCTGCCGGGGACCGGGCAGGAGTACGGCGGCATCATCCGCCACGGCGCGAAGATGCTCTACGTCTACCCCGAGGCGACGGTGCCGAAGATCACCATCGTAATCCGCAAGGCCTACGGCGGCTCCTACCTCGGCATGTGCTCGGGCCAGACGGGCGCCGACGTGGTCATGGCCTGGCCCTCGGCGGAAATCGCCGTCATGGGCGCCGAAGGGGCCGCAAAGATCATCTTCCGCAAGGAAGACCCCGAGAACCTGAAGAAGAAGACGCAGGAGTACATCGACAACTTCGCCACCCCCTACCAGGCGGCGCGCCACGGCCTCATCGAGCACGTCATCGAGCCGAAGGAGACGCGGCCCATGATCATCAAGGCCCTCAAGATGCTCGAGGGCAAGAAGGAAGACCGCCCCTGGAAGAAACACGGGAACATTCCTCTCTAGAACCGGTACCGGCCAAGACCCGGCACGGCCTCTGAAGAGAATGATTGATTATTGAACCAAACGTATGAAGGAGGTTTTTTATCATGGAAATGGACAATGTCACATTCGGCGTCACGATGCTCGTGGCCGGCATGGGGGGCACGCTGGTGACCCTGGGGCTATTGAGCCTGATGATGCTGGGCCTGGGCAAGCTCTTCCCTTACAAGGAAGAGGCCGGGAAGGAGGGCTGAGCCATGCTGGAAGCAATCCTTGCCGGGTTGGGCGGACTGGTCGTCGGGTTTAAACTGTTGTTTGTCAACTGGCAGAACCTGATCATGATGTTTGTCGGCGGAGGGCTGCTGTACCTGGGCATCAAGAAGGACTGCGAGCCCCTGCTCTTGGTGCCGATCGGGTTCGGCTGCATCCTGGTCAACATCCCCCTGTCGGACGTCATGCTCAAGGACGGCTTCATCCGGACGATCTATGATGCCGGCATCGACACGGAGCTTTTCCCGCTCCTGATCTTCATCGGGATCGGGGCGATGACGGACTTCGGTCCCGTGCTGGCGCAGCCCTACACGTTTCTGCTGGGGGCGGCGGGGCAGTTCGGGATCTTCCTGACGCTGCTGCTGGCGCTCGCGCTGGGCTTTCCGAAGCTCGACGCGGTTTCGATCGGCATCATCGGGGCCTGCGACGGCCCGACGGCGATCTACGTGACCTCCAAGTACGCCCCGCACCTCTTGGGGGCGGTGGCCGTGGCGGCCTATTCCTACATGTCGCTGGTTCCGGTGATCCAGCCGCCGATCATGAAGTTGCTCACCACGGAGAAGGAGAAGAAGACGGTCATGAAGTTCACGGCGAAGCCCGTCTCCAAGACGACGAAGCTGCTCTTCCCGCTCGTGATCACGATCGTGGGGGGTTGCATCGCCCCGAAGGGCTTGCCGCTGCTGGCGACGATCATGCTGGGAAACCTCATGAAGGAGTCCGGCGTGGTGGCCCGCCTCACTGGGGCGGCCGAAAACGAGATCGCCAACGTGGTGACGCTCTTCCTGGGCCTCTGCATCGGGGCGACGATGGCGGGTCCGGCCTTCATCCGGGCCGAGACGCTGATCATCCTGGGGCTGGGTTTCCTGGCCATCTGCCTGGACACGGTCTGCGGGGTGCTGTTCGGCAAGCTTCTCTACATCATCACGGGCGGCAAGATCAACCCGCTGATCGGCTCGGCGGGTATCTCGGCCTTCCCGATGGCGGCCCGCGTGGTCGCGAAGGTGGGCATGCAGTACAACAAGAAGAACTACCTCTTGATGCACGCCATGGGAGCCAACGCCGGCGGGCAGATCGGCTCGGTCATCGCCGCGGCCGTCATGCTCTCCGTGCTGGCCGGCATGGGTGTCATCAGATAAAGAACGGCGAAAGGCTTAAGGCGAAAGACCAAGGGCAAGGAAAACAACGCTTTTTGAAGCAAAAATAATTAAAGAAAGGAGGCGAAACCCCAATGGCAATCGACGTCGTAGCCCCCATGCCCGGCACGATCAAGGAGATCATCGTGAAGGCGGGCGATGCCGTGAAGGAAGACGAGGAGCTCATCATCCTCGAGGCCATGAAGATGGAGAACCCCATCGTGGCCCCCGGCAACGGCACCGTGAAGGAGATCAAGGTCAAGGAAGGGGACAAGGTCAACACCAGCCAGGTCCTCGTCGTTCTGGGATAGCGGGTTGAACCTCCCTGCCCGCCTTGTGCGGGCAGGGGCGGCCTCTCGCACCTCGAACGCTCTCTTTCTCGATTTTTCATGATGACGAGGCGCGGACCGGCCCGAAAAAAATTAACTTAAAGCGATAGACTTTTTTGACAAAGTGGAATAATCAAGCATAAGCTGAACACCCTATCTAAAAAATACCAATAGGGAGGGAAAAACAAATGGAATTTTTGGGTGTATCCCTGGCGGCCTGGATGTCCATCCTGGCCCTGACCATCGTCATCATCATCAGCTGCGTCAACGAGCAGCTTCACGTCGGTCTACTCAGTATCGCCTTCGCGATCATCGTGGGGGCCGTCTTCATGGACATGAGGGCCAACAAGGTCGTGGCGGGCTTCCCGCTGAGCCTCTTCATGATCCTCGTGGGCGTGACCTTCATGTTCTCCATGGCCCAGGTCAACGGCACCCTGGGGAAGATCACCAGCTATTGCATCCGCCTCTGCGGCGGCAACATGTTCATTCTGCCCATCATCATCTACTTCCTGACCATCTTCATCACCACGATCGGCCCGGGCAACATCGCCGGCGTCGCCTTGCTGGCGCCCATCACCATGGCCATCGCGGGCCAGGTGGGCATGTCGGCCTTCTGCATGACCCTCATCGTCGTCGGGGCTTCCAACTCGGCGGCCTTTTCACCCTTCGCCCCCACGGGGATCATCTCCCACGGCCTTGTCGAGAAGATGGGTTCCCAGATCCCCGATCTCTTCGTAAAGTACTCTCTCGACGCCATCGACTGGAAGGTCTACTTCAACTCCGTCATCGCCCAGGGCATCGCCGTCATCCCCGGCTTCCTGCTTCTGGGCGGCTGGAAGTGGATGATGCACCACAAGGGAAAGACGGTGAACCTCGACGCGGTCGCCCCGAAGCCCGAGCCCTTCACCAAACCTCAGTGGTTTACCGTGGCCTGCATCGCCATCCTGATCTTTCTCGTTGTCGTCCCGGCCCTTCCCGGCATGAAGCAGTTCTTCCCCAAGTGGATGCTTCTCATGGCTGCAAACGTGGGCACAGTCGGTTTCGTGCTGGCGGGCTTCATGATGCTCTTCAACGTGGCCGACAGCAAGGCCGCCGTGAAGACAATGCCCTGGTTCGTCATCATGATGGTCTGCGGCGTGACCGTTCTCATCGGGGTCATGGAGAAGTCGGGCGGTCTCAAGGCCATGACCATGGCCATCTCCGCCTTCTCGGGCCCCACGACGGTCCACTTCTGGCTGGGCCTCATCACGGGCGTCCTCTCGGCCTACTCGAGTTCCTCGGGCGTCATCATGCCGGCCTTCCTGCCGCTTGTGCCCGGTCTGCTCCAGACGGTTCCCGGCGCCGATGCCGTCGGCATGATCTCTTCGATCAACGTCGGAGCCCACCTCGTCGACGCCTCGCCGCTCTCCACGCTGGGCGCGCTCTGCATCGCCTGCGCCGCCGAGCACGAGGACAAGCAGAAGCTTTTCCGCGATCTTTTGATCTGGGGGCTCTCCATGTCCGTCGTCGGCGCCATCATCTGCTGGCTCTTCTTCGGGATCCTGGGCATCTAGGATTCGATGTTTCCTGACAACATGAAAGGCCGGGGGGGGTTGCCCTCCCGGCCTTTTCATTTGCAGATCCCACTGAGCGTAAATCAGGCTGTTCAAGAGGTCCCGGATGCAAGGCGCCCTGAAAAGACAGAAGTTAGGAAGCGATGAAGTTATGAAGATCGGAGTGGATGGAGGATTGTTTCCTTTTCTTATCCGCTCTTCCTCACTTCTGATCTTCCGATCTTCGCATGCATAACGCCCGAAGACGCACTCAAGGCATTGCGCGTCCCCGGTCAACAGCCTATGCTTTGCGGTACTTTTTCGCCCCTTCCACGTAGAGATCGTTGCCCTTCGTGTCGTTGATGACGACGACGGGGAAGTCCTCCACTTCCATGCGCTGGATGGCCTCGGGCCCGAGGTCCTCGTAGGCAACGGTCTCGGCCTTCTTGATGCTTCGGGCCAGCAGGGCCCCTGCCCCGCCGGTGGCTCCGAAATAAACGGCCTTGTAATTCTTCATGGCCTCGACCACCTCGGTGCCGCGGTTTCCCTTGCCGATCATGCCCTTGAGGCCCAGCTCCATGAGCTTCGGGGCAAAGGCGTCCATCCGGTAGCTCGTCGTGGGACCTGCCGAGCCGATGGGCTTGCCCGGTTTGGCCGGCGCCGGCCCCACGTAGTAGATCACCTGGCCCCGGATGTCGACGGGCAGCTCTCTGCCCGACTGGATGAGGTCGAAGAGCCGCTTGTGGGCGGCATCTCTTCCCGAGTAGATCACCCCCGTGAGGAGCACCTTGTCGCCGATTTTCAGTTTTTCGACATCTTCATCCGTAAGCGGAGTCTTCAATTTGATCTCAGCCATCGTCTTACCTTCTTACCCTCTCACCCTCTTACCTTCTGGTTCTAGAGGACGGCCTCCTTATGCCTCGCCGCATGACACTGGACGTTTACCGCCACGGGCAGGCTCGCGATATGGCAGGGCTCCACCTCGAAGAAGACATCGAGCGACGTCGTGTTGCCGCCGTATCCCATGGGCCCGATGCCCAGCCTGTTGATCCGCTCCAGGACCTCGACCTCGACTTTCGCCAGCTCCGGGTCGGCGTTGCGCTCGCCGATCTTTCTCGTGAGGGCCTTCTTGGCCAGCAGGGCCGAGCGCTCGAAGGTCCCGCCGATGCCCACGCCCACCACCGTGGGCGGGCAGGGGTTCGAACCCGAGGCTTCGATGCGTTTCAGGATGAAGTCCTTGATCCCCTCGAGCCCCGCCGAGGGCGAGAGCATGTCCACGCGGCTCATGTTCTCCGCCCCTCCCCCCTTCGGGACGGCTACGATCCGGACCTTGTCGCCGGAAACAATGTCGAAGTGGATGACGGCGGGCGTGTTGTCCTTCGTGTTGGCCCGCGTGAAGGGGTGGCAGGCCGATTTCCGGAGATAGCCTTCCCGGTATCCTTTTTTAACCCCCTCGTTGATGGCCGCCTTCAGGTCGCCCCCGACGACATGGACATCCTGTCCGACCTCGACGAATAGGACGGCCAGGCCCGTGTCCTGGCAGATGGGGGACTGCTCGTCCCGGGCAATGCGGGCGTTTTCCTTGAGTTCCCTGAGGACCTCCCTGGCGACAGGGGACTCGTCCGTCGCAATGCCCCGGTCGAAGGCCGCAAGGACGTCTTCACCCAGGTTGCAGTTGGCGTCAACGAAGAGGTCTCGGACGGCCTTGGTGATCTCTGCTGCTTGGACTTCTCTCATCCTATTACCTCATGTTCTTTCACAAATGCCATTGGTTGGAATTCTGACGGCGAAGTAAGGCGTTCTTCGGTAACCGCTCTTATCGAAGCGGAGCGGCCGCAGCGCAAACTGTTTGAGCCCGAAGGGCGAGTGTGTGCGCCTGCTGCGCATCAAGATTCTCGGCTGTTGAAAACCGCCCATCTGCATCGTTGCCCTTGCCTTTCGTCGCTCAACGTACGACTTAGTACGCCTCGCTCCTCAGGGCTTCGGGCGCCTTGCATCCGGTCGCTTTTGAACAGCCGGCAAAGAACAAGAGCGGTCGAAAAACGCCTTTTCGCAGGATGGATTCCGACTAATGGCCTCCCCCCTATTTCTTTGCCATCTTGAGGATCTCGGCCACGAGCTTTTCGATGCCCTGGGCCACTTTCGAGATCGTCGGGCCCAGCATGTAGGCCGGCGTCGTGACGATCCGGTTGGCCTCGTCGACGACGATCCCCTCGACGGGGGCCTGCACGTGCTTGCCGCCCATGGCCTCGATGGCGCCGGAGGCGCCGGGATCGTTTCCGATGGTGAGTTTCGGGTTTGCCGCACCGAGGACCTTTGCGGCAATCACCGGGGCGATGCAGATGAAGCCGACGGGCTTTTTCGCCGCGTGTACTTCCTTGATGAGTCGTGCCACTTCCGGGTTTACGACACAGTCGGGGCCCTTCACGGCAAAGTCGCAGAGGTTCTTGGCCGCACCGAAGCCGCCCGGAAAAATCAGGGCGTCCAGGTCGGCGGCCTTCACATCCTTCATGTTTTTGATCTCTCCGCGGGCAATGCGGGAGGATTCGCAGAGGACGTTTCTCGACTCCGAACTGGGCTCGCCCCTGGTGTGGTCGATCACGTGCATCTGGTTCACGTCCGGCGCCATGCAGAGGATCTGCGCGCCTGCCTTGTCCAGAAAGTACAGGGTCAGGGTGGCCTCGTGGATTTCGGCCCCATCGTACACACCGCAGCCCGACAGAACGACACCGACCTTCGCCATGGTCTACCTCCTGTGCTTCGTGGATTGATTTCAGAGACGGGGCAGGCCCTGGAACCCTTGATCGATGATGGATTCTCCTGCAACCCCGGGCAGAAATATAGATGAACAGGCTGAGGGGTGTCAACGAAAATGCGCCGTGAAGAAAGGACCCCGCTCGCCGGCGGGGCCCTTCGTCACGCAGAGCAGGGGGTGCAGACCCTCAGGATGTCACTTTCCTGGGATACCTGTAGATCTCATACTCCGTCGGGGAGCCGATGAGGGCATCGATCTTTCCCTGGAGTGCCTTGCGCTCATCGGTGGCAATCCATTTTTTCCAGAAAAATTCATCTTCCCAGATGCTGATGACGAGAAAATCTTCGGGATTCTCACCGCTGTGCAGCGTCTCCCCGGAGATGTAGCCGGCCTGCCTCGAGGCCTCGCTTCTGAGCTTCGTGACCAGGTCCAGGAACTCCGTCTGTTTCTCGACCGGCGCTCTTCTCTTGATCATGACCTTGATCATGTTCCATCCCTCCTTTCTCGCGAGCGGTGGGCGGCAACACAACCCACTTCCTGCATCGCATTCGGCTTCGGGCCCAAACCCGGGGAGACCGGCCATTTTGACCAACCGGGTTGCGGGGTGATTTGCTGTCTGATGACGGTCATGCCGGTCCCTTGCAGGGGCCGATCAACGCTTGCCGCCGGGAAATCGAGCCGGTAGAGCAGATGTCGTTGCAGGATCAGGAGATGCCACCGCGTCGGAAATTGAAACCAGGGAACGAGGGTTATTTCTTGGGATTGGAAGGTGACCGTTCCAGGTAGTCGCTGGGTTCGGCTTTGTGGTAGCGCTTTTCGGGATAGTGGTAGATGTCGTAGGTGGTCTTCTTCCCCAGGAGTTTGTCGATCTTGTCCTGCAGCGCCTTGCGGGGCGGGCTGGAAACCCACCTTTCCCAGTCTTCCAGGGTATCCCAGGTACTGATGACGAGGTACTCGTCGGGGTTGCTGACGTGGCGCATGGTCTCGCCGGAGATGTAACCGGGCTGCTTCGATACCATGCTTCTCAATTCCGTGATGAGGGATACGAGGTCCTTCTCCTTTTCAGCTGTCACCCATCGTTTGATCATGACTCGAATAGCCATATCCGTCACCTCCTTTCGTTGATACAGCATTCGGGCTTCCTGTATTTATCATTACAACTGTAAGGCAGCGACTTCAAGTGTATAAATGGCGGCGCAGTCGAAAGGATGGCGGAAGGGAGGATTCATCGCGGCATGGACTCGATGACCCGGCGGATCCCCTCGCAGGCGCCGAACGGGATGCCGATGTGGTCTGCGGGGACGTCGTAATCGCGGGGATTGATCCGGATCAGGGTGGCCTTTGCCCCCCGGACGACACCCTCCGAGGTCATCCGGACGGTTGCCACGGCCTTGCCGGCGCCCAGCTCCACCACGGCGAGACTGGCGCCGCTTCGGGAGAGTCCCTCGAGCCACCGGCTGAAACGGTCGCCCTGGCTTCGGGTGCGGTGCGGGATCCAATCCCAGTCATTGAACATGAGGACGTTGGGCCTCGCCAGCGATCCGCACTTCGCGCACCGCGGCAGGGGATCGCGCGCACGGAACTGCGTCTCGTCGACGTCCGGGTCCACGCCCCGGGCATCCCAGATGTCCTGAGAGCAGGGCCGCGAGCACTGCAGATGGTGAATGGAGCCGTGGCATTCTTCGATCCGGTCTTCCTCGAAACCGGCAATCTGGAACTGGCCGTCGACGTTGGAGGTGAATGCGAAATACCCCCCCTTTTTCAGCCTGCCGATCTCCAGGAGCAGCCTGAACCCTTCGTGCGGAATCGTGCGCCGATAAAGGTTCAGCCGGTGGCCGTAGAACCCCCACGCCAGGGACGGATCCCTCTGGAACCAAAAGGGGTTGGCCATTTCCACGAAGGAAACCCCCAGCCTGGCCATGGGCGGATAGGCCTTCCAGAACCCCTCGTTGCCCCGGAAGTCGGGCAGGCCCGAATCGACACCCATGCCGGCGCCCGCCGTCACGAGAAGCGCATCGGCCTCGCGAAGGACAAGGGCGGCCCGTTTGAGATTTTCCTGCAGGTCCATGGATGTGATGTGTCGTCCGGTTGGTTGAAGCGCCTCAACCCAGGCGCCGGTGCAGTTCGTTTCGCAGGGCCCGTCCCTCGAGGGAGTTCAGGACGATGTCCTCGACGATCTGCTGCTCCTTCTGGTTGTGGACGACCCCTTCGAGCAGGATCTTGCTGCCGTCGTAGGACACCTTTAGGGTCGGCACGTGAATCCTGGGGTTCGTGAGGATGCGGGCCCGGATGCGGGCGGCAACGGCTCTGCCCGCGAGAAGGTCCCATGTGTCAGGGGTGATCATCTGGTCCTTCGCACGGAGGGCGTCGACAATGATCCTGGCAATCTGCTCGTAGGGCTGGGTCGCGGCGTTGAAGACCATGTCGTAGTTCTTGAGGTCAAACCAGTCTTTTCCGTAGATGGCCTTTATGTAGCCGACCCTGGCCTTGTCCGTTCTCCTGACGATGTCCTCAGCCGCCTTCTCGCCGATCTCGCTTTTTTCCATGAGGCGGCGCACGCGGACCTCGAAAGGCGCCGTGAGCCTGACCTTCAGAACGAAGGGAAGGTCCGTGAGGACAAAGCTCCCTCCCTGGCCGATGACGATGGCCTTGTCCCTCAGGGCATGCTCGTAGATGTACGCTTCCAGCAGGGCCACAAAGCCGCGGTATTCCCAGTCGTAGCGATCCCAGAGGGAGGGTCTTTCCTGGTCGAGGTCGCGAAAGAGCTGCTCCCAGCGACCGCCTGTGGCCTTCATGTAGGCCAGGCTCTGGTCCTTCCCGGAGCACTTGTAGCCCAGCGCTTCACCGACCTGGGTTGCCACTTCCTGCCCGCCGCTTCTGAAATCGAGTGATATTGCAAGGATAGCCATAGATACTCTGTCTCGTCATGGTTCAACCGGCACGTCCGAACAGGCCTCCCCGATCGCCCGCCCCGGGTAATCCGGATGAATTCCGCTGCGCAAGGAGGGGAGTTGAAAAGAGTGGTGAATGGACCCCGTCCCTCATGCCCTCCCGTCGCCGACATGCGGCAGATGACCGGGAGTTGGGCAACGCCGGCAAACACAGATGGGACGGCCTTCAGGCGTTCCCATCTTGTCACGCTGCATCATAGCGATCCCTGCTTTCTTGTCAAGAAAAAAAAGCGACTTTCCCCGATTCTAACCTGCCGGATATTCAGGAAATTTTTGCCACTGGCGGGCCTTCGGGATCCCCTTTCCAGAAGGGGGGGACCCCGGGGTTGCGGGGCGGAGGCAGGAAAAACAGGCAGCCCTTCGCACGTCACAGGCAGCAGATGGAGGAGCGGAAAGGGACTCCCTGGCAGACTTGTCAATCGGCTGCGGAGGCCCGTGTGTCGCTTCTGAAATACCTCCCCGGAGTCACGCCCAGCGCCTTGCGGAATACGGATACGAAAGCGCTCAGGCTGCTGTAGCCCACATCCAGCGCGATGTTGGTGACGGGCTCGCCCCGGCCCAGAAGCCTGAGGGCCTCGAGCAGCCGGAGCTGCTGGCGCCACTGATGGAAGCTCATCCCCGTCTCCGCCCGGAAGAGCCGCGAGAGGGTGCGCCCCGTTGCCCCCACATGGGCTCCCCACTCTTCGATCGTGCTGCCGTCGGCCGGGTGGCCGTTCAGCCGATCGAAAATTTTTTTCAGCCGCGGGTCCCGGGGAATCGGAAGATCCAGGGGCACGGGGCCGCTGAACTGGATGATCTCCAGGATGAGGCTCATGATGCGCTCGGCATGACTGCCCGGTTCATAGAAGCGCGACAGGGTTGTGCTGTATACGATGAGTTCACGAAGCAGGGCAGAGACGGAAACAATGCGGCAGGAAGGCGGAAAATCCCGGACGGCGTCGGGTCTGATGTACAGCGTCCGCATCGAGAGATGCCCCGATGCCCGGATGTGGTGCTCCGTGAAGGCCGGGATCCACATGGCCCGAAGCGGCGGCAGTACCCATACTCCGCTGCCCGTCATCACGGTCATCACGCCCGTTGAGGCATAGAGGAGCTGGGCCCTGGAGTGCCAGTGCAGGGGGATCACGTGACCGTCCGGGTGGTCCAGGGCCAGTGAGATGACCGCCTGGGGAGCGCTCATGAGATGCCTCTGACGCTCCGGCGAAGACGGGCTTGTCCGCTTTGCGACATTTTTTATCTTCATGGCGCAAGCAGGATAACCCGCGACCCGGGTAGAGTCAAGCGAGGAAGGAATGAAAGGGACGCCATGAGAAACCGATTCGTCTGGCTCGCCGCCCTGGGCCATCTGTTCACGGACCTCAACCAGGGGGCGGTTCCCGCCCTTCTGCCCTTTTTCATCGCCGAATATCATCTCAGCTATGCATCGGCTGCAGGTCTCGTTGCCGCCCTGAGCATCGCCTCCACCGTCATCCAGCCCCTCTTCGGGTTCTACGCAGACCGCCTGTCGAAGCCCTGGCTGATCCCGGCAGGTGTCGGGATGGCCGGTTGCGGCGTTGCCTTCTGCACCCTGTTGCCCGACTATTGGTTCGCCGTCTCGATGATCGTCCTGAGCGGGATCGGGATCGCGGCGTTTCATCCCGAGGGGGCCCGCCTCGTGCACAACCACGCAGGCGAGAAGAAGGCAACGGCCATGAGTGTTTTTGCCGTGGGGGGCCAGATGGGCATCGCCCTGGGCCCGATCATGGCGACGGTCGTCGTCTCGGCCTGGGGCCTGAGAGGCACGGCATTGCTGGCGATCCCCTTCGTCCTCATGGCGGCGTTCCTGGCCTTTCAACTGACCGGAACGGGCGGCGGGCCGGGGGCCGCGAAAACTGCCGCCGCCCAGGCAGGCGGGAAGGCAAAGGACCTCTGGGTTCCCTTCGCCATCGTCACGGGCGTCGTCATCATCCGGTCCATCATCTTCTACGGGTTGAACACCTTCATCCCGCTGTACTGGATCAACATCTACCAGCAGTCCGCCACCGCTGCCGCAACGGCCCTGTCCATCATGTTCGGGGCGGGTGTCGCAGGGACGCTCTGGGGCGGGAGGCTGGCCGATAAGTACGGCCATCGCAAAACCGTCCTGGTCGGCTACGCGGCGCTGATCCCGCTGCTCGTCCTCTTTGTCCAGGTGAAGGATGTCCTGGTTGCCACGGCGCTTCTGGTGCCGATCGGCATCGTGCTGCTGTCGACCTACAGCCCGCTTGTCGTGATGGGACAGCGGTTCCTGCCGAACCGGGTGGGCCTCGCCTCGGGGATCACGCTGGGGGTGGCCATCTCCATCGGCGGGATCGTAGCCCCCCTCCTGGGCCATGTGGCAGACGGCCAGGGCCTGCCGGCTGCGCTCACGGTACTGGCATTTCTCACCGTACCGGCCGTTCTGCTGACCCTGATGCTCCCGAGGCCGCAGGCCGCCCGCAAAGAAGGAAGTTAGGAAGATCGGAAGTTAAGAAGCTCGGAAAAGACAGGGAAATGTCTCCGGTTTTGGACGATTCAGAGCTTCCCGATTTTTCGAATTCACAACTTCCTCTCCACCGGTTGTCCGGCAATGGCTGTTCCGTTCCGACAAATCTGTGATCAGAATGTGGCAAAAAGGTGCCTTTCCCCTCCGGCCGCTCAAGTTTCCCGTACGCCCGCCGATCAAAATAGCAGAGCCATACCGATTGGTTAGCACGTATTTCCCTTTTTTCCGAAGGAAGGTACGATCCTTGCTAATCATGTTGACAAATGGAAGGCGGCGTGACAGAATATTGCGTCGAAAACAATCTGGAAGCACTCCCTGCGGCGCGGGCCTCATGACATTCGCAAAAGGCCAAGTCCCTTCCGGGCCATGCCCGCCGACGACAGACATCGCAGGGACGAAAACCCTTCCGGTTTCGCGAGGTGTACCATGGTGAATCGAAACGTTCTTTTCGTCCTTCGGGACCACTCATAGGGAGTCATGACGGGCCGGGGGGGTTCAGCCCCGGCGGATCGAACCATTCAGCACGCATCCCCGGATGCCTTGCATGAAGGAACGATAGACCGACTCCAGGACCTATGCCGCCCTGCCGATCACACCGGTGATCATCGGCCGAGAGACGTTCCTTCCCGCTGAAACCGTCAGCACCCTTCAAAGAGACACTTCTCGAAAGAAGAGACCAAGGTATTCGTGGTCAGAAGCCCTGCGGCTTGTGCGTGCTGTAAAGCTGCATTCGGAGGCTTCTACGATGAAACTGAAAGAAACATTGAAACGATTGTTCGACCGGCTGGCGCATCCCACGCTGCGGGAAAGCGAAATCATCAAGACCCTCTCGGGTCTCCCGGGCGTGCGGCCCTTCCTGTACGAGTTCAAACTGGGCCCCCTCTTCCTGATCTCGGCGTGGCTGCTCCTCTTCCATGCCAATTACACCGGTGCGGCCGAAGACTGGATCCTGTACTTCTTCGGGGGCTTTGCCGTGGTGGGGGTCCTGTCGGTGCACAAGGCCGTCATGCGTTTCCTCTACCGGATCGCCCAGTTCGACAAGCCCGTGGAGGGCCAGGACCGGACCATCATGATCACCGCGGAAACGGTGACGCTGCTGGGCTTCCTGATGGCGGCCATGATCTTCCTGAACGAGTTCCAGTCGACGGGATTCGGGATGTAAGATTTCTTGATTCGGCTAATCTGATACTGCGGTTTCGGCCGGGCGAAGCGACACGTTTTGTGCCTTCGCCCGGCCTGTCCATCATTTCTGCACGAAAATGTCCCCTGGAACAGGTCCCGGTCCTTCCCGGTATCCTGTCCCAATCGTTATCGCTGCGGACCCGCCCGCGAATATTCTTTTGGTATCAGGTCCTTTCCCCATCTTCACTCCAGCACTTCCGCACTCCTGCACTCAGACACTTTTTTCACGCCGGGCGGAAGGATGCAACGATGGCGTCAAGTTCCTGGCGGAGCCTGGGCGGGTTCGCCGGCCGGCAGGTAAGGGTCACGGCGAAATCCAATGTGCACGTTCGCTCACCGGCCTTCCGCACAGCGTCACGTGTTGTTCTTGAGTCCCTGGACCGTGAGGATCGCCAGGGCTGCCAGGACCAGGACCCCTCCCCATCCCTCCCAGAAGGACAACCTCTCGTCCAGCAAGGCGTAGGCAAAGAAAAGGCCTAGGACCGGCGTGGCCAGGGAGCCAAGCCCCGCGATCCCCGCGGGGAGAACCTTCAGGACATAGAACCACATCAGGATGGCCACGGCGCTCGTCAGCACGACGTTGTACGTCATGACCCCGGTCATCCAGGGGGTCCACCGGATCGGCTCCGAGGGAACGACAAGGGCGATGGCCACGAGGAAGACCCCCCCCAGAAGGATCTGCCACGCCGAGAGGGAAACCACGTCCACCTCCCCGCTGCGGTCCATTCGTTTCGTGACTATGGCGCTCGCCGCCCAGGCCAGTCCGCTCAGGACGGCCAGCACGCTCGGGAACAGGTCGCCCCGGTAGCTCCAGGGCTCGAGCAGCAGAACGAGCCCCGCCAGGGCGAGGGCCACGGCCAGCCACTGCAGGCCCTGCGGACGCTCACCCAGAAACGGCCAGGCCATCAGGATGAGCCAGAACGGCATCGCATACACCAGGATGGCCATTTTCCCCGCGCCCCCCTCGACGAGGGCCCACGTGGCAAATCCCACGGAGAGCGTCGTGCAGAGAATTCCCACGAGAAGGGTCATGGGGACGTTTCGAGGACGCAGGGAACGGCCCTGCCACGCCAGGACCCCCAGAAGGATCACGCCGCCGCCCATCGTCCGGATGGCCGAAAAGTCGAAGGGGGAGGCATGCCGCATCGCCTCCTTGACGAGGACCCAGTTGTAGCCCCAGATGAGGGACATGAGGATCAGGGCCAGTATGGCGCGGGGTACGGGGTTCTGTTTTCTTTCCACTTCTCTATTCCTGACAGGGGCCGGTCGGCCGTCCACAAGGCTGCAGGCGACAGGCTACAGGTGACAGGCTGAAAGCATACCCGTGAGGAATACGCTCGTCCTGGTCCCTTCATCCAATGCTGCTCAAAATAAAAAAGGAGTTCACCCTTGAGGTCAACTCCTTTCTCGTTTCATTTTGGTGGTCCCACAGGGAATCGAACCCTGGTTTCCGGCGTGAGAGGCCAGCGTCCTAACCGCTAGACGATGGGACCTTGGCTGGGGGACAAGGATTCGAACCTTGGTAGCAAGATCCAGAGTCTTGAGTCCTACCACTAGACGATCCCCCAGGATCTTCTCGATCTGGAAGCATGGAAAATTAAACGAATCGAGATGAAAAGTCAAGATGAAAAAAGCCGTTGATGGTGGAAAGGGCCGGGCGGGGTCGCTCCCCGCGACCCGGCATGGGGGGTGCCGGAGCGAAACGGGCCTTGATCCTGCCGGCGCCCGTGATTATCGTAACCGCCGGGGAATCGGGCAGGGCTCCCCGCCGGGAGATCCCCCGCGCGAGGGTTCCCGTTTCGGCCGCGAGGCAGCCTCCCGGGGCCCGGGCAAAAGGCGCGTTTCACTCGGAATATGGCGGGGTTAACCACACGGCAGTGCAGCAAAAAGTACTTGACAAATCGTGTGTTTTATAATTAACAAATACTCTTTCGCGAAAGCATCTTTCGGGAAGCCGTGAATTCATTCGCAAGGGACACTCTTTGAAGATCCAAGTATCGCTCATTCCCGAAGAGGGGCAACAGGTTCAATACACGCTCGACGGGGACTGGTACCGGGAGTATCTGCATAAAGGCGGAGGGATCGATTTTCGCATCCAGCCGGCACGCATCGCCGCAGAGATCCACAAGATCCTCGAGACGGTGACCGTGGACATCAGCGTGGAGACGGTCCTGGACCTCGACTGCGGGCGATGCCTCGAGCCTTTCACGCTTCCCGTGCAAAGCGGTTTCCGATACACCCTGGTCGCCGCGCGCGATGACGAGGACCGGAAGACGGAGCTGGCCGACGAGGACATCTCGTTCGGATATTACCAGGACGACCGGATCGACCTCGACGCGCTGATCTACGAACAGATCATGCTCCAGGTCCCCATCAAGCCGCTGTGCGCGGAAGCCTGCAGGGGACTGTGCGCACAATGCGGGGCAAACCTCAACGCGGCGCCCTGCGCATGCAGGCCCGGAACCGTCGACAGCCGCTTGGAGGCCCTGATGAAGTTCAAAGTTAAAAAACAAAACTGAGGGAGAACCCCACTATGCCGAACCCAGTAAAGAGACACTCGAAATCGAGACGCGACAGCAGACGGGCCCACGACGCGATCAAGGCGCCGGCCGGCGCGGTCTGCCCCCAGTGCAACGAGCCGAAGATGCCTCACCGCGCCTGCCTGAACTGCGGCACCTACAAGGGCAGGGAAGTGGTGAACGTCGACAAGGGCGAATAACGTCCGCGCCGGGGTAGTTTATGGCCACGCTGGGTATTGTCTTTCCCGGGCAGGGCTCACAGTACGTGGGCATGGGCCGGGAGCTCTTCCAGCAGTTCGAACCCGCCAGGGCGTGCTTCGAAGAGGCGCAGGCGGTGCTCGGCTCGGACATCTCGCGGCTGTGCTTCGAGGGGCCCAGGGAGCTGCTGGATTTGACGATGAACACCCAGGTGGCGACCCTCACCCTGGAGATTGCCGCATGGAGGGTTCTCGCACCGGGGCTTCGCGTGCGTCCGTCGGCCATGGCGGGCCACAGCCTCGGCGAGTACGGGGCGCTCTGTGCGGCAGGCGTTTTGAGCTTTTCCGACGCCCTGCAGATTGTCCGGACCCGGGCCGCATACCAGCAGGAAGCCGTGCCTCCCGGCGTGGGGGCCAACGCGGCCATCCAGGGGCTCGACCGCGACACGGTCGAAGCGATCTGCACGGAGGTGACAGCCGGATCGGGTCTCGTGACGCCTTCGTGCTACAACGCCCAGGACCAGACCGTCGTATCGGGTTTAACGGCATCGGTGGAGACGGTCATGTCTAAGGCCCTGGCGGCCGGGGCGAAGAGGGCGGTGAGACTTCCGCTGAGCGCGCCCTTTCACTGTGCGCTCATGGAAGGGGCGGCCCGGCGACTCGACGGCGAGATCGCCAGACTCGTCCTGCGCGATGGTGACGTCCCCGTGATCCCGAATTGCGACCCGGGATCCCTCCACTCGGCCGAAACGACGAGGGAGCTTCTCGTCAGGCAGATCTACCAGCCGGTACGCTGGCTCGAAACGATCGAGAGGATGACCCGGATGGGGGTCGACACGGTCATCGAAGTGGGCCCCAAAAAGGTCCTTTCCATTCTGGCCCTGCGGATCAACAAGGGTCTGCGGATTCTCAACGTGGAAAACCTCGAATCCCTGCAGAGGACCGTGGACGTCCTCTCGGGAAAGAGCTGAAACGATGAACCTCAAGGGCAAGGTCGCACTGGTCACAGGGGGGTCCCGGGGAATCGGACGGGCCATCTGCCTGCGGCTTGCCGGGGCAGGCGCGTTCGTCTTCGTCAACTACGCCCGCAACGAGAAGGCCGCCCGGGAGACGCTGCGCCTCATCGGTCAGGCAGGGGGCGAAGGAAAGATCGTCTGCTTCGACGTGGCGGACCACAAGGCGGCCACGGAGGCCATCGCAGGCCTCATCCGGGAAAAAGGCCGGATCGACATCCTGGCCAACAACGCCGGCGAGAGCCGCGACGGGCTGCTCGTCCGCATGAAAGAGCAGGACTGGGACCGTGTGATCGACACGAACCTGAAGGGGGCCTTCAACTGCTGCAGGGCCGTGGCCTACGCCATGATGAAACAGCGCGGGGGCCGCATTATCAACGTCACGTCGATCGTCGCCCTGTCGGGCAATGCCGGCCAGGCCAACTACAGCGCCTCGAAGGCGGGCATCATCGGGTTGACGAAATCACTGGCCAGGGAACTCGGGCCGCGCAACATTTGCGTGAACGCCGTGGCCCCCGGCCTGATCATAACGGATATGACCTCCGCCATGACGGAGGAGCAGCGGGAGAAGGTCCTCGAGGGGATTCCCCTCTCCCGGCTGGGCACACCGGACGATGTAGCCGGTGTCGTGCTGTTCCTGGCCTCCGATGAAGCCGGATACATCACGGGACAGGTGATCGGGGTGAACGGCGGCCTGTACATGTAACCCGCTCTTCACAACGATATGGAGTGGATCAAAGCGGTCATGCCACGGGGCTCACGCTGGACCCCGGTTACGGAAGCGAACAGAATGTGAAGGAGGCGGATTGATGTCCATCGAGGAAAAGGTAATCGAGATTATCGTGGAGCAGCTGGATGTGACCCGGGAAGAGTGTGTGCCCGAGGCATCTTTCATAGAGGACCTTGGCGCGGATTCGCTCGACCTGGTCGAGCTGATCATGGCCATGGAGGAGAATTTCGGCATCGAGATCTCCGACGAAGAACTGCAGAAGATCCGGACCATCAAGGACGCCATCAACTACATCAAGGGGAAAAAGGGCCTGGCCAGCTAGGCCGACCCGGTGGGGTAGCCTTTGGATCGACGCGTCGTCATCACCGGCATGGGGACCGTGAATCCCGTCGGCAACAGCGTCGACGAGACCTGGGCGGCCCTCTGCGCCGGCAAATCGGGCATCGGGCCCATCACGAAGTTCGATCCCGTCCACCATGCCACAAAGATCGCCGGGGAGCTGAAGAACTTCAATCCGCTCGAGTTCGTCGACAAGAAAGAGCTGCGGAGAAACGACGAGTTCATCGTCTACGCCCTGGCCTGCGCCGAGATGGCCATCAAGGACTCGGGGCTCGCCATCGACGAGGACAACACCGAGCGCGTGGGCACGATCATCGGCTCGGGCATCGGGGGGGTCAAAACGATCGAGCGGGAGCACACCGTCCTCGAGCAGAGCGGCCCCAGGAGAGTTTCCCCTTTCACCATCCCGGCCGTCCTGCCCAACCTCGCCGCCGGGCAGGTCTCCATCCGATACAGGGCCAAGGGGCCCATCAGCTGCCCCGTCACGGCCTGCGCCGCCGGTACGAGCGCCATCGGCATGGCGTTCCGCCTGATCAAGGACGGCTATGCCGACGCCATGTTCGCAGGCGGCGTCGAGGCGGCCATCACCCCCTTCGGGGTGGCCGGCTTCAACGTCATGCGGGCGCTCTCGACCCGGAATGACCAGCCCGAGAAAGCCAGCCGGCCCTTCGACCGGGACCGCGACGGCTTCGTCATGGGCGAGGGCGGGGGCATCGTCATCCTGGAGGAGCTGACCCTGGCCCGCAGGCGCGGCGCCCGGATCTACGCGGAGATCTGCGGGTTCGGCTGCACGTCCGATGCCTATCACATGGCAGCGCCGCCCCCCGGGCACGAGGGGGCCGCCCGGAGCATGGAGGTCGCCCTGAGAAGCTGCGGGATGGAGCCCTCCGCGATCGGCTACATCAACGCCCACGGCACCGCAACGCCGATCAACGACGTCTACGAGACCCAGGCCATCAAGCGGGTCTTCGGGGAGCACAGCCGCAAACTCGCCGTCTCCTCCACGAAGTCCATGACGGGGCACATGCTGGGCGGAGCGGGCGGGCTCGAGGCCATCGTGGCCGTAAAGGCGATCTGCGAAGGGGTCGTGCCGCCCACGATCAACCTGGACAATCCCGACGAGGGATGCGACCTGGACTACGTGCCGCACCGGGCGAAGGAAATGAAGATCGAGGCCGCGCTGTCGAACACGTTCGGTTTCGGCGGGGTGAACGCCGTGCTGGTTTTCAGGAAATTCAAGGATTGAGGAAGCACCGTGAGGATCATCATCGGCTCTGACCACGCCGGGTTTGCCCTGAAGGAGTCCGTCAAAGGATTTCTTTCATCGGCAGGCTTTCGCGTATTCGATGCGGGGACCCACCGCGACGAGTCCGTGGACTATCCCGACTACGGGGTCCTGGCGGCCGGTCGCGTTTCTTCAGGCGAATTCGAAAAGGGGATCCTCGTCTGCGGCTCCGGCGTGGGAATGGCGATCGTGGCCAACAAGTTCCCCGGCATCCGGGCAGCCCTGTGTCTCGACGAGGAGACGGCGAGGCTTTCACGGCAGCACAACGATTCGAACATCCTCGTGCTGGCCGGGCGCAAGACGGAGGCCGCCGCGGCCGAGCGGATCATCAAGACGTGGCTGGAAACCCCCTTCGAGGGAGGGCGCCACCAGAAGCGCCTCGACAAGATCCGGGAACTGGAACAAAAACTCTGCAAGTAACGCAGGAGGGCGAGAAGACGATGTCGATGTTAAAAAGAATTGACCCCGAGGTGGCGGCCGCCATCCTGGAAGAAACGAAACGGCAGGCCGGAAAGCTGGAACTCATCCCGTCGGAGAACTTCGTCGACGAGGCGGTCCTCGAGGCCCAGGGCTGCATCATGACGAACAAGTACGCCGAGGGATACCCCGGAAAGCGCTACTACCACGGCTGCGAGTTTGTCGACGTCGTCGAGAAGCTCGCCATCGAGCGGGCCAGGAAACTCTTTGGGGCCGACCACGCGAACGTCCAGGCGCACTCGGGCACCCAGGCCAACATGGCCGTCTACTTCGCCGTCCTGCAGCCCGGTGACACGATCCTGGGCATGAACCTCGCCCACGGCGGACATCTCTCCCACGGCAGCCCCGCCAACTTCTCGGGGCGCTTCTACAAGGTCGCCCACTACGGCGTCGATCAGAAAACCGAGCGCATCGACTTCAATGAAGTGGAGGAACAGGCCAGGAAGAACAAGCCGAAAGTCATCGTCGTCGGGGCGAGCGCCTACCCCCGGGAAATCCCCTTCGAGCCCTTCCGGCAGATCGCCGACCAGGTGGGGGCCGTGGTGCTCTCGGACATCGCCCACGTGGCGGGGCTCGTGGCGGCGGGAATCCACCCGAACCCTGTTCCCCTCTGCGAGTTCGTCACCACGACGACTCACAAGACACTGCGGGGCCCCCGCGGCGGCATGGTCCTTTGCAAGAGCGATTTTGCCAAGGTGATCGACAGCCGGGTCTTCCCGGGCATGCAGGGCGGCCCGCTCATGCACGTCATCGCCGCCAAGGCCGTGGCCCTCCAGGAGGCCCTGACGGACGAGTTCAAGCAGTATCAAATCCAGATCCAGAAAAACGCCCGCACCCTGGCGGAAACACTCATGGCCGAGGGATTCCGGCTCGTCTCGGGCGGGACGGACAACCACCTCATGCTCATCGACGTAACCTCCATCGGGGTAACCGGCGCCGAGGGCGCCGACGCCCTGGACCGGGCGGGCATTACGGCCAACAAGAACATGATTCCCTACGACACGCGGGGGCCCATGGTGACTAGCGGCATCCGCGTCGGCACCCCGGCCATCACGTCCCGCGGAATGAAGGAGGCGGAGATGAAGCTCGTGGGCCGGTTCATCTCCACGGTCCTCAAGGACCTCAAAAACGAAAGCACGATCGACAGGGTCCGCAAAGAGGTCAGCGAACTCTGCGAGCGCTTCCCGCTGTATGCGGAACGTATTAAGAAGGGGTAAAAACGCTGGGGCCAGGGCAAAGAAAAAGGGTATCGGGTATAGGGGCTCGGGTATCGGGATGGAAAAAGAATCCATCTATAGAAGAATTCTTGGTTCCTTCGGACCCTATACCCTAGACCCGAAACCCTAGACCCCAGAAACTTTACCCGATACCCCATGCCGGGCCATCCGAAAGGCTGAAGGACAGGCAGCGATCGCATGAAAGCCGACAAGGCAACCAAGCAAGGCATCACCCGCCCCAGTTGGGACGAGTACTTCATGGACATCGTGAGCCTCGTTGCGCGCCGCTCCACCTGTCTGCGGCGCGGCGTGGGGGCCGTCCTCGTGAAGGACAAGCGACTCCTCACGACGGGCTATAACGGCGCCCCGAGCGGACTCAAGCACTGCCTGGAGGTGGGCTGCCTGCGGGAGGAAAAAAAGGTGTCCTCCGGCGAGCGCCACGAACTCTGCAGGGGGCTTCACGCCGAGCAGAACGCAATCATCCAGGCCGCCGTCCACGGCGTGAGCATCCAGGGGGCGACGCTTTACTGCACGAACCACCCCTGCAGCATCTGCCTGAAGATGCTCATCAACGCGGGGATCACGGAAATTGTCTACCGGGACGGCTACAGCGACGAACTGGCCGCCCGCATGCTCGAAGAGTCGAGCATCCACGTGAGGAAGATATGAAGTGCCCCTTTTGCGCCGACACGGAAAACCGGGTGATCGACTCGCGGATCAGCAAGGAAGGCAACGCCATCCGGAGGCGGCGCGAGTGCGCCTCCTGCGGCAAGCGCTTCACGACCTACGAGTTCGTCGAGGAAGTGCTCCCCATGGTCGTCAAGAAGGACGGCCGGCGCGAGGCTTTCGACCGCTCCAAGATCCTCACGGGGGTCAAGAAGGCCTGCGAAAAGCGGCCCGTCAGCATCGACGCCATCGAGGCCATCGTGGACCGCATCGAAAGGGCCTGCCAGGAGTCGCAGCTGAAGGAAGTCCACTCGACCTTTGTCGGCGAGCGGGTCATGCAGGAGCTGCACGAACTCGACAAGGTGGCCTACGTAAGGTTTGCCTCGGTGTACCGGCAGTTCCGCGACGCCAACGAGTTCCTGGACGAGTTGAAGGATCTTCTTAAATCAAAATAAGAGGGTTTCGGGAATCCGGAATCGGGAATCCGGTAAGAAGAATCCAGATCCCGATGCCTGAAGCCTGAAGCCTGGAGCCTGTTTTTTATGTTCACCGGCATCATCCAGGACATGGGCACGGTCCGCAAGCTTGCCCGGAAAGGCGAGGACGCCCTTCTCGAGGTGGAGACGGCGCTTGCGCTCGACGATGTCCGGATCGGCGACAGCATCGCCGTGAGCGGGGCCTGCCTCACCGTGACGACGCTGGGAAAGAAAAGCCTCACCTTCGACGTCTCCGCGGAGTCGCTCTCGAAGACATCGCTCGGGAGGCTCAAGCCCGGCGATGCGGTCAACCTGGAAAAAGCCCTGAGGCTGAGCGATTTTCTGGGCGGACACCTGGTGCTGGGGCATGTGGACTGCGTGGGGCGGATCGTGGAGAAAACGGCACGCGCAGGCTCGATGGTCTTCGGGATCACCGTGGAGGCCGGCCTTTCGAAGTACGTGGTGGCCAAGGGGTCCATCGCCGTCGACGGGATCAGCCTCACGGTTAATTCGTGCGAAGGCGACCGGTTTTATGTTAATATCATCCCCCACACGGCGGAGAAGACGACGCTCATCGGCAAAAAAGCGGGGGATTCCGTCAATATTGAAACGGACATCCTCGGAAAATACGTGGAGAAACTCCTGAATCCCGGCAAGGGGGTCGACATGGACTTCCTCCGGGAGCACGGGTTCATCAAATAAATGGCAAATGGCGTAAGGCGAATGGCGAACGGCTCGGGATTTTTTCTTTGCCTTTTGCCCTTTGCCTTGAGCCTTTAGCCTTCTTTAGGTGAGTACCATGGCAATCAGCAATATCCCGGAAGCAATCGAAGACATCAAGAACGGCAAGATGGTCATCCTCGTCGACGACGAGGACCGTGAAAACGAGGGCGATCTCTGCATGGCCTCGGAGTTCGTCACCCCCGAAGCCATCAATTTCATGGCCAAGCACGGCCGGGGCCTCATCTGCCTCACCCTGAACAGGGAGCTGGCGGAAAAGATCAACCTCAACCTCATGGTGAACGACAACCAGTCGCGCTTCAAGACGGCCTTCACCGTCTCCATCGAGGCGAGGCGAGGCGTCACGACGGGCATCTCGGCCCACGACCGGGCCACGACGATCCGCACGGCCATCGCGGACAACGTGAAGCCCGACGACATCGTGAGCCCGGGGCACGTATTCCCCATCCTCGCCCGCAAGGGCGGCGTCCTGGTGCGCACGGGCCAGACGGAGGGCTCCGTGGATCTCGCGCGGCTTGCGGGGCTCAAACCCAGCGGCGTCATCTGCGAGATCATGAAGGACGACGGCACCATGGCGAGAATGCCCGACCTGGAGATCTTCGCGAAAGAGCACGGGCTCAAGATCGTCACCATCGCCGATCTCATCAACTTCCGGATGAAGACGGAATCCTTTGTCCGCCGGGCGGCGACGGCGACGCTCCCCACCGCCTTCGGCGGGGACTTCAAGTTCGTCGTCTACGAGAACGACGTGGACGAGATGAAGCACGTGGCCCTGGTGAAGGGAGACATCTCGCCCGATGACGCGGTGCTCGTCCGGGTGCACTCCGAGTGCATGACGGGCGACGTCTTCGGGTCCATGCGCTGCGACTGCGGAGATCAGCTCCACACGGCCATGGAGATCATCAACAAGGCCGGCAAGGGCGTCATCGTCTACATGCACCAGGAGGGCCGGGGGATCGGCCTGGTGAACAAGGTCAAGGCCTACGAACTCCAGGAGCACGGACGCGACACGGTGGAGGCAAACATCGAGCTGGGGTTCAAGGAGGACCTACGGGACTACGGCATCGGCGCCCAGATCCTGGTGGATCTCGGCGTGAGGAAGATCCGCATGCTGACGAACAATCCCAAGAAGGTCGTCGGCATCGAGGGATACGGCATGACAGTCGTGGAGCGCATCCCCATCGAAATCAAGCCCAACGAGGTAAACCTGAGGTACCTGCGGACGAAAAAGGAAAAGATGGGACACATTCTGAAAGTCTAGGGTATCGGGTATAGGGTCTCGGGTATAGGGAAAAAAGACAGATAAGACCGAGAGGAAAAGCATGAAGAACATTACCGAAGGGAAGATTGTTGCGCAGGGGATGAAGTTCGCCATCGTGGCGAGCCGGTTCAACGACTTCATCAGCAGCAAGCTCATCGAGGGGGCCCTGGATGCGCTCATCCGGGCCGGCGCCCGGGAACAGGACATCCGGCTGTTCAAGTGTCCCGGGGCGTTTGAAATCCCCCTGGTGGCCAAGAAGATCGCGAAGACGGGCAAGGTCGACGCCGTCATCTGCCTCGGGGCCGTGATCCGGGGGGCCACGCCTCATTTCGACTATGTCGCCTCCGAGGTCTCCAAGGGAATCGCCCAGGCAGCCCTCGAGACGGAGGTTCCCATCGTCTTCGGCGTGCTGACAACCGATTCGATCGAGCAGGCCATCGAGCGCGCCGGCACCAAGAGCGGCAACAAGGGATGGGATGCCGCCCTTTCAGCCATCGAGATGGTGGATCTGTTCAGAAAAATGTAAAGACAAGTTCCAGGCAGTCCCCGGAAGGGCTCGGGCCTGGCAGGGAATGACATGCGCCTCAGAAGGAAGGCAAGGGAGATTGCCTTACAGGTTCTTTATCAGCTCGATGTCCTGAGAATCGAACCCCGGGAAGCCATCGAGCTTTTCTGGGTGCACTTCCATGCTCCCGCGGAGGCCCGCGAGTTCGCCTCGGAGCTCGTCGAGGGGACGTGGGCCCACCGGGAGGAAATCGATCAACTGATCAGCACCTGCTCGGAAAACTGGTCCCTCGAGCGCATGGCAAGGGTGGACCGGAACATCCTGCGGCTTGCCGTCTACGAGCTCCTCCACGGCCAGGGGATTCCCCCCAAGGTGGCTCTCAACGAAGCCATCGACCTCGGCAAAGAATTCGGTTCCGAAAATTCGGGTTCCTTCATCAACGGCATCCTGGATGCCCTGTACTCGAAGCTGCGTAAGGATCATGCAGATCAAGTTGACAACGGAGAGCCTGGATCGGCTGCCTCATGAGTGCCTGGTGCTGGGCTTTTTTTCCGATGAGCGGCCTCCCAAGGGGAATGGCGGCTTCGTGGACTGGCGCCTCAACGGCCTCGTCTCGAGGCTCATCGCCGACGGGAAGATCAGCGGAGGGTTCTCGGAGAGGGTTCTCATCGAATCCCAGCGGAGGATCCCGCCGCGGAAGATCGTCCTGTTCGGGCTGGGCAAGCGCAGGGAGCTGAGCTACGAGACCATCCGGGAGGCGGGCGCCCGTATGGCCGAAACGGCGGTCCGGATCCATTGCTACGATTTCGCCGTCGAGGTGCCCGGGGCGGGACGATCCCTTCTCGACGTGGCCGAGATGACGACCCACTTTACGACGGGCATGTTCGACTTCCTCTCGGGAGACGTCCAGCATCTGAGCACCGTCACCCCCTGCCTGCTCTCCGATGAGTCCTTCTTCCAGAAAACCCTCCTCGGCATCCACAAACTGAGGCTGAATGTAAAAGACAGGGTCCAGATCGACATCCGGATCACGCGGGAGGAAGACTCCCTCCCGATCGGCTGAAACCCTTCAACGGCAAGGGCAACTCATGAAGATCATCATCATCGGGGCGGGCGAGGTCGGGTTTCACATTGCCGACATTCTCTCCAAGGAAAAACAGGATGTCATTCTCATCGACCGCGACGAGGAGAGACTGAAGGAACTGGCGGAAACCCTCGACGTCATGACGCTGCTCGGCAGCGGGAGCAGCCCCGAGGTCCTCAAGAAGGCCGGTCTCGACCAGGCCGACATGGTTATCGCCGTCACCAACAGCGACGAGACCAACATGGTGGCCTGCCTGCTCGCTTCGACGCAGTCGCGGGTTTCCTACAAGATCGCCCGGGTCCGCAACCCGGAGCTCGACGAGTACTCCGCCATCTTCGGCAAGGATCATCTCAACATCAACCTCTGCATCAACCCCGAGCGGGAGGCCGTCCGGAACGCCCTGAACCTCATCGAGTTCCCGGGCGCCACGGAGGTCACGGATTTCCACGATGGCCGGATCAAGCTCATCGGGTTCCCCGTCCAGAGCAGCTCCGTGACCGGCAAGACCCTCCAGCAACTCCGTGAGATCCACCCCGACAGCAAGATGCTCATCACGTCCATCATCCGGGATGAAATGCTCATCGAGCCGAAGGGGGATTCCGTGATCCGGGAAAACGACTTCTTCTTTGCCGTGGCCGCCGCGGCGGAGGCGAAGGAGCTGCTCCGGATCTTCGGGCGGAAGACGGATCCGGCCCGTCGGGTCGTCATCATGGGCGGCGGCAACACGGGCCGGATGCTCGCCGAGGCCCTCGAGGTCAAGGGGCTCGGCGTGAAGATCATCGAGAAGCGCAGGGATCGCTGCCAGTTTCTGGCGGAGCGTCTTGAGAAGGCCGTGGTCCTCCACGGCGACGGCACGAGCCAGGACCTCCTGCAGGAGGAGAACATCCGGGACATGGACGTCTTCCTCGCCGTCACCAACGATGAAGAAGCCAACATCCTGGGGGCGCTTCTCGCGAAGCGCCTGGGCGTGAAAAAGGCCATCGCCCTCATCAATCGCGTGGAGTATATGCCGCTGGTCGCCAAGGTGGGCATCGACGGGGTCATCAACCCGCGGCATGCCGCCATCAGCAAGATCCTCCACTATATCCGGAAGGGGAAAATCGTATCGGCGGCACCGCTCCACGACGAGCGGGTGGAGGCCTTCGAAGTCGTGGCACTGGCTACATCGGAGATCACCAGCAAACCCGTCAAGAAGATCTCCTTCCCGCCGGGAACGATCGTGGGCGCCATCGTGAGGGGCGAGGAGATGATCATCGCCGGGGGCGATACCGTCATCCAGCCCGGGGATCACGTCATCATCTTCACCTTCCGGTCCTCCATCCCGCAGGTGGAGAAGATCCTCATGGTGAAGCTGGAATATTTCGAATGAACCTGAAGAACATCGTCCACATCCTGGGGATCTTCATCGTTCTCATCGGGGCCGCCATGCTGCCGGCGCTCGCGATCTCCCTCGCCCTGCACGAGCCGGCCTGGACCGCCTTCGGGATCTCCGCCCTCATCACCATGGGAACAGGGCTCCTGCTGTACGTCTTCATCCCGAGGACCGGGGAGCGGATCACCCTGACCCACCGGGAAGGGTTCGTGATCGTGACCCTTGCCTGGGTCCTGGCCTCGGCCTTCGGCGGGCTTCCCTTCCTGCTCTCCGGGGTCGTGCCGACCTTCTGCGATGCTTTCTTCGAGACCATCTCCGGGTTCACCACCACGGGGGCCTCCGTGATGAGCGACCTGGACCGAACGGCCAAGGGGATTCTCTTCTGGCGGGCACTCACCCAATGGCTGGGCGGCATGGGGATCATCATCCTCTCCATCGCCATCCTCCCCATCCTGGGTGTCGGGGGCATGCAGCTCTTCAAGGCGGAAATCCCCTCCCCCGTCAAGGACCGGATCACGCCCCGGATCGCCGAGACGGCAAAGACGCTCTGGCTTGTCTACGTGATCATCTCCGTTGTCGAATTCGTCCTCCTTTTCCTGGGCGGCATGAGCGCCTTCGACGCCATCTGCCACACCTTCGCCACCATGGCGACGGGCGGGTTCGGCACCTACGACGCGAGCATCGCCCAGTTCGACAGCCTCTACATCGAGATCGTCATCATCGTCTTCATGTTCCTTGCCGGGACAAACTTCGCTCTTCACTCTCGGCTGTTCAAGGGCGAACCCGGATATTTCTTCAGGGACCCCGAATTTCGCGTCTATGTTTCCATCGTTCTGATCGCGACGGCAGCCGTGACGTTCGACCTGAAGTCACACTTTTCCTCCCTCGGCGACGCGGTTCGTCACGCCGCCTTTCAGGTGGTCTCGATCATCACGACGACGGGTTTCATTACCGTCAACTTCGACCTTTGGCCCATTCCCTCGAAGGTGATCCTTCTCTTTCTCATGTTCATTGGCGGTTGCGCCGGCTCCACAGGCGGCGCCATCAAGTGCCTGCGCTTCCTGCTGGTCGCAAAGCAGACCTTCATCGAACTGTATCGACTGATCCACCCTCACGCCGTGCTTTCCGTCAAGATCGCAAAAACCGCCGTCCCGCCGGAAATCATGTCCAGTATCCGCAGCTTTTTCTTCCTCTACATCGCCCTGGCCATGGCGGCGACGCTGACCCTGACCTTCCTTGGCGTCGACATGCTCACGTCGATCTCGGGGGTGGCCGCAACGATCGGCAACGTCGGGCCCGGCATGGGGATCGTCAACGCCCATTCGAACTACTCCACGCTCCCCCAGGCGGCCAAGTGGGTCCTCTCGCTGTGCATGCTCCTGGGGCGGCTCGAGATCTACACCGTCCTTGTCCTTCTCGTGCCTGACTTCTGGAAAAAATAGCGTTGAAAGAAACCTGCCCGTGTGCTACCCCTTTTTGACGTGTACTGAAGGGAAACCGTGAGGAGAACGCCATGGAGACGAGATATCGCCCGCACCAGATCGAGGAAAAGTGGCAGAAGCTCTGGGATGACCGAAAAATCTTCAACGTCACCGAGGATCCGTCCAGGAAGAAGTACTATCTCCTGGAGATGTTCCCCTACCCTTCGGGCCGCATCCACATGGGGCACGTGCGCAATTACACCATCGGCGATGTCGTCGCCCGCTACAAGCACATGAGGGGCTTCAACGTCCTTCACCCCATGGGATGGGACTCCTTCGGGATGCCTGCCGAGAACGCAGCCATTGACCACGGCATCCACCCCGCCAAGTGGACCAACGAGAACATCGAGAACATGAAGACCCAGCTCAAGCGCATGGGCTTCAGCTACGACTGGAACCGCGAGATCTCGACCTGCGAGCCCGCCTACTACAAGTGGGAGCAGCTCTTTTTCCTGTGGATGTACGAAAAGGGCCTCGTCTACAAGAGGGAGTCGGCCGTCAACTGGTGCCCGAAATGCCAGACGGTGCTTGCCAACGAGCAGGTCGAGGCCGGGCAGTGCTGGCGCTGCAGCACCGACGTGAAGGAAGAGCGCCTCTCGCAGTGGTTCTTCCGGATCACCCAGTACGTGGACGAGCTGCTGGATTACTGCGACAGGCTCACGGGATGGCCCGAACGGGTCATCACCATGCAGAAAAACTGGATCGGGAAAAGCTTCGGCCTGGAGATCACCTTCCCCATGGTCGACGGCACCGAGCCCATCCGGGTCTTTACCACGAGGCAGGACACGATCTACGGGGCCACCTTCATGCTCGTGGCCGCCGAGCACCCGCTCGTCATGCAGCTCGCCAAGGGCAAGCCCATCGAGAAGGACGTCATGGAGTATGTGGAGCGGGTGAAAAAGCAGGACAAGCTCATGCGGACCTCCGACTACTACGAGAAGGAGGGCGTCTTCCTGGATGCGCACTGCCTCAACCCGGTGACGGGCCGAAAGATGCCCATCTACGCCGCCAACTTCGTGCTGGCCGACTACGGCACGGGCTGTGTCATGGCCGTCCCCACGCACGACCAGCGCGACTTCGAGTTCGCCAAGAAGTACAATCTGCCCCTGATCGTCGTCATCCAGGACCCGAAGAAGGCACTCAACGTGGAGACCATGACGGAGGCATACGTCGAGGAAGGGATCTTGATCAACTCGGGTCCCTTCGACGGGATGAAGAACACGGCGGCGATGGAGGCCATCGCGGCTCACTTCGAGTCCACCGGCAAAGGCAAAAAGACCATCCAGTACCGCCTGCGCGACTGGGGGATCTCCCGCCAGCGCTACTGGGGCGCCCCGATCCCCGTTGTCTACTGCGAGAAATGCGGCGCCATGCCCGTGGCGGAAAAAGATCTGCCCGTCGTGTTGCCGAAAGACGTGGAGTTCTCCGGCGAGGGCGGTTCTCCGCTGGCGCGGATCGACTCCTTCGTGAACACCACCTGCCCCGGCTGCAAGGGCCCCGCCAGGCGCGAGACGGACACGATGGACACCTTCGTCGAATCCTCCTGGTACTTCGACCGCTTCGCGTCCCCGCACTGCGACGTAAAGCCCGGCCTCGACCGGAAAGCCATGGATTACTGGCTCCCCGTGGACCAGTACATCGGCGGCATCGAGCACGCCATCCTGCACCTGCTCTACTCCCGGTTCTACACCAAGGTTCTCCGGGACTTCGGGGTCCTGGGCATCGACGAGCCCTTCACAAACCTGCTGACCCAGGGCATGGTCTGCAAGGAGACCACGAAGTGCGCCGAGCACGGCTTCCTCTTCCCCTACGAGGTCGAAGAGGACAAGTGCAGGAAATGCGGGAAACCGGTCGCCATCGGGAAGACGGAGAAGATGTCCAAGTCGCTCAAGAACGTCATCGACCCGGACTACCTCATCGAGAAGTACGGCTGCGACACGGCCCGCATGTTCTGCCTCTTCGCCGCCCCCCCGGAGAAGGACCTCGAGTGGAGCGACCAGGGTGTGGAGGGCTCCTTCCGGTTCCTGGGCAGGGTCTGGCGGCTCGTCATGGATTACCTGGAGGACATCCAGGGGATTGCGCCCCTGGCCGGTTCCGAGGAGCTCAACGAGGATCTCAAGAAGCTGCGCCGCAAGACCCATCAGACGATCCGGAAGGTCACGACGGACATCGAGGACCGTTTTCACTTCAACACGGCGATCAGCGCCATCATGGAGCTGGTCAATCTCGTCTACCAGGTGCCGCGGCCGGAAAAGGGAAGCACAGGGGCCCTGGCCGTCATCAAGGAGGCCGTCGACACCGTCGTCATCCTGCTGGCCCCCATCGTGCCCCACATCACGGATGAGCTCTGGGAGATGCTCGGCAACAAGGGATCGCTCGCCGGCGTGCCCTGGCCCTCCTACGACCCGGATCTGACGTCTGAGGATGAGCTGACGATCGTCATCCAGGTCAACGGGAAGCTTCGCAGCCGCATCACCGTCAGCGCCGACGAATCGGAGGAAAAAATCAAGGAGATGGCCCTCGCCGACGAGAAAACCCTGAAATTCCTCGAGGGCGTAAAGGTCGTCAAGGTGATCACCGTGCCGAAGAAACTGGTGAATATTGTCGTGAAGTCACTGCTGTCCAAAATAACCTGA